>JANJFQ010000007.1 GCA_025435355.1 Candidatus Methanophagales archaeon | reverse complement strand
AACCGCTGATAGCAATGGGAATTATACGTTCTCTAACCTCACTGCTGGAAATTACGCCATAACAGCAGTACTATCTTCTCCAGTAGGCTGGACGATGGGGAGTGTAAATACCACTATTGGAAAGGGAGATTTACTTACCGATACCGATATATGGCTAACCACAGCCGGGGAAGAGGCAGTAAACGAGATATTGAATGCAACTGTTGACCCAAGCGGTTTACTTGGCAGTGCTTCTATTTCCGGTAGAGTGCTTGCACAAACACCTTTTGGCGTACTTCCTGGAGCAAATGCAATGGTCGTTATAGTCCAAACAGGCTTCTTTTTTGATACCTGCGCTCCAGTTAACCCCTACCCCAGCATTTCTGGTGTTCACAATGGGACATTGGAGGTAACACGTCCCATCGTAGTAGAAAGAATGTATACTTATGCTTGCGAGGGAACTGGTGGGCATTCGGAATATGTAAAGATTTGGAATGCTACTGGGTGGGACGTGAGTGGCTCTTGGAATGGCTATGCACACGATTGGCATACTATCACTTTTGATGAACCGTTCACCCTGGAAGCAGGTATGACTTACAACTACACCATTAAAACAGGCTCTTATCCGCAGATTCATCATACTGATGAATTAGATGCTGATGGTGGAACAATAAAATGCCAAGAGTTCATAGACTCAAATGGGAAGGTGTACAACAATTGGATTCCGGCAATAAGGTTTGAGGGGAGTTAAAACTTCCCTTTTTTTGAAAATAGGAGAAGAAAAAAATGAAAATCACCTGCATCTCGACGGTTCCAACTCCAGCACTCGCGGAGGCAATGAATGAACTAAACAAAGACTTTGAATTAGACGTGGATTTTAAAATATACTATCCTAACCAGATAGATGAAGAAGAAGTTGACAGTGAAATCGTAAAAAATGATTTGCGAAGTTCAGACACCGTTTTGATTGACATAAGAGGTGGAGGGCGGTCAAGTGAAATCGCTTACGATGCGTTAAAAGATGCGAAAAACATCGTCTTAAACCTTGTAGGTCCCATGAGTAAGCTAATGGAGATAACAAGGTTAGGCTCTTTCTCAGGTACGAAAATTGCATCTCGAATAAGTTCTTCCACAGAAGTGGACAATCCCGAAGAACTGTGGCAAAAGATAGAGCGAGCTCAAAATATGGTGGAGACGGCAGGAAAGGTCTTACCAATCAAATCCATAAAGGATGCGAGAAATTATATTAGGATAACCAAATACTGGAGATACGGAGGCAAGGAGAATTATTATAATCTGTTCCTGCTTCTTCTCCGCGAATACTTTGAATACGAACTGCCAAAGGCAAAAGAACCAGTTGAATTCCCGGAATACGGCATCTACCATCCTCTTTATGGGCATTTCACGGACTTAGAAGAGTTCATGGAGGCATCAGATTTTGAGGAAATGCGTCCAGTGATTGGCATTCTTTTCTACGGCGGGATGCACTTTGGCCAGAGTGTATCAACCGTGAGGGCTTTCATAAACGAGCTTAAGGAATTTAACATCATTCCTGTTTATGCCAATGGCGTTCATAACTTGAGAGCGATAAAACGCTATTTTTTCAGAAATGGTAAACCCCTCGTTGACGCGGTAATAAATTTGATGTGGTTCAGGATAAACGGCGGTCCTCTTGGTGGAAACCCTGCTTTGACTGCGGAATTACTGAAAGAGTTGAACGTGCCTATTTTCGCTCCCGCACCTATGCTCATGCGAGAGGTGGAAAAATGGAACGCATCGCCAACAGGTCTTTCGTCAATCGAGATTATTGCTGCTGTGGTCTGGCCAGAACTCGATGGATGCATTGAGCCCATACCTTCCTGTGGAATGCAGGATATAATGGTTGGGGAGATGGAAGCAAAAGAAATCGCACCAATTGACGACCGCGTTGAACGCATTGCAGGCAGGCTAAGAAATTGGCTGAAATTGAAGGAGATGCAAAATAACGAAAAGAAGCTTGCTATTATAATCTACAACTATCCACCAGGCGAGGAGAATATAGGAAAAGCGGCTTATCTTGACGTTTTTCAATCCGTGAAACGTTTGTTAGAACGTTTAAAAGAGAGTGGATATAAGGTAGAGCTTCCGGAGAAAGAATTATACGATTTATTTGAGGAGAGGGCAATTGTAAACTCTGGAACATGGTTCTGGGAGGATAAAACGCTAAAAAATTGCTATTCTATTGATATGGCGGATTATCTTGATTTTTTTCACGCACTACCTGAGGAGGTGCAAAACGATGTTATAGCGGATTGGGGAGAACCTCCGGGAAATGTAATGACCGTTGATAACACACTCCTGATACCCGGGATTGAACTCGGCAACGTATTCGTTGGAATTCAACCAGCAAGACCTCCGCTTGATGAATCTGACTTAGCTAAAGCCGCACACGACAAAACAAAACCGCCTCATCATCAATATCTCGCATTCTATTTCTGGTTGCAGGAAGTATGGGGCGCAGATGCAGTGTTTCACGTTGGAACTCACGGTCTGGCAGAATTTATGAAGGGTAAGGAAGTGGGAATGAGCTCCTGTTGTTTCCCGGACATCTTGATTGGTAATATGCCGCATCTTTACATTTACCACGTGTTGAACACGTCGGAATCAACAATAGCAAAGAGGCGACTTTATGGCACGATGATAAGCTATAATTCCCCACCTTACACCACTTCAGACCTGTATGAGGACTATGTAGAGCTACAGGATTTGATTGATGAATATCACGAAGCCATGCTGGAAGACCGGTTGAGAAGCGAGAAAGTGAACGAGAAAATCTTGGAGAAGGCAAAGGAATTGAAATTTGAGGGTGACAGTATCGAGAAGATTCATGAAGAGCTCTATGAGATGAAAAGAAGCATCATACCAAAAGGACTCCACATAGTTGGGCAGCGATATGATAAAGAGGACCTCAAGAAATTTACCGAATTTATACTGAGGTATGACCGAGAGGGCATAAAATCTATAAACCGAATATTAGCAGAATCACTGGGTATTGATTACGACTTAGCATTGAGGAACAAAGACAAATATGCTTCGCAGTTGGATAACATAGACAATAAATGTGCAGACCTTGTAGATTGTTGTGTTGAGGAATCGGTTAAAAGTGCAGTCAAGAATAGCAACGCAGATAGTAAGCACAGAAAGGATTTGAATAAGACTTTAGCGTTTGGAATAGAAGTGGCAGCGAATTATGCGGATAATTCTAATGAGCTGGAAAGTTGCTTGCGTGGCTTGAATACGGAGTTTATCGAACCAGGTCTTGGTGGGGATGTAGTAAGGACACCAGAAGTTCTTCCTACCGGGAGAAATATTAATCAATTTGACCCTAATAGAATACCAACTTCGACAGCCTCAGAAAGAGGAGCTGAAATAGCAGAGAATACGATAAAGAGATACTTAGGAAAGGATGGCAAATATCCTGAAAGTGTTGGTATCGTGCTATGGGGATTTGAAACGACAAAAACAGGTGGGGAGTCCATAGGACAGATTCTTCATTATTTAGGTGTGAAACTCATTAAAGAAAAGGGTTCATGGTATCCTGAATTGGAAGTCATACCTTTAGAGGAACTTGGAAGACCAAGAATTGACTGTCTAATCAATATCTGCGGCTTCTTCCGTGACATGTTCCCAAACCTCATTCAACTGCTGAATCAAGCATTTACGCTCACGGCAAGTCTCGATGAACCAATAGACCTGAATTTTGTCAGGAAACACTCGCTTGAAAACCTGGAAATGCTAAAAACGGAGATTGAAAAAGGTGCGATAGACGAAAAAACTGGAACTAAAATTGCATGCGGAAGAATATACGGTCCTAAAGCCGGGGAGTATGGCACAAGAATGCTTCCATTAGTCGAGGACTCCATCTGGAAAGAGGAAAAAGACCTTGCAGAAGTCTATATCCAGTCTATGAGCCATTTATACGTGGAAAATATTCATGCACAGAAAAGAGATTCGTTATTCAGAGAAAATCTCGCAAAAATAGAGTTGGTGTCGCAAGTCAGAGATTCACATGACTATGAAATAGTTGACCTCGACCATTACTACGAGTTCTTTGGTGGGCTATCAAAGGCGGTAGAAACGGTTAAAGGCGAAAAAGCGGCAATGATGGTCACTGATACCACAAAAGAGGTGATAAAAACCGAAGACGTTGGAGACGTTATAGTAAGAGGGACAAGGACAAGGTTGCTGAATCCGAAATGGATAGACGGAATGCTGGAACATGACTATCATGGAGCACAGCAAATTGCAGACCGTGTAGAGAATACGTTGGGCTTGGCAGCCACCACAAATGCCGTTCCTAACTGGATATGGTCTTCTATTGCAGAACGTTTTGTTTTCGACGAGAAAATGAGGAGAAGATTGGAAGAGAACAACAAATTCGCAGCCGCAGAAATATTGGAAAAGCTGTTTGAAGCCGAAAAGAGAGGATACTGGAAGGCAACAGAAGAGGAAATGGAGAAAGTGAGAAGAGCATATTTAGAACTTGAAGGTGAGATAGAAGAATCGTTATGAGTAGTTAAATCTATCTGGAACCGAGTTGAAAGCGTGAAATCAAGCACTGAGACCATATCAGGAACAGGAACAAAGAGCGGGGAACTAAAAGCGCAATACGAAAAATAAGAAAAAAATAGAAAAACTTAAAAGTAACGTCAACATTAGAAATTTAATGTATTATTTCTAGGGATGAAAAAAAGCAAAGGTATGAAAAAGAAAGTAAAAAGCATGAAATTGGTAACGACGCCCCTTACGTGGTGCAGTTCCGAGAGGGGCGAAGCGGTAAAACGGGAAGGTGAAAGAAGAATGAAAAAGATAATATCTTGTGTGTTGGTATTGGTGCTGCTTGCATTTTCGGTGCCGTTGGCGGTTACGCCCGCAGGTGCACAGCAAGCGGGAATACCATGTGATGATGGAGATAACGAACTAACAAAGAATGAGCTCGTGGATGCAATTCTTCCGTATATGCTTGATGAAGGAGGAGCTTATACTTTAGATGATGTGAGTGATGCGGCGTACGTATATGCATACTGGGGTGCGAAGCCAAAGACGGTAATCGATACCGGAGGGAGAAGTGTAACAATCTATCGGCCAATAGAAAGAATTGTTTGCCCTTACACGGGGAATGTTGAAACGTTAAGATCACTTAAGGCAAAAAATATAATAGTTGCTGTCGGAAGTGTTTCGGAGTCGGTGTTCTTATCAGAGTTTGATGAGATACCCGTTATTGGAACTATGTGGGATCCTGATGTTGAAGCGATATTAAATCGGCATCCAGATGCTGTTATTTTACATTCCAGTTCTACGGGAAGGGCCGTTGCACTTGATCCAGTCCAGGATGTGTTAGTATCGGCGGGCGTTACGGTGCTCCGTTTCAATACCAATCAGGCAGATATTTACTTAGAGGAAGTGGAAAAGATAGGACATATTTTGGGAAAAGAGGAAGAAGCTGAAGCACTTATCAATTTCTATAATGGAATAGTTAATCCAATTGAAGATACCGTAGCGGGAATTCCACCAGAAGATAAACCAACGGTGTACTTCGAGTCCGCGGACCCCTACACTGTTAGAGGTACATATTCATACGTTGAAGAGACAGGCGGCATGGACATCTTTCCAGATATGGAAGGTATGATAGATAAAGAAGTAGTGGCAAAGCTAAACCCAGATATTATAGTCAAAGCGATCTGGGGTGCGCGTGGTGCAGGTGGACGTTTTGCACTGGCTGGTGGTTATGAGCTGGACGCGGATGATACCGCATCGTTAGAGGAAGTGAGAGACGAGATTATGAACAGAGCTGAATTGCAGAATGTGACCGCAGTAATAGAGGGGCGAGTTTACATAATGACCACTCGTACGCTGGCTTTCATGCCAGGTAGCGGATGCAGGCACTTCCTTCAACGTGCATATCAGGCAAAATGGTTCAATCATAAAAAGCATCCAGAACTGTTTGAGGACTTAGACCCAAAGGTGCTCCATCAAGAATATCTGACGGAATTCCAAGGGATGGATATTGATCTGGATAAGAAAGGTGTGTTTGTGTATCCTGAAGAACCGATTTGAGGTGAATAAAATGACATCGAGCAGCGAGCTGATAACTGAAACAGGAACAAAAAGGGCGGAAATAAAATGAGTTGTGGAAGACGATGAGATCGAGTTCTCTATGGCGGAGAACTCTCGAACTCGATAAGCCCCTGCGGGTAGTTTCTGGGACAAGAGAGCAAAGCGGTTTAATGAGTCCATGATGCAGAATAGAGAACGTGCTGAAAGATAAATAGCGAAAATCATGTTGAATCCAGCGTATACGGTTCTGGATGTTGGTTCTGGGAACATATTTAAGAAAAGATAGAGTAAAATAGCACCATATAACATAAATTTTCCTTTATAATGCAAAAACCGAAAATCTTTTTATTAATTATGATAAAAGTTTGTTAATAATTCACATAGAGTTAAGATGAAGGTGGGAAAAATAGGCGGTAAGAAAGGAATGGCTAAGAGGGTAGAGATGGGTGTATGGCGCCTCTTGCGTAATGCGATATGGGACGAAGGTGAAAGAAGAAGAGGGGTTATAAAAAGGAGGTGATGTGGGATGAAAAGGATGTTAGGATTGGTATTGGTAATGGTGCTTCTTGCATCTGCGATGCCGCTGGTGGTTATGCCTGCGGTTGCATACGAAAAGAAAATACCCTGTGATGATGGAGACAATGAACTAACGAAGGATGAGCTTGTGAATGCAATTCTTCCGTATATGCTTGATGAGGGAGAATACTCTTTAGATGATGTGGGAGATGCTTCGTGGGTATATGCATACTGGGATGGGGAGCTGAAGACGATTGTAGATCAGGCTGATAGAACGGTGACGTTCTATAGACCACTGGAACGCATTATTCCACTTAGCAGCTATGTTACTGAGGTAATACGGTCACTTAAGGCAACAGATAAAATCGTCGGCGTGATTGGGGACCTTGCAAAAAAGAAGATATTTTTTCAAGAACTCGCGGATTTGCCTAGCGTTGGAGGTGGTTATGGTGGTATCTATGATTATGAGAAGATAGTAGGGCTCCAACCAGAAGTCGTTTTTGTGTATGGAGAAGAGCGTAGTGATGAAGTCGCTGATAAGATTGAGTCTATTGCCCCTAGTGTCACAGTGGTCCGTATGAGCTGTTCATACATGGGTTGCAAGCCAGATGTCTATAACGATTATGTGAGAAAGCTTGGATATATCCTTGATAGAGAAGAGGAAGCAGGAGACCTATTTGATTTCCAAGAGGAATGCCTGGATCAGATTAAAGAGAAGGTGGAGACGCTTTCTGATGATAAACCGAGGGTGTTCTACACGCTTCCCAGTTTTTTTCCGACGAGGTACTCCACCGTTAATCGCTTGAATGTCATTCATGAAGCGATCGTGAGTGCTGGTGGCATTAACATCGCTGCTGATATCGGGACAGATACTTCAGGCTCTCCTGATGTAAATTCTGAGTGGGTGATAGAGCAGAATCCGGACATCATAATAGCGGGCACATCTGTAATAGACTATAGGACGGATAAGCCAACAGAAGCAGAGATGGAGGATGTGAGAGATATAATCATGAACCACCCAGGATGGGAAAATATATCAGCGGTGAATAGCGACAAAGTTTATCTGCTCGGCCAAAGACTCTTTTCCAGTACACATCACTCTGTAGGACCAGCATACTTGGCAAAATGCTTCAATTCCACTCTCTTCGGCGATTTAGATCCAAAAGCGCTCCATCAAGAATATCTGACGAGATTCCAGGGACTGGACATTGATCTGGATAAGCAAGGTGTGTTTGTGTATCCAGAAGAAACAATTTGAGGTGAATAAAATGGCATCGAGCAGCGAGCTGATAACTGAAACAGGAACAAAAAGGGCGGAAATAAAAGAGGAATACGGAAAATATGAAAGGTTTGAAGGATTACTGCGGAGCAAAGCAATATTGGGGCTACGTCCAGATGCTGTTTTCCTATTTCCTAGATCAGGTTTTGGTCCCTCAAACACGATTGATGTGGTTGCGGACGCGTTAGAATCAAGGAATACAGAAAAAATGTGATAATCATTAAATCTTTGCATGCACGCTTAACTTCTTTTCAAGTTTGGCAAGCCGGACTTCGAACTCTGCCATCTTCTCCATCACAGGAATCCTTGCTTTTGGCAGAAGCAATCTTTCAATCCATGAAGGTATTTTTTCCATGTGAAATAGTTATCTTGTTGGTACTTAAAAAGGTATAAATAAACGGAAGGAAATGTATTATTCCGGCGTAATAACCTCCAAGAAATCAACCCTTTTGAAATCGGGGTCAAATGTTGCTATTTTGTTTATAAACCTTTGGTGTTGAAAGAAAAATGGGAGCGACAAGATCGGTTGATCTCATTTTGTTAACCATTTCTTCGATTCTTCATAAATCTTCGATTCAAGCCAATCCCTATCGTGTGCAATCTTGTCCAATACTGCTTTTGCACCATCTCGGGTTAGCATGTGGTTGTTTAGTAGAGAGCGAATAACAAATGCGGAGACCACAACATTTATGGATGCAGATTTTTCGATTAGTTTTGGTAATGCCTTCCAGTCATCAGTTACAAGCATAGGTATCTGCTCCTGTTTACATAGAGTCAAACAATCCATCTCTCCCACATCTACCCTTGATTCTGTTTCTGAAATAACAATAAGTTCTTTGACGCTAATTCTATTTTCTTTTATCAACTTCAGCACATTTCTTGCACTTTTTCCATGTGTATCATTAAAACCAGCTACCCCTTTTAGCTCGGTTACAACAATTTCTGGAATTGATATATCGAATAGTTCTACTGATAGTGCTAAAAGATCACCGGTTTGCAACGAAATCAACGAAGAAGTGTCTGCAACAATCTTAATCTTTGAACAATTTGTCCGCAAGTTCTATGCTCTCCTTAATCGTCTTTGAACCAACTTGAAATGTTAGCGCTTCTTCGTACCCGATTATCCTTGCTAACTCATCAAAGTTCATATCTCCATTTGAGTACTTTTCAATTGCTATTTTTTTGAGCTCTTCCATTGTAAGAAAAGATTTAGCATATCTGTAAATACTATCTCTTATGACCTCTGATTTACTTCTATGCTGTATTTTTGCTATTTTTTCTACCAATTCCAATAACTTATCTTCTATGCCTATATCTATCACCGTTTGAGCCATAAACTATCACCATATAATAATTAGATGCTAATCATATAAAAAACCTTAACTTCGAGGTTTGAGATTGAAACAGGATTGAAATCGAAGAACCTCTTCTTGGAAAGATAAACAAACTTAAGTTTTGTTCCTAGTATTTCCCTATCTTTTAATCCGAAGTAACAGATTCTGTTACCCTAAACACGATGCTACGTAGCCATCTGCGCATCTTTTTTCTTTCTACACCCTCTGGGTTGGTTCTGGGAAAAGGTTTAAGAAAAGATATAGAAAAATAGCAATGTATAATATGAATTTTCATTTATAATGCAAAAACCGAAAATCTTTTTATTAATTTTAACAGAAACTTGTTAATAATTCACATAGAGTTAAGATGAAGGAGGGAAAGATAGGTGGGATAGGGGGTAAGAAAGAAATGGCTAAGATGAGAGAGAGAGGGGTATATGGCACCCCTTGCATGATGCGATATGGGACGAAGGTGAAAGAAGAAGAGGGGTTATAAATAGGAGGTGACGTAGAATGAAGAAAATAGTGTCTTGTATATTGATAATAGCGCTTCTTGCATATGTGGTGCCGATGGCAGTTACGCCTGCGGGTGCACAAGAAGCAGGAATATCATGTGATGCCGATGAAAATGACGAACTAACGAAGGAAGAGCTTGTGAATGCAATTCTTCCATACATGCTTGACGAAGGAGATTTCACATTGGATGACGTAGGAGATGCCTCGTGGGTATATGCATACTGGGGTGGAAAGCCGAAGACGATTACAGACATGCTTGGAGAAGATGTGACAATCTATAAGCCAATAAAACGCATAGTCACAGGATGGGTTGATAACGCTGAAATAGTGAGGGCACTCGGTGCAAGAGATAAGCTCATTGGTATCGACAGATACACCGCGACGCTGACTGTCTTTTTTCCAGAGATTAGCAAATTGCCACCGGTTGGATATCCATTCCAATGGGGAATGGACTACGAGGCGGTACTTAGCGTTAATCCTGACGCTATCTACCCATGGATAGATATGGACAGATTTCCAAGAATCAAGCAAGAGATATTTCGAGGAGAAACTCCCGGGCGTTACAATTATTTGTCTAAACGTGGGTGAGCCAGAGGTCTTCGCAGAAACGGTGAGAAAGCTTGGATATATCCTTGATAGAGAGGACGAAGCTGAAGAACTCATTGATTTTTACGAAGAGGAGATAAATACCATCAAAGACAAAACGGTAGGGCTTTCGGAGGATGAGAAGCCGCTGGTATATATTGAAACTGGTAAGAGTCCATGGGGGCTTTTCGCCAAGTGCGTGAATGTGAGATAGCTGGAGGAAGGAACATAGCTGCTTCGTTGCCGGGTCCAACAAAATGGTCGGCTAAGGTAAGTCCTGAATGGGTGGCAGACCAGAATCCCAATATAATCGTCAAAACAGAGTCTATGTATGGAGAAACTAACATGGGCTATGGTTTGGATGACCCGTCAGAAGTGAAGGCGATAAGAGAAGAAATCATGAACCGTGATGTTTTGGCTGAGGTCAATGCAGTGAAGAACGGGAGCGTTTACATCATCGATTGTGGACATCTTCAGATCGGACCAGGACACCTTATAGGCAATGCATACTATGCAAAATGGTTCCATCCAAAGCTCTTCGAGGATTTAGATCCTGCTGCGATTCATCAGGAATATCTAGATAGGTTCCACCATCTGAACTTTAATGTGAGCGAGCATGGTGTCTTCGTGTATCATCCGGAGAAGTATCCAGAGGGGAGGTAAGAATGTGATAACAGTAGAAAGTACAGGAACAAGCAGCGAGAAAAAAGAGCAATGTGAAAACATGAAATGTTTGAAGGATTATTGCAGAGCAAAAATAGGGGGTGATGTGGAATGAGAAAGAAAGAAATATTATCTATTGCATTGGTAATGGTGCTTCTTGCATCTGCGGTGCCGCTGGCAATCACGCCTGCGACTGCATATGAAAAGAAAATACCATGTGATGCTGATGGAAATGACGAACTAACAGAGGAAGAGCTTGTGAATGCAATTCTTCCATATATGCTTGATGAGGAAACTTATACTTTAGATGACGTTGGAGATGCTTCGTGGGTGTATGCATATTGGGGTGGAAAGTCGAAGACGATTGAGGATACCCAAGGGAGAAGTGTAACAATCTATAGACCAATAGAGAGAATCATCCCCCTTTTCTTGCACCCTGTTGAAACAATGCGCTCTCTTAAGGTGCCGATAGAAGAAACGATAGTTGGTATGGGTTACACAGATCAAGTGTTCTACCCGGAGCTCAGTGAGGTCCCAAATGTTGGATGCTTCACGCCAGATATTGAAGCAATATTAGAGCTGCATCCAGATGCTGTCATTCTACATGCCGGCTTTGGTGTTAGATTTGATCCAGTTCAGGATGCATGCGAAGCAGTGGGCATCACGATTTTTCGTTTAAACTTTAATCAACCAGACATTTACTTAGTGGAAGCGGAAAAGCTTGGATACATCCTTGATAAAAGGACTGAAGCCGAAGAACTCATTGATTTCTATGAGAATATTCTGAATTCGATTGAAGAGAGGGTAGAAAATATTCCTCCAGACGGATATAAACCAAAGGTATACTATGAGTCCAGCACTAAGTACAAGTCAGTAGCTGGTACGCATTCGTACATTGATTTTACAGGTGGCATTGACATCTTTCCCGGTGCAGGTGGTTTTGTGGATCCTGAAAAGGTAGCAGCGCAAAACCCGGATATTATAGTAAAAAATGGAAGTGTTTACATAATATCCTCTGAGATCTGCGGTACCGTCTCTAATAGTTGCAGAGCCTTCGTCCAAATAGCATACCAGGCAAAGTGGTTCAATTCTACCCTCTTCGAAAATTTAGACCCAAAGGCAATCCATCAAGAATATCTGACCGAATTCCAGGGACTGGACATTGATCTGGATAAGAAAGGTGTGTTCGTGTATCCAGAAGAACCAATTTGAGGTGAATAAAATGACATCGAGCAGCGAGCTGATAACTGGAACAGGAACAAAAAGGGCGGAAATAAAATGAGTTGTGGAAGACGATGAGATCGAGTTCGCTATGGAAGAGAACTCTCGAACTCGATAAGCCCCTGCGGGTAGTTTCTGGGACAAGAGAGCAAAGCGGGTGAAGAGTATAACAGTGATAGACCCATCTAAGAGCATGCTGGAATGTTTGCAGGAGAACATGGTAAAAGAAGGTGTTAAAAATAGTAAAATAATATCGAGAAGAGAAATAGGAATAAAAAGTTATCCTATTTTTATAGTTACCCATCCACGAATTCGATAAAAACCGAAAATCATATAATGAGATATTATCTTTTGCAGATAAGTAGGAAAAAAGACGTGAATATGTGGAAGCGAAGGCGAAGAAGTGAAGGTGAATAAGGTATATTCTGAAGCGGGGTAAGAACTAAAAATGACGTCAAGCAGCGAGGCGATAACTGAAATAGGAACAAAAAGAGCAGAGATAAAAGAGCAATATAAAAAGTTTATCGGAAGAAAGATTATCTTTATTCTTTCTTGTATCACCGTAATATTTATTATCGCAGGCATATCCACAACGCTTGGTTCTTATCCAATTACAGTCTCAGAGGTGTATTCCATAATCTTTCACGGGTTATTTCAAGATGTCAGTAACACAACAGAAGGGATTATCGTATGGAAGTTGAGATTACCTCGCATCGTAATGGGCGTTTTAGCTGGGATAGGACTCGCAATTGCAGGAACAGCGATGCAGGGTATTTTGAGAAATCCTCTTGCAAGTCCCACTACTATCGGAATTGCTGCCGGTGCTCAATTAGGTGCTGGTCTTGCTTTTATCATTGGCGTTGGCTTCTTTGGTGGAAAGTTTCTTTTGATAGGAAATGCATTCCTCTTCTCTCTGATACCAGCAGGTGTTATCTTTGCATTGGCACGATTTAAAAAGGCTACGCCCGAAATGATGATACTTGCAGGTATTGCAATGGGGTATATCTTTGCTGCGGTCACATCATTGCTTCACTACTTTTCTGAGGCTGAGGCGCTAAAGGACCTGGTAGTCTGGATGATGGGGGACCTTGGAAGAGTTACATGGAGCGATTTATCCGCGGTATCTCTCACGATTGGAGTTTGCATTCCACTGCTTATATGGAAATCATGGGACCTCAATGTAATGGGTGCAGGAGACGAAACTGCAAAAGGTCTTGGCGTTAATGTCGAGCGTGATAGAATAGTTGTAATGATAATCGCATCCCTCCTTACAGCAGTCATTGTGTGCTTCACCGGACTGATTGGATTCATTGGGCTGGTTGCTCCGCATATAACTCGTATATGTATCGGTGGGGATAACAGATTTGTAATTCCAGCATCTGGTCTTTTCGGAGCTGCTTTTTTGCTCGGTGCTGATACCATTGCGAGAAGAATCATAGCGCCCGTGATCCTTCCTGTGGGAATCATAACATCTTGCGTGGGCGGTCCTTTGTTCCTTTACCTGATAATGAGAAGAAAGAGGGAGTATTGGTAAGGAAAAATAAGAAGGAGGTGAAAAGAAATGAAACTAAAAATAAAAGAAGTGGAATTTGGCTACACAAGTGTGCCCATACTTAAGGGTGTATGTCTGGAGCTTGCTCAATCGGAGATGCTCGGTATCGTGGGTCCAAATGGAGCAGGAAAATCCACGCTGATTCGATGTATAAACAGGATTTTAGCACCGCAGAAAGGAAGCATACTGCTGGATGAAAGAGAGATAAAAGAGATGCGCAGAATGGAACTGGCGAAAAAATTGGGGTATATTCCTCAAACCGCTGGTCATGCCTTTCCTGCTACGGTCTTTGATACCGTTCTCATGGGTAGACGCCCGCACATTGGCTGGCGAAGTAGCGAAAAAGACGAAGAGAAGGTTTTAGATGTGTTGCAGATACTGAATATCGAAGACCTCGCCATGCACGACATTAACGAGATCAGTGGTGGACAACAACAGAAAGTATTTATAGCGAGGGCACTTGCGCAGGAGCCTGACGTTCTTTTGCTTGACGAACCTACCTCAAATCTCGACATACGGCATCAGCTTGACGTGATGGGTGCAATAAAAAATCTGGTGAGAGCGAAGGAGATTTCCGCGATTATGGCCATCCATGACCTAAACCTCGGTTCCAGGTACTCAGACAAAATGGTCATGCTGAACGGGGGAAGTATTTTTGCTGCTGGCAATCCTTCTTCGGTATTAAACCCTGAGAACCTAAAACAGGTTTATGGCGTTGTGGCTGTCGTGAAGAACGAGTCAGGAAGACCATATATCGTGCCTATACGTTCTATGGAACCAAATGGGGATGAAAATGAAAACAATAGAAGATTTTGATTGGACGGAAATGTGGAATAATGCGATAGAGGGCTCGCGTTGGGGACAACGAGCAGGAATGCCTGAGTTCTGGGATGAGCGTGTTGACTGGTTTGAGGAGCTGGTGCAGCAGAGCGACCGTGCAGGAATGATTATGTCAAGACTAAAAATAGAACCAGATTACAGGGTTCTTGACATCGGTGCAGGTCCTGGTACTACCGCGATACCACTTGCAAAGAATGTGAAGGGCGTGACTGTTGTAGAACCATCCAATGGCATGCTTGCTCGCTTGAAGGAGAATGTAGCGAAGGAGAATCTGGAAAACATAACTTACATACCCAAGAAGTGGGAAGACGTAGAAATAGGAAACGACATAGAAGCCAAAGGACATGACGTTGTTATTGCTTCACATTCACTTGTTATGAAGGACATCAAAAACGCACTTGTAAAGATAAACGAAGCTGTTAAGCGCAGCGTTTACATCTTTATCGTTGCAGGACGCCGAAACGAAAAAGAAGGTAGCTCGCTCTGGTCTTTGTTTAATCGAGAAAAGCCGGGACTACGCCCTGACTACATTTATCTCTACAACATCCTTTACCAGCTCGGCATTTATGCAAACGTTGAGATAATTGACGCCAACCATAACATGCAATTTCCTGAGTTAGAAGCTGCGGTTCAGCATTATAAGACCTGGATGAACGTATCCGGAGCTGATGAAGAAAGACTTCGATTGTACCTATCCGGGAATCTGGTAAAAGAGAATGGTTCGCTCTGGTTGAGGCATAAACTGAGGACTGCTATGATATCGTGGAGGAAGGAATGAAAATGAAAAAAATCTGTGTAATCTGTGGTTATAAAAAGGAGATGAAAAAATGGAAATGGTGATGAGTGAGGAAATGCAGGCTATAATAAACGAGAACCTGGTTCATCTGGCAACCTCGTCTAAGGATGGTAAACCAAATGTGGTTCCAGTGGGTGGTATACGTGCAATAAGTGACAGCGAGTTACTGATTGTAGATGTTCTCTTCGACAAGACAAAAAAAAACCTGCTCGCGAACCCGCAGGTTGGAATTGCAGTCGAA
This sequence comes from Candidatus Methanophagales archaeon, assembly GCA_025435355.1. GTDB lineage: Archaea > Halobacteriota > Syntropharchaeia > Alkanophagales > Methanospirareceae > WJOV01. The sequence goes on along the minus strand of JANJFQ010000007.1, from coordinate 20,064 downwards.
GTGTTAGGAAAAGGAATGCCGCGTGGGTATCAGCTCAAAGGGCATGCAAAGGTGTTCACAAATGGTGAGATGTTTGAACGTGCGGAGAAAATGGTGGAAGACATGAAAAATAGATGGCGTGGGCACGCAGACCTGAAGGTAAAATCTGCGGTTCTGGTAAAGATAGAGGAGATATATTCGACAGTTCGGCAAAAGAAGGAGGAGGGATAAAGATAAAATGGAAATAGATGTTGAGGTAGATGTTAAGACAGCAGGATATGGTAAAGCATTAGAACCACGTGAAACTGCAAGTAACGGTGTGCTTCAGAACGTATTCCGTGATCGCGTCTTCAACGGCATCTATCAAGGAACAACATGGCAGTTTCACCGCTATGGACTCAACTGCAAGCTCTCTGGCTCGGTCTATGCAGTATCAGAGATTGATGGTGCAATCCCGCTCATACACGGACCAAATGGCTGCGCTTTTCACCAGCGATTGACGCCACGCAAGATGTATGCACCTATCTATAATCTACCCTACACAGATCTGGATGAGAATGACGTGATATATGGTGGAGAGGAAAAGCTGCGAAAGAAGATATACGAGGTTTATCACAGATTCCATCCCTCATTGATTGCGGTCCTTCCAACGTGTGTCTCAGGTCTGGTCGGCGATGACGTACAGGGAGTAATCACAGAAGTCGAAGTTCCATGTGATGTCTTATATGTTCCATCTGAGGGTTTTGCTCACAGGAGCAGGGAGTCGCTCGATCTGATGATGAGAGATTTTGCAGAGTCATGGAAGGACCCTACGAGATCCCCGGCATACGACCTACGTGGCTGCGGGCACGAAGAGGTGATGTTCTCGCTTGTGGATCAGTTGATGGAAGAGCAGGATATAGTCGAAAATCTTGTAAACATCGAATCCTTTGGCAGATTCACATACGGATTTGAAAGCGAGCTTAAAGAGATCAAACACATCTTTGGTGAGATGGGCGTCAGTGTGAATCTGACGCTTCCCACCTGTACCGTTGCGGAGATAAAGCGTGCGCCGGCTGCCGAGCTCAACATCGTAACACGCAATATACGCTGGGCAGAACGGATGAAGGAGAAATTTGAGAACGATTATCTTCGAAAATGGTTCTTTTACTTTGGTTTCGATGGCGTTGAGAAATTCTACCACGATGTGGCATCGAAACTGGGTTTAGATGGCGAGGCAGATGCTGCTGTCAAAAAGGAGAAGAAGCAAGCTCTGGGAGAACTTGGGCGATACCAGCGGATGTTTGCCAGGGATGATTTCGCAGTTTCGACACAGGGATTCTTCTTCACACCTTATCTCGTAAGCATGTATGCTCAAGACCTTAAACTTCCTATAAAATACCTCTGCGTTGATACACAACTGCTAAAAGGTCTTAACATATCTGACGTGACGATAGAAATCATGATGAAAAACATGGAAGAGGCGTTTTTGAACTGGGACCTGGGATTTGAGGTTGTAATGAACCCTACTCTCGATGAGATGTCAGAGATCGCAAAGAAAGTTGACCATGTGCTGAGCGACCGCATCACGCCGCCGTTGTACGAGAAAGGAGGTGAAATTGGCATGATCGATATCTCAACCACCAGGTATCTTCTCTTCAGAACTGGCTTTAGTGGAATCGTTGAATTTGGTGAATACCTTGCAAGCGTGCTGCACCGGGGACAGACGAAGCGAAAACCCATTATGTCCCGGTTTGATTACGACACCACCTATTACCCGCTTCTTGCAGATCCGATGTGCATGGCGTCCCGGGAAATGTGGTTTACAATGTGGGGTATGAAGAGTAAAAAAGAATTAAGGGAAACGGGCGAAGGATAAAATGGACGGCGGTAAATTCTTTGGCGCATTTCGCGCATGTTCAGGAATACAGGATGCAGTAGTGCTTACCCACGTTCCGGTCGGGTGTAATTGGGGTGCTGCGATGTTCAAAAGCACCTCGAATCAGCCTGATATCAGGCAGGCATGCACCGTGATGCACGAACGTGAGATCGTCTTTGGTGGAGAAGAGGCACTGCGAGAGGCACTGGTGCGTGCGAATCGGCTGTATAACACTCCGCTGTTTGTGGTTATCACGGGCGATGCTCCTGCAATAATCGGAGATGACGTTGAGGGTGTGATAGATTCAGTTACATTGAATAAGGAAGTTGTCTGTGTGGATGCCGCGGGATTTAAGGGCACCATGAGAAAGGGATATGAGGAGGCGTTGGTTCGCTTAGCACAATTGATGAAAGAACGCACCGTGATAAAAAATTCTGTTAATCTGATAGGCTTTTGTCCTGATGAATTTAAGGTTGATGCCGACGTAAAGGAGTTAACAAGATTGCTGAACAACGCAGGAATAAAAGTGAACTGTGTTATATCAAAGTGCAGTTTGGATGAGTTCGTTAATGCTCCTGCGGCAGAGCTAAATGTGGTAATGGGACAGGGAACCGAGCTTGCGGAGCACATGAAAAAGGAGTTTGGAGTGCCATACCTCGAAGTGGATTATCCATATGGGCTTGAAGGCACCGCGGATTTTATCAATGCAATCTGTGAGCATTTGCACGCAGGTGTGAACGAAAAAAAGCCTGATTTAGAACCTTTCAAAAGAATATATCTTTATTTGCACGAACTCTACGGAACGCCAGTTTCAGTCATTGGTGATTCTCATGCAGAACACATGGCTCGCTTTCTGGATAGCGAACTGGGTTTCGACATCGAAGTGCTCGCCGGCAATGAGGATGATTACTTCATCTTCGAGCAGAACGTCAGGAATTCTAACACAACAATTCTCTTTGGAAGCAGTTTTGAGCGAAATATTACTTCGGAGTTGAGAATACCACTCGTTAGGTTTACTTACCCGGTGTTTGATCACGTGTGCGTGTATGATGATGCGCCTTATGCAGGTTTCAGGGGTGCGGTTTGCTTGACCGAGACGATACTCAACGCAGTTATGGGTTTTGGTGATAAGTTTGGGGGTCTAACTATTAAAACAGAAGAGGGATAATAAAATGAGAAAATTCTGCATATATGGGAAAGGAGGGATTGGCAAATCCACGGTTGTTTCAAACATAGCTGCGGCTCTGGCAGAGGATGGTAAGACTGTTATGGTAATGGGCTGCGACCCGAAGTCAGATATGAGTCGAAATTTAATCGGTAGAAGGATACCCACCGTGCTCGATGTTTTCCGTGCGAAGGGGCCAGACGAAATGAAATTAGAAGAGATCGTTTTTGAAGGGTTCGGTGGCGTGTACTGTGTCGAGTCCGGTGGACCGGAACCAGGTGTGGGTTGTGCTGGTCGAGGAGTAATAACCGCAACAGATATGCTTGCACGCCTCGGTGCTTTCAATGACCTGGAGCCTGACGTTGTGATATACGATGTGCTGGGAGACGTGGTGTGCGGCGGGTTTGCAATGCCACTGCGAAAAGGTCTGGCAGATGATGTCTATGTTGTCACGACCTGCGACCCAATGGCAATCTATGCTGCAAATAACATCTGTAAAGGCATAAAACGTTTCGCAGACCGTGGTGCGGTTTTCCTTGGCGGGCTGATTTATAATGGCAGAAGCGTTGTGGACGAACCATCAATAGTCGAGAGTTTTGCCGCAAGATTGGGTGCGAAGGTAATGGGTAGGATACCGATGAGCGAGCTCATACCAAGAGCTGAAATACGCCGTAAAACCGTGCTCGAGTATGCACCCGACTCTGAAATCGCCGATATGTTCAGAGACCTGGCTCTCACTATTTGTTTGAACAAGGATAGAATAATGCCTGAGCCTCTTTCAGACGACGAACTCGACAAAATAAATGAGGAGATTGATATTTTGTTGCGAGAAAAGGAAGAAACAACTGAGGTGATATAAAAAAATGATGTATGGAGAACAAACGGTGGAAATAGGAAGTGAATCTGGAAATGGAGATGTGAGGAATGAGGGGTTTTTGAGGCCGCTAATTAGTGCGTACAGCACGCTGCCCTTGCATGGGATGACTGCTATACCCGGAAAGATTTCAGGGGCTTTGATGGTTGTCGACTCTATTGAGGATGCTGTGCCCCTGATCCACGGTCCAATTGGATGCGCGTTTCAGAGGAAGATAAATCCTTTTAGACCGTATCTCCCGTTCTACGAGACCCCCTGTACCGATATGAACGATGTAGACGTCGTTTATGGTGGTGAGGACAAATTAAGCCTGGGAATTAGAGAGACTTACGAGAAGTATCACCCAAATCTGATTGTGGTGATAACCACGTGTCCAAGTGATTTAATTGGGGACGATTTCAAGGCGGTGGTAGAAGAGATAAAAGCAAAAGGAGATGTTGGTTGCGATGTTGTCTATACGACAGGCGATTTTGTTGGTAAAACAAAGCCAGTTGGGTATCAAGATGCTCTTTTTGCTATTACAGATCAGGTGCTGTGCAATGGTATAAAAAGAGAAGAGATAGAACGAAATGAGGAATCTGTTAATATTGTCTCATTCCCTATCCATGGTGCAGGGTTAAAGGTAGCTGAGATGGTATCTGTGCTAAACGAAATGGGAATTAAGATAAACAAGATTTGTTTTGACCATACCACTGTAAAAGACCTGTATGATCTGCCCAAGGCTGAACTTACAATAACCGATTATCCAATGGCTTGGGCAAGATTGATGAAGGAACGATTTGGTGTTGACCACTACGAGATCCTGGCATGGAATAGATATAAAGAAACAAGGAATCCAGAGTTATTCAGCCCATACGGATTCGAAGGAAGTGCGAGGGTCTTTATGGAAATCGCACAACGATTTGGCAAGGAAGCGGAGGCAGAGGAAGTAATAGAAAGAAGGAAAAAGGATGCAACTGAACGGCTTTCTAAAGTTAAGAAAGGTCTCGAGGATAAAGAAGTTGCTATTATGGGCGGCATTCACGGTATCGGAATGACATTGTTACGAGATGTGGGAATAAAAGCAAGTGTTATTATCTATAAGACACAGGCTTTAGAGAGCCGTCTGACCTCAGAGGCGATAAATGAAATGCTGGATATAAATGTCGAGTTGGCAAGAAAGTATGGCTCAGACCCGGAAGTTGTTGTAAATCCAACCATCGAAGAGGAGCTAAAAGCTATCAAAGAAACTGGAACTGATCTGGTTATTTCCATGGGTGCAACTGCTCATAAATATAATAAGGAAGGCATAAGGACATTTAATCCCATGAATTTCATGCTCCGTCATCAACGAATCGGCTTTGAAGCTCCTATCGAACTCGCCATGCAATTAAAAGAGGCACTTAAAAAACCTCGAAAGAGGAACCCGCTTCTGAGCATGCTGGAATATGATCCATATAGAACCAATCTGATTCCAGAATGGGCAGCATTGGCGGACATGTTTGGCACGCTTAGACAGGGTGCAGTGGGTGATAAAGATAGGTACGACAGTATGTACACCATATAGGTGTAAAAGAGGAGTTAGGTGGTAAATATGAGTGAAATAAAAAGAAAAGAAACAAAGGGAAGAGAAGGTTTGGTTTATGACCCTACACAGGACTGTAAACTGGTGGGTGCGGTAAGAGCACTTAGTGGTGTTAAAGATTCTATAACTATCGTTCATGCTCGACCTGGCTGCCATTGCGGCGTATTACTCCTCAGAGCACTTGGCTCAAATCAAAACGATATTAGAATAGTAAGCAGTGGCTTCCGAGCTCAGGATATGGTATATGGTGCAGAAGGAAGACTGGCTGCTTCGATAAGACTATCATATAAAAATTTCAAGCCGTCGTTAATTGCTAATCTTAATTGCAGTGCACCTGCAATCATGGGTGACGATGTAGAAGGAGTTATTCACGCAATGAAAGAGGAAGTCCCTGCTGAAATCTTTTCTTTAAGCACCGGTGGCTACGAAGGTCCAGCGTGGGTTGGCTATGAGGAGACGCTGGCAGAACTTACCCGATATATGATTCCCGGCGAAAAAGAAAATGACAAAGTAAACCTGATTGGCTTTAAACAGGATGACATCAGGTCATCTGCCGATCTTTCGGAGATCGAGAGGATGTTAAACGGCCAGGGTATAACCATTAACGCTATTTTAACCAATTCCAGTTTCGAGGAGATAAAAAATGCACCAAAAGCATCACTAAATATCGTGCTTGGAGGAGATGGACTCGAAAGTGCAAAAATAATGCAGGAAAAATTTGATATGCCTTACGTTATAACTTCTTACCCCTTCGGATTGAATAACAGCATAGACTTCCTGGAAAGTGTAACCAGGGGTTTGAACAAGGAGGTTAATCAGGAATTTATTGCCGCAGAGAAAGACCGTATTAAAGAGCGTATAGAGCGTATATTCCTTTTCTTGCAGGGCATCTACGATATGTCAGTTGCAGTGGTTGGAGATAGTGCTCGTGCGTTTGAGCTTGCTAAGTTCCTTAGCGATGAACTCTGTCTCAATGTAAAGGTTCTGGCGGTCACCTCGAGAAACCTTATTTCCGATGATAAAAATAGTGATTCTGAAACACTGCTCATAGAGCCAGATAGATTTGAAATGAACGAAGTAATAAAAACAGAAGGAGTGGAGATGATTTTCGCGTCTTCGATGGAGAAGAAATTGGCGTGGGAACTCGGAGTTCCACTGTTCAGGATTTTTTACCCTGTATTGGATGAAGTATCGGTCTCTGACGCACCTTATGCAGGATTCAAAGGAACAATACATCTCACCGAGAGAATTATAAATTCGGTAATAAATAATTACATTGAGTTGTAAAAATCGGACACGAAACATGGAACATCGAATACGACAGATAGCATTTTATGGGAAGGGTGGCATAGGGAAGTCAACAGTAGCTTCTAACATTGCTGCGGCATATGCCGAACGAGGTCTTAATACTATGTTGATTGGATGCGATCCAAAGTCGGATTGCACAAGAAACCTGAGAGGAGATGTGGATTTCCCCACTGTTTCGGAAGTGTTAAGGGAGAAGGGTGCAGCAAAAATAGAATTAAGCGAACTTATGAGTGATAAACAAATAGACATACATTACTCCATTGAAGAAGATGGTTTTGTCGAGATGTTATATGAACTTGAAGCTGGTACGCATGTGGATATGGATGAAATAGTGTATAAAGGGCATAAAGGAGTTTTTTGTGTGGAGGCAGGCGGTCCGGAACCTGCGGTTGGATGTGCAGGAAGAGGCGTCATTGTCACGGTTGATCTCTTGAAAAGAATGGGTGTATATGATGGATTTGATTTAGATGTGATTATATATGATGTTCTGGGGGATATTGTTTGCGGTGGTTTGGGCATGCCCTTAAGAAAGGGTTTAGCTCATAAGGTATATATCGTCACATCTGCTGATTATCTTTCGATTTATGCCGCAAATAACATTTGCATGGGTATGAAGAGGCATGCGAAAAGAGGAGGAGCTCTTTTAGGCGGTTTCATCTACAACATGAGAGGCACGCTCGATGATGTTGCACTTGTAGAGGAGCTTGCGAGCATCGTGGGCACGAAAGTGGTAGGGGCACTTCCCAATGACCCGCTCATCTCGGAAAGTGAGATATATGCAAAGACCGTTATCGAATATAAGCCTGATTCGGAAATTGCAGACCAGCTTAGGGAACTTGCAACCATGATTTTTCGTGACAATGAATGCACAATTCCAGAACCATTGTCAAAGAGTGAGTTAGCGAAATGGAGGACGGAAATAAGAGGAGGAACATCTGGAGCTTTAAAAACCTAAAAATAATTATGCGGAGGTAAGAAAAAATGGAAAAAGAAATAAGGCAAATAGCTTTCTATGGTAAAGGAGGCATAGGGAAATCAACGGTAGCATCGAATCTCGCGGCTGTTTATGCCGAACGTGGACTTAATACGATGGTGATCGGATGCGATCCAAAGGCAGATTGCACGCGAAATCTGCGTGGAGACGTTGATATTCCCACGGTATTGGACGTGTTAAGAGAGAAAGGGGTGGCAAAACTCGGATTAACCGAACTTGTGGGCGGTAAGCAAGTGGACATGGATGAAATCGTGTATAAGGGCTATAAAGGAATTCTGTGCGTGGAAGCAGGGGGTCCAGAACCCGCAGTTGGTTGTGCAGGGCGTGGCGTCATCGTCGTTGTTGATTTGTTGAAGAGATTGGGACTCTATGACGGATTCGACCTCGACGTGATCATATATGATGTTCTGGGGGACATCGTGTGTGGAGGTTTTGGACTGCCTTTAAGAAGAGGACTGGCAGATGATGTCTTTATTGTTACTTCCGCAGACTATTTGGCCATATACGCTGCTAACAATATCTGCAAGGGCATTTATCGCCATGCTAATAGAGAGGGCTCACCACTTGGCGGCATTGTCTATAATGTGAGGGGTGCCATTGATGATCTTGCCCTTGTGGAGGAATTTGCACAGAGCGTGGGTTCAAAGGTCATAGGAGCTATCCCTAATGACCAAACGATAATGGAAGGCGAGTTATATGCTAAAACAACGATAGGACTTAATTCAAACTCGAAAATTGCAGATATGTTTAGGGATTTAGCAACAAGAATCTATGAAAATAAAGAAGCAGTTTCACCAACTCCATTATCAAAGGAAGAACTGGCGGGGTTAGCACAGCGCATCAGACAAAAAACGAGAGAGGAACACTTGATTGGAGGCGGTTAGTTGAGGTACGAGATTTCACGAGATTAACTCCTGTGGTTATAAAGAAAGAGAGCCAAACAGCCATGAAAAAAAATATAATGGATATGAACGAGCACGTAATTCAAACCATAAATCTGACAAAGGAGTATGGAGAACTCAGGGCAGTGGATAACGTAAGCCTCAGTATAGGAAGAGGTGAGATTTTCGGGCTGCTAGGTCCTAATGGTGCGGGGAAGAGCACCACGATTATGATGCTCACAACACTTCTGAAACCGAGCAGTGGCAGGGCGGAAATTTGCGGATATGACGTTGTCAAGGAACCAAATAAGGTCAGAAAGAGCATAAGTGTCGTATTTCAAGACCATACCAGCGATGAGTGGCTTACTGGCTGGGAGTATCTTCGTCTCCATGCCGGGATATACAATTCCAGTGAGGCTCGCATACAGGAACTTTTGATACTCTTCAATTTGAAGGAGTGGAAAGATACCCCCATAAAGCAATATTCCAGCGGGATGCGAAGGAGATTAGAAATTGCAAGGGGATTGGTCCATCATCCAGAGGTATTGTTTCTTGATGAGCCAACGCTGGGTCTTGATATCCAGACGAGGCTGAAGATTTGGAGTTACATCGAATCGCTGAGCAGAGAAGAAGACGTCACTATATTTTTAACTACGCATTACATGGAAGAAGCAGACAAATTGTGCGATAGGATTGCAATAATAGACGATGGGAAAATAGTTGCCATTGGGTCTTCGGAAGAGCTGAAATCCGTTCTGAACAGTAATCTTATTACCGTTAAGGTAAAAAATCCTGGAGATATGATGCAGATTTTGAGTGTTTTGGGGATGGAAAGCGAAATTCAGGGAAATTCAATTCAGATACACACAACGAACGCGGGCATTTCCGAAATTTACGATGTTGTCCGCGATATGCAAAACGACGTTGAGTTGTTTAATGTGAAGAAACCGACTCTCGACGATGTTTTCATATATTATACAGGAAAGGAGATAAGGGACGAGGCTTCTGAACACAGACGTCATCCACTCATGAGGAGGGGATTTATTTAATGGAAGTTAGTGTGAGCGACTTGAGGGCAATACGTGCCATCAGTTATCGTGAAGTTATACGGTTTTTGCGTGCGAAATCAAGGATAGTAAGTTCAATAGCGGTTCCACTTATCTGGTTTTGTGCATTCGGATTTGGACTTGGCTCTGCATTCGATGTAAGATACGGCAGTCTCGGATATGCAGAGTTTTTAGCACCGGGAATAGTTGCAATGACCGTTTTGTTCGCATCCACTTTGTCCGGAATATCAATCATCGTGGATAAGGAATTTGGTGTCATAAAGGAATTACTCATCGCACCGGTTTCAAGGGTTTCTTTAGTTATTGGAAAGTTAATTGGGGGAATGCTAACGTCTTTTCTGCGTGCAATACTGATAACCATCCTTTTCTGCGTGATAATCGAACTTCATGTAGGCATTTGGGATTTTTTAGGTGTGTTGCTTGTCATAGCTCTCATAGCGATCGGATTTGGAGGGTTTGCAATCGCAATAGCGACAAAGATGGAAAGTTTAGAGGGATACGGTTTCATCGTTGAGCTTATTGTCATGCCTATATTCTTCTTGAGTGGTGCATTTTTTCCAATCGAGAGACTTCCGTCGTGGCTCTTAACCATGGTGGTTTTCAATCCTTTAACGTATGGCGTGGATGGCTTGAGGCTTTTCATGGTCGGCACAAGCAGTTTCTCATTGCCCTCTATACTCACAGTACTATTCGTATTTGACATTGTAGTTGTCCTGCTTGCGGCATATCTGTTTGAGAGGAGTGGAGTGTGAATCTTGTAGACACGTGGGTTCCATAAGAATATAGTCATTCCCGTAATAAATTGCAAGTAATAAACCACGAGATTTCACGAGATTAACACAAGAAAAGGAGGTTAATAGGTGACAAAATCACCGATGGAACACTGAAACCAGATTCCTATTATTGTTCTCTCGTGGAAATCCGTGTAATCTTGTGGATATAAAAGGAGCTATACAAATACCCTTGGTCTAATACTGAACAATAGTTCCATCCACCTTCGCTTTTTTTACCGCGTACTTAAACGCCAATAAACCCAGAGGCACCAGCACAACTGTGAATACTGCCAATGCGGTTATATCTGGAGCCAGGGCATGCAGTGAGTATCCCTGCAAAAGTGCATGTCGCATCCCGCTTAGCGAATATGTAATCGGCAAAATATGCGAGACATTTTGCAGCCACCCAGGTAAAACCGTAATCGGAAAAAGCACTCCTCCAAAGAGTTCAGATGTGCTCATAAATAACATGTTTATCGGGTCACCTCTTTTAAGTATCATAATGAAGCTGGCAGAGATTATGCCAATGCTGCTGAAGCATATTATTGTCAGAATGAGAATAACCATAGCAGCAACCAGATTTGCATTACTCATGTCCACACCCAGCAAGAAGGCACCAATCAAAAGATATATCAGCACTCTAAAAGAAGTGAAGATAAAACTCCAGAGAGAAGATAAAGTTATTATCGTTGAGGTATTAGTCGGGGTTACAAGCATTGCTTCTAATGTGCCCATCATCTGCTCACCCCGAATGCTTTCCGAAAAGCCCCTCAGCGCCGTCGTTAGATACCCTGAGAAGGCTATGCCTATCAGCACAAAGGAGAAATAATCTCCTCCGTAGGGTTCAAGATAGTGCACTCCCGCACCTCCAATCAGCTTGGCAATAAAATAGAAGGTCAAAATCGAGAAAAACATGAAGAACAGTCTCAAGAAGAACTCGAATTTATAACTCGTTTGAAGTACAAGGTCTCTTATTATAAAGGAAAACGCTTTTTTGTGTATCTCCAGACTCATCTTATTCCTCCTCTTCTCGCTCAATGCATCATCCCTCCAAGCCTTCCATGTCCTCCATGCATCATCCTTCTACGTCCTAAGTAAGGCTGTTTTGGTGTTCCTTCTTCTTTGAACTCTTTGCCTGTGTAATGTAAGAACACGTCATCTAATGTGGGGTTGGTTTTGTCCAACGTACTTTTCAGCTCTTCGGGACTCCCAATCACCCTTATTTCGCCTTCGTCAATAATCGCAATCCTGTCGCATAATTGCTCTGCCTCGCCAAGGTGGTGTGTCGAGAGAAAAACCGTTTTTCCCTGCTCCTTTACGATACGCTCTTTAACAAATCCCCGTAAATTTTGTGCCGTTCTTGGGTCCAAACCCTTAGTTGGTTCGTCCATAAACACAACTTCCGGATTGTTCAACAGCCCTCTTGCAATAGCCATTCGTTGTTTCATTCCGGTGGAATAACTTAGAAACCTATCATCTGCTCTATTTTTTAAACCAACAATATTTAATAGCTCATCTACTTTTTTTTGTGCATCATAAGAATAAAAATTGTGGAGAGAAGCGAAAAATTTAAGGTTTTGCCGCCCGGTGAGCCGCCAGTAGAAACTTCGTTCATCGGTAGTAATGAAACCAATAGATTCGCGGACATCTCCACTATCTTCAGCGATGTTATACCCGTTTACGTATGCAATTCCTTCTGTGGGTAAAATCAGCGTGCATAATAACTTTATTAGCGTGGTCTTGCCAGCTCCATTTGGTCCGAGAATACCAAACAATTCACCTTTTCCAATCCTTATGTTCACCTTCTCTACCGCCGTTATCTCATCTTTTCTAAAGGGATGCATGAGAAACTCGGTAAATCCTTTTTGCAATGCGAACTTCTTCGTTAGGTCATGCGTTTCAATAGAATATTCCAATCTTTTCATCCTCCTATTGTTTATAATATGTATATATTAAAATATAACTTTTTGGGAATTTTAATATCATAAAAGATATAAAATAAACAATATTTTTATAAAATAGTGTATATAAAATAAGAGGTGGTATGAAAAATGAAGGTAACGGCAGTAACGTGGGGAAGTGATAAGCCTCTTTTAATTGAGGCAAGTAAGGAGCTCGGAGTAGAATTAAACGCATGGTCTACACATGATGTGGACGAAGAGAAGAAGCGAAAGGACTGCATAAAATCTTTTGGGCAGGCGGACGTCATCCTCTTACATCCATCAAATGAGGGACATTGGGATGAGATAGTTGAGAGACTGAATAATGATGTGCCAACGATCTCTTTTGGGCATGATTCATCCTTCTGGTCGCTTTCAAACGTTTCCTTAGAGGTCGTCGCAACGGTCAATGCCTACCATGTATATGGCGGGGCAGAGAACATAAAGAATATGCTAAGATACATCGGGAAAGAGGTTTTAGGTCTGGATTATAAATACGAGAATCCGAAGGAGACGATGTGGCAGGGATTCTATCATCCTGATGCCGAAACTGCTTTCGAGAGCATAGAGGACTATTTCGCATGGTATAAACCGTCGCGGCATAAACACAAGGTTGGTATTCTCTTCTTTCGTACATATTGGACGAACAGAGACCTTGAGATCGTGAATGTCTTAATTCGTGACTTGGAAAAGGAGTTTGATGTAATTCCTGCCTTCTGCTATGGATCGGGTGATAAAGAATTAGGTGCTAAATCGAGCAGTGAAGTCGTTGAAGCATTCTTTATGAGCAGGGTAGATGCACTCATAAACCTTCAATCGGTATTCCATATTGGGAGCAATGAAGACTCTGTAAATGCAGTGAAGAAACTCGATGTTCCGATGTTCCACCCACTGATGGCATACCACAGCACAGAAGAAGAATGGAGAGCAGATAGTCAAGGATTAAGCAGCATGGAAGTTGGCTGGAGTGTTGCGATGCCGGAATTAGAGGGCGTAATCGAACCGATAATTATCGGAGCGTCAAGAAGAGATAACGAATTTGAGCGGCATACGCAGATAGAAGAAAGGGTAAACAAGATCGTGAATAGGGTGAAGAAATGGATAGCGCTAAAAGATAAACCAAAATCCGAGAGAAGAGTTGCATTCATCCTCCACAACAATCCCTGTGCAAGCGTTGAGGCAACAGTGGGAAGCGGTTCACATCTTGATACCCTGGAAAGTGTAGCGAGGATATTGGAAAAGATGAAAGAGGCGGGATATTCAGTCGAACCTCCGGAGAGTGGAAAAGAACTCGTTGAAACCATTATGGATCGTAAAGCAATTTCTGAGTTCAGATGGACAACCGTGGATGAAATCGTGGATAAGGGCGGTGCACTCGCGCTGATAAGCAAGGCTGATTATGAAAAATGGTTTGATACGCTTGCTCAAAAAGTAAAGGAAAGGACGTGTGAAGCCTGGGGCAATCCACCAGGTGCAGCAATGGTTTACAATGGTAAAATCGTGATAACCGGCGTTCGATATGGAAGTGCAGTGGTGTGCGTGCAGCCGAAGCGAGGCTGTGCGGGGTCAAGATGTGATGGACAGGTATGCAAGATACTTCACGACCCGGAAGTGCCTCCTCCTCATCAATATCTCGCAACCTATCATTACCTGGAAACCACGTTCGGCGCTGATGTGATTATCCATGTAGGAACGCATGGAAACCTGGAATTCTTGCCCGGGAAATCTGTTGCACTTTCAGAAAGCTGCTACCCCGACATTGCTATCGGAAATTTGCCCCACCTATACATATATAACTCTGATAATCCACCGGAAGGGACAATCGCAAAGAGAAGAAGTTATGCAACGCTCATAGACCACATGCAAACCGTTATGACCGGAAGTGGTTTGTATGGCGATTTAAAGGAGCTTGAAGACCATATTGCTGAATATAACAGGACAAAAACGTCGGACAAGGCAAGAGCACATGCCCTGGAGCACATTATTATTGATTTGATAAGGAAAACGAAACTATCAGAGGAGATAAGACTTGATAAAAGGTTAGAGAATGGGTATTCCTTTGAGAAAATAATAGAAATTGCACATGAGGCTATCACTCGCATATACAACACGCAGATTCCTGATGGAATGCACATATTTGGAGAAGTTCCGGAAGGTGATAAAAAGGTTGAGTTCATCAATTCGATACTGAGACACGATTCCGAGCTGAGGAAATTGATTTTTGTGCTTATGGGACTCGATATTCAGCCTTCAGAGGCAGAAAGCGAGTTTTTAGCCGAGGTAGATGGCATTGCAAAGGATTTTATTTCTGCTTTCTTATCTGAAGAAGAGCCTTTAGAAGTAGCGAATAGGATATTAGGCGATAGATTGAAGAAAAGAAATGAAAATAAGCTTTCTCTGCTGAGGGAAAAGGTAATGGATATTTCTTCAAGGATAGACGCATCGGATGAGATGGGTGGTTTGTTCCACGGATTTGATGCAGGATACGTCGAACCAGGACCTTCCGGGCTCATAACAAGGGGTAAGCCCGATATACTTCCAACTGGCAGGAACTTTTATTCCCTCGACCCTTTCAAAATCCCAACAAAGGCTGCATGGCAGATTGGTAAGCGACTTGCAGATGGTGTGGTAAGGAAATATGAGGCGGAGAACGGAAAGATCCCAGAAAACATCGCAATGTATTGGATGGCATCCGACGTCATGTGGACAGATGGAGAGCAGCTCGCACAGATACTGCATCTAATCGGTGTAGAGCCTGTCTGGAAAGATGGCAGGGTAAAAGGATACAGGGTAATTCCTTTGGAAGAGTTCGGTCGCCCAAGAATAGACGTTACGGTAAGGGTGAGTGGGATTACGAGAGATTGCTTTTACAATTGCATCGAACTTTTAGACGAGGCGATACAGGAGGTCGCAATGCTTGATGAGCCAATAGAAAAGAACTATTTGAGAAAGCATGCACTGGCATTGGAGAACATGCGCAGTGAAAATACGACTGAAAATGGGACTGAATTTGCACGTATATTCGCAAGTAAGCCAGGCACGTATGGTAATGGTGTGAATTTGGCGGTATATGCATCGGCATGGAAAGAGGAGAAGGATTTATCGGATGTCTTCGTGCATTGGAACGGATATGCCTACGGGAAAAACAATTTTGGTGTTGAAGCGCACGATAGTTTTGTATCACAGCTTAAAACCGTTGATTTGACGTTCAATAAGACAGTTACAGATGAATACGATCTATGCGGCTGTTGTTGCTACTTTGGAACGCACGGGGGACTCACAACTGCTGCAAGAGAGATCTCGGGACATGACGTTTCAGCATATTACGGTGATACGAGAGACCAGGATAAGATAGAAGTAAGAAGCCTTGCAGACGAGATGAGAAGGGTCGTTCGAACAAAGTTGCTGAATCCAAAGTGGATAGAAGGGATGAAGCGTCATGGATACAAAGGTGCAGGGGACATATCAAAACGAATAGGAAGAGTTTACGGTTGGGAAGCGACAACGCAGGAGGTAGATGACTGGATATTCGATGACATTGCAAGGACGTTCGTTTTAGATAAAGAAATGAGGGAGTTCTTTGAGGAGAATAATCCATGGGCGCTTGAGGAGATTGGAAGGAGGTTGTTAGAAGCTTATGAGCGTGGGCTATGGGACGCAGACGAAGAGGTGATTGAAGGTTTGAAGAGTGCATACCTTGAGATGGAAGGATGGATAGAAGAGAAGATGGGCGAGGTAAAAGGAGATTTTCAAGGAGGGGCGATAGATGTGATGACGATGGAGGATGTCAAGGTATTGGAGGCAAAGGTGAAAGACATACAAAAGGAGTGGAAAGAAGTTGATTCTTTAAAAAGGTGAAGATATGAAATAGACTCTCTTCGCTGGAAAAAACGTCTATGCTGGTGGTATTAGGAGTAATTGCAAAGTAAATGATTAGCTATATTATGCATACTTCTTTGATATATGCTCTTTACTGGGTGGCAAAAATTGTTCCAGTCATAGCCATAGGCATCTTTGTAACGAGTTTCGCAGTTAACATCGGGCTGATGAAAAAGTTTGACGGGCTAATCAAACCTCTTTCCAGTAAAGCGAATATCAGCACGTTATCGGCTCTCTCGGTGGTAACGTGCACGTTTAGCACTACCGCAGGTTACTCCATGCTATCTGATGGACTGAACGAGAAAATGATTTCTGAGCGAGAGGTAATCGCAACCACGTTAATCAGTTCTTTTCCAAGCATCCTCTCTCACCTCTTACCGTTTTTCATGCCCGTAGTGATTCCCATTCTCGGTCTCACTGCCGGTTCAATCTATGTGTGCCTCGTGGGGCTTGCAGCATTCTTAAAAACGTGTTTTGGAATATTCCTTGCGAGGCTATGGCTAAAAGATGCAAAAACCTTCTCATCCAAATCCCGGTTATCCACCAATCATGATAATGCTCCGGTTGAGGATAATAGAAGTGCATTGAATAAAAGCGTCAAGAGCACCTACAAAATGCTCAAAAGGATCGTGCCCACGATGTTCATCACTTTGTTTCTGGTATCCGTGGCGATGGAGCTGAACTTTTTCGATTCATTTTCTACAATTTTGGAACCGTTCACAAACATTTTGGGATTGGAAAGCGAAGTCGTTCTAATCAGCGCAACTGAGACTGTGAACACTTATTCCGGGTTAATCCTTGCAGGCAGCCTTCTGGATAAAGGGCTAATAACGACAAAAGGAGTGTTAATCGCCTTATTATTAGGCACAGTAGTATCATTCTCAACGAGATTTGTAAAACATTCATTGCCATTGCATGTATCGCTGTTTGGTCCCAAGTTGGGAAGCAAAACTGTTGCGGTAAATGCTGCAACTACGCTTGTCATAGACGTGTTATTCATAATAGTATTACTGATAATTTAAATGTTTAAAGAAAAGATTTTTTTAATAAAAAACGATAAATTTAGCTTTTTAGAGATACTAAAATCAATATAGAAAAACTTATATAGCATCAATATTGTTATATTATTTTAAATAGTTATAAATTAAAGAGTGGAATAAAGGAAAAGGTGAGATAATGACACACCACATTAGAAGGGAGCTATTACCGTTTACGGCAATTGTAGGGCAGGAGAAGATGAAGAAGGCGTTGATTTTGAATGCCATTAACCCACGTATAGGCGGAGTGCTTATAAGGGGAGAGAAAGGAACCGCGAAGTCCACTGCTGTTCGTGCTCTTGCAGAACTGCTACCAGAAATTGAAGTGGTTAATGGCTGTCCCTTCAATTGCAATCCTTATGACGAGCGTGAGATGTGCGACCTATGTTACGCTAAAAAATCGAATGGTGAAAATCCGAACGCTATAAGGCGAAGGACGTGGGTCATAGACCTTCCGCTCGGTGCGACCGAGGACAGGGTCGTGGGTTCAATAGACGTTGAAAAGGCAATAAAAGAAGGAATAAAGGCGCTGGAGCCAGGGATATTAGCTGCTGCAAATAGAGGCATTCTCTATATTGACGAGGTAAATCTTTTAGATGACCACGTTGCCGATGTCATTTTGGATTCGGCTGCGATGTCAATAAACGTTGTCGAGAGAGAAGGTGTTTCGGTTTCTCATCCCTCTAAATTCATCCTGGTTGGAACAATGAACCCTGAGGAAGGCGAGCTCAGACCTCAACTCCTGGATAGATTTGGTCTACAAGCAAGTGTAGAAAGTATAGATGATGCGGATAAAAGGGTAGAAATAGTGAAGCTTGTAGAAAGTTTTGAAAGGGGCACGGGAGAGTTCGAAGAGAAATTCGAGGAAAAACAAAAAGAGTTGAGAGAGAAAATTGTGCAAGCGAAACAGATAGTTAATGAGGTGGAGATTAGCGATGATTTGTTAAATCTGATGGCAGATACGTGCATTAAACTCGGTGTCAAGACACACAGAGCAGAAATCGTTATAAATAGAGCGGCAAAAACGATTGCTGCATTTGATAGCAGAAAAAAAGTCACTTTTGAGGACATAAAAGAGGCGATGGAATTAGCACTTCCGCACAGAATGCGCAGAAAGCCATTTGAGCCGCCAAGTTTGGATACAGAAAAACTCGATGATATGATGTCAGAGACAAAAAAGCAACATGAAAGGGATAAAGAAGAGAATAAGCAGCAGCAAAGGAAAGAAAGGGAAGAGAAAAGAGAAAAGAAGGAAAAGGGTGAGCACCAGCATAAAAATGAGCACCAAGATTCGGAAAATCCAGGAACTCCAAATGAAAATGAGGATATAAAAGAACCGCAGCAAAAAGAATCTGTTTTTGGTATTGGCGACGCAATTGATACAAGAGCGGTAAGGCAAAAACAAAATAAAGATAGAACTTATCGCAGGAAGATATCCGGAAGAAGGATTCCCACACTCTCTCTTCGCAATAACGGGAAGTATGTGCGCTATGGATTCCCGAAAGGAGAAATAAAGGATGTTGCGCTTGATGCTACGATACGTGTAGCAGCTCCATATCAGAAAGAGAGACGGGTTGATTCTGATTTAGCTGTTGTTGTAAAAGCTCAGGATATACGAGAGAAGATTCGTGTAGGGAAAGCGTCAACAGCAACGATGTTTGTTGTGGATGCCTCGGGTTCAATGGGTGCGAATCGAAGGATGGAGAGTGCAAAAGGTGCCGTTCTCTCTTTGTTACTGGATTCGTATCAACAAAGAGACAAGGTTGGAATGGTTGCGTTTAAAGGTAACCAGGCAGATGTGTTGCTTCCTCTATGTTCAAGTGTGGATTTGGCATATAAAAGATTGAAGGAACTGCCAACCGGCGGAAGAACACCGCTATCAGCAGGTCTGGAAAGAGGATTAAATCTTCTGATGACTGAGAAGCAGAAGGATGAAGAAGTGATACCTATCTTACTGTTAATATCTGACGGTCGCGCAAATGTTTGCTCTGGGTCAAATGAAGACATTAAGAAGGAATTATTAGCGCTCGCTGAGCAAGCACGAGCTAAGGGTATACACGTGATTGTGATTGATACCGAAGTAATTAATAACTCATTCGTACAAATGCAGCTTGGATATTGCAGAGACATAGCAAGCTATTCGGTAGGAAAATATTATCCCATCGCGGATTTAACATCGCAGGCAGTGCGTGATATTGTCATTCAGGAGCGAGAGCGAAGCATATCGAATGATTTGCAGGCTGTTCCGGGATGAAAATGATAGGTAGTTTTTGCAATTAAACGCAGAGGTTTGTGTGAATAATAAATTTATAAGAATACAATCGTAAAATAAATTTAGCATAAGGCTGAAGCAAAATAAAACCAAAAAGCTTTTAAATAGCAAAAAATATTTTCATTAAGAAAGTAAATATTAAAAACAAAAGGAGGTGAAAAAAGAAGATGAAAGGAAAAAAAGCAGCTACGATAGCGACTATTCTTTTAGTAGGGATATTCCTTGCGAGTGCAGTTGGGATGGCAAGTGCGCATTTTACGATGGTCTTCCCAAGTGATAGTGAGGATACCGTATGGGATGTGACACCCGAAGACTACACAGCAGAGCTTGGAGAAACAAAGACGGTGTATATAATGTGGGGACACCCCTACGAGCACATATTATTTGATGTGGCATCTGTACCCGAAGTCTCTGTCATGAAACCCGATGGCACGGTTCTGCAACTCACGACGGAAGAGATCACCGTTGATGGA
>JANJFQ010000183.1 GCA_025435355.1 Candidatus Methanophagales archaeon | reverse complement strand
GTATTTCTGCAATTCCTCCACCAGCGGAAAACTCACCAGAGACGTTGATGGCGGAGATGAAGACATTTTTATTGCCACTGTAATTCGTGAAGTATATCGGCGGGTTCGAAATAATAATATTTCCACCTGGACTGTGTTCGATGACCGCGCCGTTCTCATAAATTACTTTTTTGGACCCGATACGGTATTCGATGTTGCCGAAGGATTGATTGTAGTGCGTTCCATCTACTGTGACGTTCAACCAACCAGCGTCAGGCGACTCTTTTGCCGCTAAGCTTCCTTTTATCAGGTTGAATTTCACGGTTCTGACAGGTGACTGGTCGAGTGCAACTTTCTTCACGGTGCTCTGCAGAGATAGGAAAGTGGTCTTCATGCTTTGTAATACCGCCGTTTCACTTGTTTGCTCCACCATTGGCATCCCCGATGTATAAATAACAGTGACGGTGGCAATAACAACGGTGAACGTAAGGATATAACCAACAACTTCAGAAACACCTCTATCTTTACCTCTGCTTTTCATAGTAACCTCCTCAGTTTTATCTTCACTTTCGACGTCCCACCGTAAGCGGTAGTAGTCACATTAGTGCTCACCTCTGCACTCGTTCCGCTTAACGTGTAGTTATAGAAATACCCTTTGAATGAATAAAGTTGTAATTCGTCTAAACTTGCATTAAGGTCCAAACGGTAGTTATGCCCGCCGATTTTTCGCGGCAGTGTCTCCTCAAATTCTATGGTTCCCTCGTGTGGTAGCGCAAGAATCGCACTCGTGGTCTTTGTGCTCAATGCGTTGCCGAGGTCATTGAACTGCTGGTTTATTGCCACGTCAGAGGGGAAATCCACAAATGCATCATGATAGAGCTGAAGCGAAGCGAAGAAAACAAAAGCTGCGGCTGCAAAAATGACGAACGTCAATGGCACGGATGTCCCTTTGCTCCTTGCTAATCTCCCA
The DNA here is from genome assembly GCA_025435355.1 of Candidatus Methanophagales archaeon. GTDB lineage: Archaea > Halobacteriota > Syntropharchaeia > Alkanophagales > Methanospirareceae > WJOV01. The sequence continues at coordinate 2,322 of JANJFQ010000183.1, read as the reverse complement.
TTCCTACGCATCTTTTTCATGATTTTGTCTATGGACTAATTACAGGTAATTGTATCATCCGCTCTTTGGTAGTAGTTCCAAGTGTGAAATTGACTTTTCCATCGTAGTAGTGCATACTGATGTTCGCTATGTTAGGAACAGATGAATGTCTCCTGACGTTGAGCTCGAGGAGGGTGCCGTGAGCTGCATAGATTTTGGAAATGTTGCTTGCAAAATCTGTCATGTTTGTTTTGAAAAGCGTTTCATTATTGGAATAGTTCCCCACCTCTAGCCACACGAGCTTTGCACTCCTCACGGTCTCATCGTAAATCTCTGTTATTTCATGGCTTGGGAAGTCAGTTTCGGCATGCGAAACTTTATAGCCCGCGGACATCGCCTGGTTCAGTAGAATAACCAGGCTTATGAGACCCAATGCCAGGATGAGACCCGAAAGGATAATCCATTGACCTTTGCGGTTCTTCATAGTATCCGTGTCCGAAAATGTTATGCTAACAATGACCTATCTTATATAAATCAGTTTCGGCATCAGATATTTTTTTTATTAATTTTCCATACGTTGTAAATAAAAATTTCAAAGATTTGTAAGGTGGAATGTGGATTTCAGCTGGGCGCCATCCGGAGAACCTTATGCCGGTGAGGAAGTGACGTTTACCGCGAATATCAGTGAGCTTGATGAGGATTGCATCATGTCATATGAATGGAACTTTGGTGATAGTTATACAGCTTCAGGCAAAACAGTAACACATCAGTTAGCAAAAGGAAACAATAATATTACGCTTACGCTCTGGCGCGCCGCTACTACTGGTGAAGAAACAACTCAATACGCAATTTGGGCTAACAGCACAACAGGTTCTCCTGGATTTAAGTTGGCTTCTTTATCTCTTTCAGAGCATCTTCAAACGTGCTTTTCGCGGCAACCAAATCCACTTTCATACCTTCTTCGCAAATGGTTTCGGCAGTCAAAGCTCCAATAGCGACGATTTTCACATGCTCTAAAACCGCAAAAATATTGTCTTTCATTCCAAATTTCTTAACAAGCTCTAAAAATGTTTTAAATGTTAAAGAACTCGTGAATATAACATAATCGGGTTTATAACGTAGAAACCGCGAAAAAAGCTCTTTCTCTTCCTCAGAATCCGTTATTTCCACTTCATATACCGATATATCCTTCACACAAGCACCTTTTTCGCTTAAGACCTCCAAAATATCCAGACCTCCCTCAGCACTCCTCAGAAAAACGATTTTTCTGTTTTCCACCCCTCCCTTCTCCTCCAGTAGCTTCATAAGCCCTTTTGCGCTGTATTCCCCCGGCATAAAATCAACACGTACACCATGTTTCTCAAGCTCCGTTCTCGTAACCGGACCAATAGCGCATATCTCGACATCCGAAAGCTTATTTTTCAAGTCAAATTCGCCTTCGCAGATGCTAAACGTTTTCTTTACGCCGTTCAGACTCGTGAAAACGACTATGTCCACACAGTCATTAAAAACATCCTCTATCTCCTTCAATGCCTCTTTTCTCTCTACCAGTTCAAATAACGGAAAGCCGAAAAAATCAAAGCCATATCTATCCGCTTTTTCTTTTGACCTTTTAAGCACATTCTCAGGTCGAAAAGCTGCTATCTTCTTTCTCATTTTTCACTTCTCAGGTTGTAGAAACAACTTCTCCCTTACGTTAACCACATCGCCAACCACAATCACCGCAGGCGGCTTCACTCTTTCTTTACTTGCTAATTCCACTATATTCTCAAGCGTTCCGACTACAATCCCCGCGGCCTCAGTAAATCCTTTTTCAATAACCGCCACTGGCGTTTCTGCACGCATTCCATGCTTCAAAAGATTTTCAACGTTCTTAACGAGGCTTCCTACACCCATCAATATGACAATCGTGCCTTTCAAATTCGCAATTGCTTCCCAGTTAATGCCTTCTTCTTTTTCTTCCATCTCATGCCCCGTGATTATAGTAACAGAAGAAGAAACACCCCGGTATGTAAGCGGAATGTAAAAAGAAGCAGGAACTGCAATTGCAGACGTTATTCCGGGCACTACTTCAAAATCAACGCCTCTTTCCCTGAGAAACACTGCTTCTTCTCCTCCTCTACCGAAAATATAAGGGTCTCCGCCTTTCAACCGCACAACCTTCTCGTATTTCTCCGACAGTTCCACCATGAGCGAGTTTATCGCATCCTGAGAATATTTGTGCTTCTCCGCGGTTTTTCCAATGTCAATAACCTCTTTACCCTCTGGTATCTGCTTCTTCACGCCTAAAACTAAATTATCAACTAATATCACATCGGCTTCTTTTATAAGCCTGTAAGCCTT
>JANJFQ010000059.1 GCA_025435355.1 Candidatus Methanophagales archaeon | reverse complement strand
GGCATTGGATGGAATTCTTGGTATGGGCTATGGCTTCATCCAGTCAGCCATTGATATAGAATTGCCTCTTTTTGAATTGATGATATTAATGCTTATTGTTGCGATTGCGAAGATATTTGCTACGTCGTTTACCATAGGTTCAGGAGGAAGTGGAGGAGTTTTTGCTCCCTCTTTGGTTATAGGAGCTATGTTAGGAGGGTTGTTTGGGGGAATATCACATTTTTTCTTCCCCGGAATAATAACAGAGCTAACGATGTCGGCTTTTGTGCTTGTAGGAATGGCTGCTTTTTTCAGTGGTGCGGCGAAGGTGCCTATTGCAGCAATAGTAATGATCTCCGAGATGGCGGGGAGTTACAGCCTGCTGGTGCCATTGATGCTTGCATCGGCAGTAGCTTACGCGCTTTCCGGTGGATGGTCGATATATGAGAAACAGGAAAAAACGAGAAAAGAATCTCCAGCACATAGAAGAGAATTCATGGTGGATATACTGGAGGGGATAAAAGTAGAAGACGCTTATACGAAGGATGTGCTGACTATTTCGAGAGATAAGACGGTGAAAGAGGGTCTCTATTTTGCAGAGAGAACGGGGCACATAACATATCCCGTGGTGGATGAAGAGGGGAGGATAGTGGGAATAACGACTATAATGGATTTAGAAGAGGAAAGAGAGAAAGGGGCGGATTATAGGAAAATAAGGCTAATATGCACGAAGGAAGTGATAGTAGCGTATCCAGACGAGTTTTTGGAGGACGTCCTGCATAAAATGGACAGATATAATATAGGAAGATTGCCGGTGGTAAAGAGAGGAGGAGAAGAGGGGGAAAGGGAAAAAGAATTGATGGGTATAATAAGCAGGTCTGATATAATAAGGGAGCACTGCCGCAGGTGGGATCTTCTCAAAGGTGGATCTTCTTCATGAAGCTGACTTTATAAGTCCAGAAAACAGAAATAGAAAAATTTATAAGGAACGAAGTTATGCTTAAATGAAGGGATAGATAAAGAAATAATTAGTAGATAGGGCAGGCACAGGATTTTGAAGAGGAGATAGAATGAAAGATACCACAGCGGAATCAATTAAAAGGGAGGAGGCTCCTGCTTCTTTACCCGTAACAAAAGTAGAAGGGAAGGAAATTCCATGGGACCCCTCGCAACTGAGGAAAATTCAGGAACACCCTTGTTTCAGTAAAAAAGCCTGTCATTTCTTCGGCAGAATGCATCTCCCCGTAGCGCCGAAGTGTAATATCCAGTGTAACTACTGCATACGGAAATTCGATTGCGTGAATGAATCTCGACCCGGTGTGACGAGCAAGGTGCTAACACCACAGGAAGCGTTAGAAAGGGTAAGGGAAGTCTTGAAAAAGGTGCATTACATCAAGGTCGTGGCAGTGGCTGGACCCGGCGAGCCACTGTTCAACGAAGAGACCTTCGAGACCTTCCGGCTCGTAAATGATGAGTTTCCACACCAGTTAAGATGCATAAGCACGAACGGTTTGCTCCTGCCCGACAGAATAATGGACATAGAGGAATTGGGAATTAGCACCATAACCGTGACGCTTAACGCATTAGACCCTGTTATTGGCAAGGAAATCTATTCGTCTGTCAATTACCGTGGTAAAATATACAAGGGAGAAGAGGGCGCTGAGATACTGCTAAAAAACCAGTTGGAAGGAATTCGAGAGGCAGTGAAACGGAAGATTATGGTGAAAGTGAACACGGTTCTTATTCCCACGGTGAACGATGAATACATCGTTGAGATAGCGCGGAAAATAGGAGAAATGGGAGTTTATATGCATAATATCATACCCCTCATCCCACAATACAAGTTCGCCCAGATCTCACCGCCAACACCGAAAGAGAAGAGGGAGATGCAAGAGAAATGTAGAGAGTATATGATGCAGATGATACACTGCCGCCAATGTCGTGCCGATGCCATTGGTAAACTCGGAAAAGACATTCAATACTTATAAAGATGTAGCTGTTACTATTCATATTAACTTCAATTGTAGTAGGGTGAAGATATAGGATAGGGGAAAAAGAAGAGATGACAATAAAGGAGGAGTTGCCACCTGGGGATGTGCCGTCTGAGGAGATCCAGGAGATGAATATGCAGGTTTCCGATGCTTTTTCTAACATGTTCAAGCCGGTTATCGGTCCTTTTGGGTCCAAGATATTGATAACACAGGGAGCGACGAAAGTGGATGCGGCGGACCTCATATCCAGCAACGCATACAGCCTGATAAAGGAATTGAAATACATGCACCCCTCCGCGGACATATTGATAAACGCGGGGTTAACACAGGGCGAGAAAGTAGGGGATGGTATAGCTACGGTTATGATTCTGACGGGCGAGCTGGTGAAGAGAGGGTATGAGTTGAAGAGCGAGGGCGTGCATCAAAATACAGTGGTGAAGGGGTATGAGAAGTCGCTGGAGCTTGTGAAAGAGGTTTTAACTGAAATGGCATCTGAGGTGAAGGTAAGAGGAAAAGGGAGCGATGAGATTTTGAGGTGCGTAGCGAAGACCGCATTAAAGAAAGGGGATTATTGTGATGAGGATAAATTGGCTGACGTGGTTGTAGAAAGCATAAAACGGATAAGCGATAGCGATGGGAATGAGCCAATAGACGTGGAGGATATATCAATAGAGACGAAGAGTGGGAGCCGCGTGCATGAGACGAGATTTGCTGATGGCGTTGTTGTGGACCGAGAAGTTCTGGATGCGCTTCCTACGGAGATGGAGAATGCGAGAATAGCATTGCTTGATTTCCCGATAGAACATAAGGAGCCGAAGATAAAGGGGAGGAAGGAGCTACCAACAGGAACGGCTGCAAGGGAGCGTAGTAAAGCGGGAGAAACGGTTGGTGCGCTTGATTTTCACATTTCACTTACAAATCCAGCACTTATGAAGGCGTTCAGGGATAAACGTGCTGAGATTTTCAATGAAATCGTGGACCCGGTAATAGAATCGGGTGCAAACGTGATTTGCTGCCGATGGGGTGTGGATGACGATGCACTGGGTAAGTTCCGCGATGCGGGAATAATGCTGATAAAAAGGGTGAAGTTAACGGATTTGAGACGATTGGAGAAGTCCACTGCTGGAAAGATAGTGAAAGACGTGAGTGATTTGAGCGAAGACAAATTTGGCTTTGCGGGTAAGGTGGTGCAGCGAGAGATAAGCGGCGATAAATACGTATTCTTTGAAGACTGCGCTCGTAAGAAATCCGCCACGATAATCATAAGGGGCGTGTCACTCAGGGTTTTAGAGGGGATGGTAGGCGAGATAAAAAGCGCTTTGCACGCCGTTGCGCAACTGATTGAAGACAACCGCGTGGTGCCGGGAGGAGGTGCGATGGAAACTGAATGCGCACATCGGTTAAGAAAATTTGCAAAAAAGATACACGGTAAGGAGCAACTGGCAATGGATGCTTTTGCTGACGCTCTTGAGTCAATACCAAAGGCAATAGCGAAAAACAGTGGAATGAATCAAATTGATGCTGTTGCGAAGCTCCGGGCAGAGCATTTCGCAGGTAATAAGAATGTGGGCGTATCGGGAAGGGATAAGTGCGTGAAAGATGTGATGAAAGAAGGAATATTAGACCCGTTAAAGGTGAAGTTACAGGCGCTTATCTCGGCTACCGAGGCGGCAGCCGGGATGATGAAGATAGATGATTTGCATATTGCGAAGAGCGCGGTAGATACGGAGGCGGAGGATATCGAGACGATAATAGCAGGCAGAACAAAAGAATTGATAGAAACAGAGCGGAGACCGGAGGAGTTCAAGTCTGTTAAAGGTGGTAGAGTGAGGTATTGAAGTCTTTTCTGTATTTGTTTACCGCAGAGATCGCGGAGAGCGCTGAGATGGCGTAAAAAGGGAAACTTAGAAAAAGCAGAAGCCGTCAATTCAACATCTTAGGAGTACTGCTCGGATTGATATTGAGTGCCGTTCTTGCAACATTGAATCATCGAGGTCGTACCCCCTTTGTTTGCTATTCTAGAGGATAAGCATTCCCAAATCTCGCAACAAGTTCCTGACATTCATACCATCCGCAAAGATATGCTCCCGGGAAGTAAAGATTTTTACAAATTCACTATCCCCGCGGATCAGTTTCCCCACCCCGTTTGTCAATTCAAGATGTTTGCGCAATCGAGAAAGACATATCTTTCCAGGTTTGGTGGGTGGATGGGGATACCTACCTAAGAGAATCACTTTATGGCTTGTGAAAGCAAGACCTGCCGCTACTCGGCTAACCGTGTGGGCATTTCCTGCGCGGAATTTAAATTTTGGTGAGATTCTCTTCATTGAGATTTACCGATACTTTATCCCAACGTCATAATACTTGTCTATCCATTGAGTGCGTATTCTATTCTCGATCTTTTGCCTATTGCCATCCTTAGACCGCTGTATCCAACCCATTCTGTGGATCAGTTCATCTATGAGAATGTCCTTAAGACGCACGATGAAATCAACTTGTGCCTCGAAGATAAGAAGGGCTTGGTCTGAGAGAGATTCGTCGGCTTTGATTCTGCTCAAATGGTTCTGAATCACCTTTGATCTCGATCGGATACAGGGGAACCATTCAAAAGGGTTTACGCCAGGATATGTCTGCTGAAACCATTTTTGAGCTTCCTGTAGCCGTGAGGCGATGCCATCAATGTCAATACCTCCAAATGTCTTTAAGTCGTTGGTTGATTAAAATGAAGTCGTCTAGGGTAAGAGGGAGGATCTGTTTTCCAAGATATCGTAACTGTTTGAAGGCAGGATCATTGGTTATCCAATAGTTTATCCGTTTTCTCAGAGCTTGCGGCGATACTGGAAGACTTTTGGCTAATTCCGCAACATCGCCACCTGCATATCCCCCCTTTTCTATCTGGCACTTCGTGAGAAAATCCAAAACATGGTTTTTGCTAATTCTCATAGGCATCCCTATGAGTGTAAATCAAAACACGGTTTATAATTTAATGGAAAGTTTCGATTCTGGGAAAATGCCCACTATAACGGTTATTTCTTTAAAAATTTGTTTACCGCAGAGTGCGCGGAGATGACGGAAAAAGAGAATTTTAATAGTGTAACGGAAAGCATTATTGGCGCTTCTGGCTGCAAGGTCGGTTTACTATTCAATTGTGAACCGCAATAGTGCAGCAATCCCACCCAGCCCGTTTAATCTCTTACCGGGCTCGAACTCACTGCTGAACACTACTATTTTCCCTCTTTCCCTTTCCACGTCTCTAAGGATGTCTTCTATCTGTTCTCTCCCTTCTTCTGTCTCTGACGCCATGAGTTTTTCATCGCTGACAAGTAAAGTTTCTATCGCACCGTACTGCAAAGCATTTCTCACCTCTTCTTTACCATACACCGCCTTTCCAGCCTTATCCTTGCTTATCTCTTCCATTAACTTATCCAGCAGCCTGACTTCCTTTGTCAGCCTCTCCTCCTTTGTTAACCTTTCCACAGCTCCGCGTTTCAAAACTTCTATAAACCCCGCCGTGCCGACGCTTGAAACCTGCTCCGTTCTCGCGCTCTTCGCTAACTCCGGGTCTTTTTCCTTTAAGAAAGAAAAGAAATCGTTCTTTACGAAACCTGGACCCGCAATGATTATTGCTTCCGCGGATGTAGAAAGAAAAGAGTTTTTCAATTGGTTGAGCGCGGCATAAAAGAAATCTTTTTTGCTGCCCTCTCCTCTGTCCATGCCTTTACCCGAGCCATATCGTATTGAAAAAAGCTCATCCACGCCATACTGTCTTACTATACCAGCAACTGCCTCTCCTTCCTCTATGGTGGCTATGATTACGTCAGGAGAAGAAACAGCTTTTTCCGCTTCTCTTAGCCGTTTTAGCTGATGTTCTTTCCACGTCTTGACGATGGAAAGCTTCACATCTGGTTCAATGTTAAAGGTATGATAAGAGCCCAGTTCAGTATCCATTCCTTCCTCGATTACGCCTTTTATACGCAATCGGTGAGAGAATTTATGAAATTCTATGCTTTCAGCCCTTATGCCCAATCTAAGCGGTTTTTTTTCCGTCTTATCCGGTCTTACCTTATCGGTTGCCTCTTCTAATCTTCTATACGTAAGAGAATATACAAGGTCACCCGCTTCTATTACATGCTTGAGATGCCATAAGTCGTCTAACGATTCGGGGATTAGCGAAATTTCTCCTATTTTCCTATCGCCCCCTTTCTCCTTTATCTTCTTTTTTAATACATTCATTAAAAACCTTTTCTTAGAAAGAAAAGCTTTACCAAAAGAAATATTTATTTTTGTTTTCGTTCATCAGGACTTATTCGCCAGCTATTGCCGTGGTAGTGACAAAGAATTTCTTAGGAGAAAAAATAGTAGATAAAAAAGATGAGACTAAAACCATTGATAGACGAACCGGCGATGGTTGTAGAGAACGAATTTAAAACTTTGGTGATTGCAGACCTACATTTAGGTATAGAAGCAGAGCTAAGACAAAAAGGAATAAATATAGGCAGTCAAACGGAAAAATTGTTGGAAAGAGTGATAAAGTGTGTAAAAGTTGCAGAACCGGATGTGATAGTCCTGTTAGGCGACGTAAAGCACGCAGTGCCAAAAATATCGTTTATGGATAGAAAAGAAGTGCCTTTTTTCTTTGCCGAGCTGGCAGAGTATGCACCTGTGTATGTGGTCAAAGGAAACCATGATGGGCAGTTAAACAAACTGGTACCAAAAGCGACTGAGCCGGAAGGCAAGCCAAAGCACGCGATACATATTAAAGGTGCAAGAGGATTCCAGTTGGACTGCGTAGGATATACACATGGACATTCATGGCCTTCACAAGAATTATTCGCTGCAAAATATATACTGGTTGGGCATAATCATCCTCGGATACGACTTGTAAGTCCAAGCTCGCATTATAGTAGCATGAAAAGCGTATGGATTCGTGCTAAATGCGATTATGAAGCGGTAAAGAAGCGATACAAGGAGTTAGGCAGTTGGGGTGACCCGTGGGTAATAATAATGCCTGCGTTTAACGAAATATGTGGCGGCGTCACATTTAATTCGACGAATAAAAAGCTTCTGGGACCAATAGCCTCAAGACTTCTTCGCATGGATAATATGGAAGTGTATTTACTGGATGGGACATATATAGGAAAAGCAGGCGATTTGGATTAAACCCTTTTCTTTTAGAAAAAGAAAAGCGTTTACGGAAAAGAAAAAACACAGGATTTTAGGGCAGGTTTGTAAAAGGTCAGATTCTCGAATCTTTTACACTTGCACCTTCTTTTATCTCACTGCGTGCACCAATGATAGAATCCGTTACTTCTGCTCGTTTTAGCACCGTATTCTCACCGACCACGCTTTTAGTTAACGTGGTTTCACGCAGATTCGCATGAGAGAATACCACAGACTCGTATATTTTGCTTTTTAGTATCTCGGTATGCTCGCCGACAACAGCGGGACCACGTATCAAGGACTTCTTTATCACCGCGTATTCGCCAATAGCAACGTTCCCCTGAATCTCACTATCCTCTATCTCTGCGGTATCCGCGCATTCGAATCCTTTTTTCGCCAATATCCACCTGCTTGCTTCCATGTAGCCCTCCGGACTACCGACATCAGTCCAGAACCCATCAACCACGCATCCAAAAACCTCCTTTTTCGCTACGAGTATGGGAAACAAATCCTTAGAGAAATCAAATGCGCTGCCTTCCAGAACGTAGTCCATCGCTTCGGGTTCTATAATATACAACCCGGTATTCGCAAGATTTGAGAAGCACTCACTCGCGGAAGGCTTCTCTTTAAAATTCCTTATTCTTCCATTGGCTTCTATTTCTGCTATTCCATATAAAGACGGGTTCGGCACGGGTAGAAGGGCAATGGTCACGAGCTTTTCATGCGTTTCGTGAAACTTCATCACCTTTCTTAGGTCCATGTCAGTGACGTTGTCGCCCTGTATTATCAGCATTGTATCAGATATTCCAGCGTTTTTTACCGACCCTGCGGTTCCTAAGGGCGAAGATTCTTCGGGATACGAAAGCTTTAAATCTTTTCTTTTACTGAGATAATTTATCGTTTGCTCTCTAAGGTAGTTTGTGGTGATAACGATGTCTTCTAAGCCGTAGCCTGCCAGATAGTCCACTATATACTCAATCACGGGCTTATTCACCAGTGGAATCATAACCTTCGGCGTGGTAAACGTAAGCGGTCTGAGTCTTGTTCCATATCCCCCTGCGAGAATTACTGCTTTTTTCATCCTTAAACCATTCTTTTTATAAAGAAAAGTATTTTTTCTTTTAACACAAACCTTTCTTTAAAAAAGAAAGCTTTACCAAAGAAACCGGGTTTTGAAAAAAGAAAGCTTTACCAAAGAAACAGGGTTTTGAAAAAAGAAAAAGTGTTATGATAGGAAAAGAGGAGATAGAGCATATAGGGTGGTTAGCGAGGGTAGAGTTGAGTGAAGCGGAGAAGGAACTATTTGAGAAGCAATTGAGCTCGATATTAGATTATTTCGCCGTTCTGGACGAATTAGATACTGAAGATGTAGAACCCACATATCACGTAATTGGCATAAAAGACGTGGAAAGGGAAGACGAACCGAAGGAGGCGTTAAGTCAGTCAGAAGCGCTGCGGAATGCACCTAAGATAGAGAAGGGGTATATCAAAAGTCCGCGGATATTATGATTAAAATAAGCTATAAGGGTAATAACTTCGAAATAGCTTATAATTTAAGAAAAGAAGCAGAAGAGTCGATAATATTTATACATGGATTAGGTTGCTCTAAAGATTCGTTCAAAGAAGTATGGAATTTGCCGGAATTTAAGAACTACACAATTTTAACTTTTGATCTGTTAGGGTTCGGTGATTCGTCTAAGCCCAAAACGTTTTCCTATACTATGGAAGAACATGCAGAAATTTGTAAATTGATTGTTGAAGAATTAGAACTCGAGAAAATTTACCTGGTTGGGCACAGTATGGGTGGAGCAATAGGTTTGCTTCTGATTGAAAAAATTCCATCGCTGATTATATCGTTTGTCAATTTGGAAGGGAATCTGATTGCAGAAGATTGCACGTTTAGTAGAGAAGCCGTCAGGTATTCATTAGAAGAATTTGAAAAACGAATTTTTGAGGAATTTAAATCACGGATTAAAGACACTACGGATTTCAACAGAGTATATTACAACTGGCTTTCTAAAAGTGACGCATACGCATTTTACAGAAGTTCGGAATCTCTAACGAAATGGTCGGATAGCGGAAAATTATTGAAAAAGTTTGTTGAGTTGGATATAAAGAAAAGTTACGTGTTTGGAGAAACGAATAAAAACTCGCCGGTGATAAAAATGCTTGATGACGTTCCGAAAATAGAAATCGCTAATAGTGGGCATTTTATGATGTGTGATAATCCAGAAGAGACGTATCAGAAACTTTTGGAGATATTGTAGGCGAGGGGGTGGGTTGCGACTGACGTTTTGCGGATAAAAAAAGTTGCCAAAAGCAATTTGTGGAAATCAAAGATTTCCCTTCTATCCACTGTTGTGCGAAGTTCAAGGATATACTAAGAACTTTCGTTATCATCATGTCTCAGCCTGATACCCACTGGGCGTCGGCCTCTCAAAGTGTTACTGCCAGTAAAAGCTATACGATGTCTAATTCGCGAACCCGATTCTGAATCTAAAATGGCTTGTATCCTTTTATCAAACGGTAACAACCTATGTAATAATACTCGCCTTGCAATTTCTTGAATGGAGTTGAGATCCTCCATAAATTCAAGTTCTTCACGTATTATTCTGCTTTCTTCTGGATGCCCCAATTGCACTCTTTCATTATCAAGCTCAGCGTGGCGTAAGACAGCATCATGAACGAACGCAGAACGTTGCTTTGAATGGACGTCTTTAATCAAATTACGTAATGTCGCCATTTCTTCACTCTCCAGTTCAATTAGCAGAGCATTCCTTATAGTTTCAATAAGGGCATCCTTTTCGCTTACTAAATCGTGGCGGAAGTTCCTTAAATTCCCGCATTTAGAGCATGTAACATCTCCATCGCATTTCAGCCTTTTAGAATAAGCAGCCAATGAGGCTATGAAGGCAACAGAAGCCTGAGTTGGCTGGCTCTGTTTGATTTCTTGACCAGCAACATAGGCGTTTATAGATTGCCAGAGAACCTTGTCGTTTGCAATAGATGGGTGTGACATTAAATCTACGGCAATCTTGACTATGTCTGTTAAGTCAGAATGTTGTCTGGGTGCAATCAGGTAACGAGTTATAGGATATATTCGTTCTAGGGAGCATTCCTTGCCTTCAAAGGCATTATTGAACTTGAAATTCTTTGGCCATTTCACTCTTGCTTTTGTGATTGGGGTTCCAGCCAATAAGGATAGTAATGCAATAAACTTATCAAAAATCGGTAGCCCAATGTTTTTTGCTTGGGCACGAAAATGAGCGGGAATATGTACACCAACAGCGGATAACAGGATTCCTTCTTTTTTGTGCCGTACAGAAGGGTAGACAGTTATAAAGTCACTAGCAACTATATGTTCTATTCCGCTGCCCGGGGGTAAATCTATGTGGGACAAAAATGTCCATATAATACGAGGTTCTTCCCGAATAATCTTGTTTATATCCGTCCATACAGATTGGATTTCTTCTACTATCCTTTTTTGAGTTGCTTTACTGAACTGAGTCCCGGCATTGGAAGCAAAACGAGGGCCCCATGACAGCAGAAATGGCAATTCCTTAATGTCTTTATTTCCTACATCAAAATAGGTTGATATTCTAATACCGTAAGGGTCCTTTTTATAACTGAGAAAACATTCATATCTACATCTAGTGCTCTTATCAGGAAATCGCGGGTAGTAGAGACTCCACCCAAATCGTTCGGACATTATAATATCAAATGCTGAGCACACCAAAGGGATCTCATGGCGTGGGATGTTAATCTCTAACTTCACCGACCACTCAAACTTATATTCAAAAAGCACATCAAATTCAGTAGGTGAGTTCATTCTTACTTCTCTCCTTGAATTTCGCACAACGTCAGACTGTGTGAAAACCCCAAATTTGATATTTTTTTACCTTATTTTTTGATTTAAAGGCAGTATAGGGTTTATTTTTCATGCAAACATGAGTTTTTACACAACCTGACGTTCCCAGCATATACGATGTTGCCGAAGGCAATGTCCCGAAGGGCAAGGGCCATAGCCCGCAGCGTATATGCTGTGTTATCTGCCGTATGACGCAGGCATCATTCTTGTTTTTCTTCTTCTTTAGCTTTAACTTTCTCCAACACCGATCCTAATAATTTGCTATATTGTGGAAGAAGTCTATAATTATCTTTTGTTTCTCCATGTGTCCCACCAGTCTCAAATTCTATGATTTGCCTAAGAACTTATATTCACACCGCTCCATTTTCCTTTTTTAAGTAGCTACCACGCCTGATAGGATCATAGCCTCTGTTAACCCGGTATCCATTTTATCTGGCACCGCATATCCAATATCTCGGAGCAAGCTTTTAAAAGGCTCTTCAACAGCAAACACGCATTTTGGTGGGTCTACGTACAATAAATAACTTGACAGATGCTCCAAAACGTCTTTAAAGCTGATATCGGGCAGTTCCGAGTGCATGCATTGAACGAGATTATAAACCAGACAAAG
>JANJFQ010000058.1 GCA_025435355.1 Candidatus Methanophagales archaeon | reverse complement strand
CTAACCTCTTATTGTTCCTGAGCAGATAGTTCTTCCCCGTGCGTCCATTTTCTCCACCAAGCAATCCTTTTGGCTGGTATTTTCTCCTTTCTGATTGAATAGAAAGAGTAGCATCGTCTGCCAGGACTTTAATGGCTCTTCTTATGCCAAACCCACCTTTGAACGTGCCATTCCCACCAGAATCAGGAATCAGCTCATACTTCTCCACCTGCAAGGGATATGCAAGCTCTAAAGCTTCTATCGGCGTATTTGCAGTGTTAGTCATGTGAGTGTGAATACCGTCTTCGCCATCTTTATATGGCAAAGCTCCCTGACCGCCAGCAATGGTTTCATAGTAGGTGAACCCCTCTCCCATAGCATCACTTCCTCCTATTGCCACGTTGTTCATTGTGCCTTGCGACTGAGCGGGAATTTTGTGTGGCATAGCTTTATGTAAGGCAAGCAGCAAGGCATCCACTATTCTTTGTGACGTCTCTACGTTACCACTGGAGACCGCGGCTGGTGGATTTGGGTTCAGAATTGTCCCTTCAGGCACATCAATGTTTACGGGTAGGAAACAGCCATGATTGGGGGGTATTTCCGCGTCTGTCACGGACCTCATAACGTAGTAAACGGCAGAGAGCGTGACTGCATACGGCGCATTAATATTTCCTTTTCTTTGCCTGTCCGTGCCTTCAAAGCATATATTTATGTTACTACCCGCTATTTTTATTTTCACTGCTATTTTCACAGGTTGTTCAGTAATACCATCGTCGTCCAGAAAGTCCTCTGCGGTATAAGTGCCATCAGGCATCCGTGAAATAGCATGTCGCATTCTCTTCTCACTGTATCTTATGATGCTTTCCGCAAACTCATTGTAAGTTTTTGCGCTATACTTTTGTATGAGTTCCGCCATTCTAATTGCCCCTAAGTTGTTAGCAGCGACCTGAGCCCTTATATCGCCTACCCGCTCTGCCGGTGTACGCGTATTGGCTTTTATGATTCCGAAGACGTCTGTATTCTCCTTCGCTCTGATTAAAAGCTTGCAAGGTGGGATGATAAGACCTTCCTGGAAGATTTCTGTGCTGTTGCCAGGCATTGAACCCGGGGACATGCCACCGACGTCCGCATGATGGGCTTTGTTTACCGCGTAACCTTTCAGCAGCCCTTCATAAAATACCGGTCTTATTAGCGTGATATCAGGAAGGTGTGAGCCGCCATGATAAGGGTCATTAACCACTATCTGGTCTCCTTCATTTAATTCCTCAAAGTGCCTCACGGCAAACTCCACTGTGAGCGGCATAGAGCCTAAATGCACAGGGATATGTTCTGCCTGTGCCAGCATCCTGCTTTCGGCGTCAAAGATTGCACATGAGGCGTCCATCCTCTCTTTTATATTTGGCGAGTATGCCGTTCTTTTTAATGCCGCACCCATCTCTTCGGGTATTGCGGTAAACGCGTTCTTCAGTATTTCCAGCGTTACGGGGTTCATGGTGTTTGACATATAATTCTGGTGGTGCCACAATCTCAATTACTTCATATCCCATTAACGTATTAATATGATTTATGAATATAGTTACCTCTACATTTTATAGAAAATAGGAAAATTTATTAAATATGTATGGGTAATCTATAAATATGGTAAGTATAAAGAAAAAACGCATAGGGAAACAGACATATTACTATATTGAACACACGATCAGACATAAAGATAAGGTTCAGAAAAAAGAGAGATACTTAGGTAAAAAACTGCCAAAAAACATTGAAGCGTTGAAAACGACACAAACAGAATCGAGGGTTCAAAGCTGACATTAAGAGAAACAGCAGATCTGCTGGAAAAAGGCATAACTCCCAAGGCAAAACCTCTTGATGACATAAAAGAAGCGGAGGCACATGAAAAAGTATTTTATGATATTCGTGACAATTCATCCGTTTACAGACGGCAATGGCAGAATAAGCAGATTAATGATGAACTTTGTTTTACATAAATCAGGTTTTCCTTTACTTAACGTTCATTACGAAAACAGAGCAAGTTACTATAATGCTCTTGAGCGAGCACAGATAAAGAAACAGGAGAATATATTCGTTCAATGGTTCTTCAGGCGATACATAAAAGCACATGAAAGGTATCTGGAATAACAAAAAATTGGATTAAAGCGTCTTGAAATCAATCGCGTATGTGTTCTGAGCGTATCTGAAGTCCAGCAGTGGCTGGATTTGGACGAAATCCCGAAGGCATGAAGCCAAATACACTCTGTTGGAGGACATTGCATATTTTTGAGAGAGAACCAATTGTTCAATCACCATTTCACCACTTCACCGTTTTCTAATGCATCCATCAAAATAGACGATTTATTTTTTATTTGCCGTACTTTTACTACGTGAACCAAATAGTAAAATCTTTTCTGGTTTAAACTCTGCAATTAGTTTAGGTAAAACCTCACGTTTAAATCTTTCTAACCATATATCGGCGTTCATCCTTCACCCTCCAACTTTTTATATTGCTCTTTTAAGACTTCAAAAATCCTTCTTGCTTTTTCCACTTTACGTAACCCTCGATATCGACATTTCTTTTGGCCATCTCCAAATCATGAAGTGCCTGCTTAAACCATTTGAAAGCTATTTCGCTATTCATCTAGCCACTCCTTTATTCTTATTTTAGTGCCGTTTTTTAAAAGTGTATCCGTCTCTACAATTTCATCTAATGTCTTTTGTGTAAACGACGTTCGGCGAGTGCTCTCGTCTTACGGATGGCTCAACCCCTGTTTAATATTTAAGGGAGCAGCGAACCGACCACTTCCTACACCAATTTCACTGCCTTTTCCACCCTCAGGCAACTGTTCCTTCACTGCAAGAAGCTCAGATTCATACACGAATCTGTGCCGCTCAAACCAACCATCATGCCGGAGTGCAGACATTTCAAATGGTTCGTTCGTGGTATTGTTCGCCTATAAATCGATTTAAGCGAAGTTGTAACTTTATACAGCCGCATAGACTTCTAAGAACTCTTCTCTCGGTATCCCAGCTTGCCCCACATACTCCTCTTAATACTTGGCTTGCTGAACCAAGGTCTGTGTCAGTATTCTTTTCTGAAGAGATCAAATCCTCGACAAGAGCGAATATTAGCCATCTCAAAGCCTCATCAGTTTTTCCTTGGTATAGAAGAGAGAGGCCCCCATTGTGTAATGGCCCACCTTTATGAAGTCGCACTTCCTTTTCTTTCTGAACTTCCAGTAGAAGTTTATATTGCTTACTGAATATCGACCATGCCTTTTCATACTTCCCTTGTCGTAAGTATCCAATTCCCTCGAAATCCCAGATTCTGATTTGCAGGTCTTTACTTTCCATTTCTTTCGGTTCCTTTTCCCATCTTGTCCTATATTTAATTTATTTAATCTAAGCTTTTCGCTTTCGAATTTTATTTCTGCATAAAACAGTTAGGGCTTACCGCAAAATAAATTCCAATTTTATGTTTTTTGTGGTTTGATTGTGTAGTTCCAATTCGGATGTTTTTTGTGTCGTTCTAAATATAATTTTGACATCTCTTTTTCTGAAAAAGTTTTACCTTTTTCATAAATACCCTCATCCAATTGAGCATCTATTCTAAGACCTTTTGTAGTTGTTGTTCCCTTGATTAAATTAACAATTATTTCATAAGACGTTAATGGTTTTCCTTTCCAGTTCATGCTTATGAATGAAAACATTCGATGTTCTATTTTATTCCATTTACTTGTTCCAGGCAGGAAATGGCAAACGACAATTTCAAGATTGGTTTCATTTGCAAAGTTTTGCAAATATTGTTTCCAACCTTTATTATGACTACCATTACTTCCTCCACCATCCGCAGTGATCAGTAATTTAGTAGCGTCAGGGTATCTTTTTCTTCCGAGTAAAATCCACCATCTTCTTATGCTTTCAACGGCAAATTCCGCTGTATCTTTACTTATACCAACATTCACAAAACCTTCATTTCTTGCAGGATCATAAGCCCCATAAGGTGTTACTCTTCCCTCTGCTAAAGACAAGAAATCGTAGACGTTCACTTCATCAGCTTCTCCTTTTTTCTTCCACGTTCGACCATTGTTTTTAAAATTACCGACGAGTTCTTTCTTTTTCGCATCAACAGAGATAACAGGTTCCCCGGCGGTCACAAATTCTTTTGATTTTTCATTGATATAATGGAATTGTTCATCTCTTTCAGGAGAGGAACTGCCTTCAATGGTTTTTTTATTCGATTGCAGGGTATAATCTTCCTGTTTTAATAATCGACCAACGGTATCTTCAGATATTTTATGCCCTTTCAAACGTAATTCGTTTGCAATAGAATATGTTGATTTATTTGACCATTTTAAATTACTCATTGGGTCTCCTGCCGTATTCTCGTCCATTATAGTTTCAAGATTTTTTAGGATTTGATGATTTCTATCACTAAGTTTTTTTCGCCCAGCACCTTTCTTACGAAGCTTTTCGGTTTTATCAAAAAATTTTCCGTTTTCAACTTCAGTCATCCCTCTTTTTATCGTTTTATAATCCATACCTGTAAGTCTTCCAACTTTCGAGATTCCGCCCCAACCAAATTCTAATGCCTTTATACCTGCCAACTGTCGTGCTTGCACTTCATTAAGACTTCCTAAAAATTCTATCCAATCTTCATCGGAATTATTTTTTTCCATACGTATTTAGAAGAAGGACTTCATATATAAATTTATGGATTTAATTTTGCGGTGACGACTTAGCTTTAAAGTGGAGAAAAGAACACCCGTATTTATCAAACTCCATTAATCACCCCCATTACGCAAACGAAGGAACAAGAGCTCATAGTGGACATTACTGACGGACACAAAAAAGTCAAGTTTTTCTATTTTGCGATAACAACATTCCCATACACATCCACAGAAAACCGCATATCTGGTAGCACAACGGCGGTAGAGTCCTTCGCTTCGATAATCGCCGCACCTTCGTGCTCAAAATAAGCGGGCAAATCCTCTCTCCGGAAAACTGGTGTTTTCTCGCGGCCTTCCTCAAACAACACCTCTCTATATTCAACAGGCTTTCCCTCCGCTTCAACGCTCGTTTTCGGAGGTTTAGGTTTCGCTCTGGAGGCAATCACTCTCAATCGAATGTTAACGATTTCCACGTCCTCAGCAGGCATAGAATAGCCATAAAGTCGGCTATGGCTCGCGTGAAAATTCTTTCGTGCATCCTCTAATCCTTTAAAGCTCACATTTATTTCATAACTCTGCCCAACATATCTCATATCCAGAGAGTGCAACAGCATTGATCCCTCGAAGTCAATATCCTGCTCTACAAGCTCTTTTTTGGCTTCCACTGCAAAATTTTCTAGTGTTTCCTTTACAAACTCTTCCGCTTCTACCTCAGCCCCTTTCAATCTCAAAATTTTAGTCCTGCCATAGTCCAGTTGCACATCAGATACCATGATACCGTAGGCAGAGAATACCCCGGACGCATACGGAACTATCACCTTCGGAATGCCCAGCTCCTTTGCTAATGCGGCGGCATGCACCGGACCCGCACCGCCAAATGCAATTAAAGAAAAATCCCGGACGTCAAGCCCTTTCTCCACAGAGACCACCCTGATGGCTTTGTTCATGTTTGAGTTCACTACCCTCCCAACACCCAAAATCGTATCTTCATAAGACATGCCAATCTCATTCGCAAATTTTTCCACGCCTCTTTTCGCATTTTCTGCATCTAAAACCATTTCACCGCCTAAAAAGTAGTTCGGGTTGATAAACCCGCATAATAAATCGCAGTCGGTTACTGTGACGTTCTTTCCTCCGAGCCCGTAACAGATAGGACCCGGGGAAGCACCTGCACTTTCGGGTCCAACGCGTAAAGCACCACCCTCATCTAACCATGCTATGCTTCCTCCACCAGCACCAACAGTTACGATGTCCACCACAGGCATTTTTATCGGCAAGCCATCAATGCTACTCTCAGAAGTCCAGGATAAATTCCCGTTGACCACGGTAGAGACGTCTGCACTTGTCCCGCCCATGTCGAACGTTATCAAATTGTCTATCCCGATGAGTTCACTCAGAAACTTTGAGGCTGCCACACCCCCAGCAGGACCTGACAGGAGCATGTTTACTGGCTTTTTCTTCATAACCCCCGCTTTAACTACCCCACCGCTGGATTGCATGACAAAAAACTGCGCTACGCATTTCTTCGCTAAAATTTCTTCCATATTTGTTATGTACCCCTCAGCAATTCTCTTTAAATATGCATCCAAGACCGTTGTGGACATCCTCTCGTATTCGCGAAATTCCGGTAGCACTTCTGAAGAGCAAGAAACGGATATCCCATTTTTTAATTTTAAGACACTATCCCTTACGATCTTTTCATTTTCGGGATTCAGGAAGGAGAATAAAAAGCAGATAGCTACTGAATCAATGTCCAAGGCTTTTATTCGCTCCACCACTGCGCGGATTTCTTCTTTTGCAGGGGACATTATTACCTCGCCTTTAGAGGATACACGTTCAGAAATTTCAAAATAAATATCAACCAATGGCTTTGGTCGTGTAGAATCAAACTTGTAAAGATGTGAGCGTTTTTGTCTTCCTATTTTAAGGATGTCTGCAAAACCTTTTGTTGTTATCAACCCGATTCTCGCTCCTTTTCGCTCTAAAACCGCATTTGTTGCGATAGTAGTGCCATGAGAGAAGTGAGAAGCAGTTCCGAGTCTCTCCAAACCTTTCTGAATGGCGAGTTCTGGCTTTTCCGGCGTGGAAGGCACCTTGAATGTCTCTATCCTCTCTCTATCAAATATCACAAAGTCGGTGAACGTGCCGCCAGTATCAGTGCTGATGTGCATATCTTCTCTTCCATTAGGATTTTTATTTAATATATCAATATCCTAAGATGAGGCAATGATGCGCGAAGTATATTTTATAGATGTAAAAGAGGCTATTATAGAAAAGCTCGAAACACTGCTGGAACAGGTTGGAGTTGACAGTTTGAACGGAATCGTCGCACTGAAGATGCACATGGGCGAGCGCAACAACAAGACTTTTGTTAAACCGCTTTACGTGCAGAAAATAGTGGAAGCGGTGAAGAATCACGGTGGGGACCCTTTTGTTACCGACACCACGACTATATATAAAGAAGAAAGGTATAAAGCAATGGATTATTACAGAACTGCTTATGCTCATGGGTTCCTACCCTCTTATCTCGGCTGTCCAGTGATTATAGCAGATGGTCTGAAAGACGAAGGTGTGCAGGTGAACGAGAGAGTAGAAATAGCGAAAAGCATATACGATAGCGATGCGATGCTTCTCGTTTCACATGCTACCGGTCATGGCGCTTCTTCTTTCGGTGGTGCGATAAAAAACGTTGCAATGGGCTGCGTGACTAAAAAAACAAAAAAATATCAACACGCAGTGACGAAACCGGTGCGGAATCCAGATTTATGCACTGAATGCGATAAGTGCAGGGATGCATGTAAACACGATGCGATAAGCGAAGACCATGAATTAATCGGTGAAAACTGTATAGGTTGTGGTTCCTGTATAGCAGTATGCGAGAGTGGTGCTTTAAAATCGCCTGAAGATATGTCCGAGAAACTGCAAAAACGACTTGCAGAAGTAGCCCATGCCGTCCTTAGAAATCTTCCGTATTCCAATTTCCTTTTTGTTAATCTCCTGATTGATATTACGCCGTTTTGCGATTGCGCAGAATTCGCTCCGAAGTATATAAGCCCGGACATAGGCGTCTTAGCCTCTAAAGATATTGTTGCAGTAGACCTGGCTACCATAGACATGATAGGAAAGCATTTGTTCAAAGGCGACCCTACCGTTCAGGTACACGAGGCGCATAGGTTAGGCTTGGGCGAGCTGGAATATGAGATTGTCAGGGTTTGAAAAAAGCATTTTGCTTACTCCACCTTGACTTTTTCCTTCTTCTCTTCCTTACCCTCGAGTTCATCCTTATACTTCTGCAACAATTTTTACATTCCTGTGTATGTTATTATGCGAGCAAAAAGGCACTATTCTACCATCTGGCAAACCATAGTGAATCACACATTTCTTTAAACGAGCCAAATCGAAATTGTATGTGTCCATGAAATGCATTGCGCCGATAAATAGAAGGTTGAAATGGAGGTCGCTTAAGTCCCTATAATCGTGGCTTTTTATGAACCCGACAAAAAGCTCTTTTAACAAACCTGGATGGATACTTCTTAAAGCAGTAAAAACAGGTATCTTTTTTTTATATGCCGCTGCCAATCTTTCCATATCCATGTATTTCGTTATCGGCTCTACTTTTTCTCCGTCTCTTTCTTTGGTAAAGCTTTCTTTTCTAACTACGAGATAAGAAAAAGCGCCGCAAGAGAAATGACAGCCCACTTCCGATTTGCCCAAAGTTCCAAGTAACACGCTCATCTGCGAAGGGGGCAAGAAATCATCTTTACGAAGAAAACCCGTTTGTTCTTCTATTTTACTAATGACATCAGAAACCGTTATCCTTTCATTTTCGGTATATGACGTCCTACCGCAGAAGGAAACGGGCTGGAAATTTACGCCTCTTATAATATCGCTATTCTCTATTGCAAACTTTATAATAGCACCGATTTGGTCGTCGTTCACGCCTTTTACGATGGTAGGCACGAGAACGATAGCGGGTTTGGGTCCCGCCTTTCGGTGATTTTCTATCGCTTTTTTCTTTACTTCGAGCAGTTTTCGACCTCTTAGCTTCTCGTAGGGCTTTTCTGTTACACCATCGAATTGAAGGTAAACAACGCTTATGCCTGCGGATTCTATCTCTTTGCAATATTCCTCGCTTTCTGCCATTTTTATACCGTTGGTATTTACCTCTACGTGGTCGAACTTTTTCCTTGCATACGAAATAAGTTCAGCGAGGTCTTCTCTTAATGTGGGTTCGCCGCCACTGAATTGAAGCCCAATGGCATTTGTATTCGATGCGAAGTTGTCTATAATCGCTTTTAGTTCTTCTATCCCTGGATCTTTTTCGTGTCCTCCGCCGTTTCCGTTACTTTTTGCAAAGCAGGTAGGGCATCTCAGGTTGCATCTTGTGGTTATGTCTATGACTCCCAAAACAGTGGATGATTCATGTTGTGGGCATAAACCGCAAGCAAAAGGGCATTCACCATTATCTTCCTTTATTCCGCTTCTTCTTCCTGCACCTTCGACGTCTTTCGCTTCAAATTGTTTGTAAAGTTGATAATCCGACCAGCATAGGTCTTTAAAAGCGCCGTGTTCCGCACAGCTCTTCGCCATGTAAACTGCACCGTTCTCTTCATACAGGTTCGCATCTATGATCCGGTAGCATACGGGGCAGATGCTTTTCGTGGTTCGGATGAGTGTAGGTGAGGATACAGGCATGGATTTCATTTTTTGTTATGTATCTATAAATTTTAATATCTGAGGAATGATATAATAATAACGGGATATTGAAGTTGGGGAGGGATTAAAAACAGTGCTGGAAAGATTGAAAGTGTATCAGCCAGAGAGAATCATCCTTTTTGGCTCCTAAAAGTTATATATACATTGATAATATTTACAAACTCTTCACAGCGAAAGGCAACTTAAATGACTTTTATGAGGACTCTGCAAAAATAATAGGGGAATTAGGAACAAAATGGAGGGTGTATTTCATAAATCTTGGAGAAATCAGAATGATGATGGAAGGACGGGGAATAGAACTTCCACCGGAAGCAAAGAAGGAACTAGAAGAAGGATTTGCAGAAGTATTTGAAAGGAAGGTAAAAAAGGGTAAATAGGGGGTGGGGGAGAAGAAAAATGGATAAGATACAATCTGCAGTTGATATAACCTTGTCCAAATACCCAGGGATTGGGAAGGCTGAATTAGTGAGGTTATTTACGGATTATATTGAAATGCATCTAAAGGATATTGTTGCAAGGGTAGAACTGCCAAGCAGAGTGGAGTTAAAACGTGAATTGTTTATGGAAAAAAGAAAAAGGAAAAAATTTCGTATGTCAAGGGAGAAACTCAGGGAAAGGGAAGCCTTTGTAAGGTGGTTAGAGAAAATAAAATCAGAAAAGAGGGAAAGAGCAATTGATGCGGATTTTTTTATCGAAATGGATGGATGGGGTCGGGATGATGTAATGCAATCAATTGAACGCCCTTTTGCCTCTCCGGAGATAGAAATTGAGAGAGATATTTATTCTAAGGACTTTGAGGAAGGTTTACAGTTTTTGGGCAATCATACGCTCCTGGGAGTGTTACAAAGAGGGGAGGTGGCTGTAAGTGTTGAGAAAATAGAAGGAGAGCGCTTAGAAGAGATGATGGAATTAATTTTAGAAATAGCGAAGGAGATTTCTCATAATAAAGTGGAAAATATAAGACAATATTATGACGATGAATTTGGTTTCACTGTTGAGATTGTTGTGAATCAGACTGATAAGGATGCGTTTGAGACGTGGTTTCATCTTATAGATGAGCTGAAACCCTTGGTTTTTGGGTCTTTAGTAACAGTAGATTGGACAGGAGGAACTATTCTGAGTGAAGAAGAATTTGTGCATAAAGCAGTGGAAGTGATGTTGAAATCAGGTGTCGGACCGAAGAGAACGGATAGATTCAGTGCGGTCGAAGAGTTAGAAGAAGGGTGGTTGTGATGTTTTATCTGGATACAGATGTTATTTTAGCCTATAATTATGAAACGGAAGTACAACATTGGCGAGCTGTAAATTTAATTGAAAATATCGAGGGCAGCAAATTTTATGCTTCTCCTTTCACAATCTTAGAGCTATATTGCGCAGTTTCAAGAAACATAGGTAAGTATAAACTTCCTTTTCCAAGTTTCAGGAATCTAAAGGAAGAAACCAAGGTGAAAATTGGTGATAGAGCATGCTATTCGTAGTTTAAATCTGACTGTATGCTCTGATGATACTGCAAATAAAGAGATAGAGTGGCTGAGCGCTAATGTGTTCTCACGATATTTTGATGCTATTAGATTGGCACTAAAGGTGAAATTACGAACGGGAGACACCCTCCATGTCGCTTATGCATGTCAATTGAAAAACGAGGGGAACGTCGAGTATATAGTGAGCCTTGACGAAGATTTCCAGAAAAAGGAAGTTTCAATCGAAAATGAGACGGGTATAAAATTGCTTCCAAGTAACTTGCAATAGTGTAATCTAATTTTCTCTTTCCTGTATTTGCACAATCCTTTAGCAAAGCTTCTCTCTCCATTTTTATCCCCTCCTTTTTATTGTCGCTTTATAAAGTGAAATGCCAAAGCCGTCAATCTTCCTTCCAGAAAGGTTTACTTCAGGAAGAATACATCCTTCAAAATCCGTTTCTCCCTCTCCTATTGCTCTATAAAACTCTTTCTTTGTTTCTTCTTCATTCTTATGAATGATTTCGTTAGATGGAAGCACTCCATAAAAGCGACCGAGATATTAAAACAGGTAGGGTAAAGGAAGTTACTTCTGCTGAAGAGTTGCTTGCTGAACTGTGAACATGACCTGGGTAGTGAAGCGAACAGACACTTTTCTGGCATCTCTCAAAATCTACCGCCGAAATCACGGAGAGCGCTGAGATGAGATAAATGATTTTTCTGATTTTCTGCGGGCTCAGCGGTAAACAAGTGCACCTCACAAATAATAATACCGCCCCTTCTCCTTCTGTTCACGGTCTTTTGCCGAACCTATCTTGTTTATCCGCGGGCGAAGCGTGCTTTTATCACGCCTGAAAGTTACA
>JANJFQ010000057.1 GCA_025435355.1 Candidatus Methanophagales archaeon | reverse complement strand
CATGACTGGATGGTCGGTAGCGCTGCGATTGATCTGGCATTCAAATACAAAAAGCCCCTTGTCTCAACGATACACAGTACTGAATTTGGAAGGTCACAAGGATTAAAGGAAGAATATCAGAGGAGAATACACGAGGTAGAAGAACGACTTGTAAGCATATCCGACCATGTGATTGTGTGCAGCGAGAGCATGAAGCGAGAGATACAGGACTTGTTTGGTGTCACGGAAAAAATTTCCATTATCCCAAATGGTGTAGACGTATCGAAATTCGGTTTTTTTGTTGATAGAGAAGCAATAAAAGAAAAATTCTGCGGTTTGAAAAGTACAAAGATGATATTATTTCTCGGTAGACTCGTTTATCAGAAAGGTGTGAACGTTTTGATAGGTGCAATGCCAATAATTTTATCCTCATATTCAAGAGTGGAACGGGATGTGAGGCTTGTGATCGTAGGAGAAGGACCGATGAGAAAACAACTGGAAAAGGATGCTGATTATCTCGGTGTGTCAAAACACGTTGTTTTTACAGGATTTTTAGATGATTACACGGTTAGGCGTTTATTAAAAGCAGCGGACATGACTGTTGTGCCTTCTCTGTATGAGCCATTTGGAATTGTTGCTTTAGAGGCGATGGCGGCTAAGACTCCGGTGGTGGCATCAGACGTAGGGGGGCTTTCGGAGCTAATAAGCGATGGAAGAGGCGTAAAAGTGTCGCCGAACAACTCGGAAAGCCTTGTAGAAGGCATTGCA
Source organism: Candidatus Methanophagales archaeon (assembly GCA_025435355.1). Classification (GTDB taxonomy): domain Archaea; phylum Halobacteriota; class Syntropharchaeia; order Alkanophagales; family Methanospirareceae; genus WJOV01. The sequence goes on along the minus strand of JANJFQ010000057.1, from coordinate 10,948 downwards.
AAAGTTTTATCAGATACCGAAGAAGGTAAAAAAAGAATAGAAGAAAAGGTAGAAAAAGGGTTCCAAAAGGCTCTCGCTTTAAACTGGGATAAGGTTTCGGGGGATACTATCGGTGTTTATGTAAAGGCTTTAGCTTCAGCTCAGGCTTCAACTGCGATAACAGTGCAAGAGAAAGATATTGAAATAGGAACAGAGAAAGGAGAGATATGGAAATATTCGTATTCGTGATCAAGAAAACAAGCTATAATAATAATGATTATTGAAATTTTATACGTTTACGGTGCAAAAAGCGAACTTATCTTCTCCACTTCCTTCGCCTTTGCAAATACGGTTATGATGTCGTGTATTTGGATGACGGTATCGCCTTTTGGCAGTATTATATCGCCGTTTCGTTCTATCGCTACTATTATGCCATCTTTTATACGCAACTTCGATAGCTTCTTCCCCACGACATGCGATTTATCAGACACAACAATCTCAAAAATCTCCGCTTTTCCTCCACTTACGGTAAGAAAATCTTTTATCCGCGGTCGTTTCACCGAAAAATACAGATGACTCGCAACGGTCATGTCCGGATTTTCAAACAGAAAAATCTCCGCTTCCTTGAACATCTCCACATGCTCTTCCTGATTCACCACAGCAACGGTCTTTTTTGTGCCCAACCCTTTTGCCGTGAGCGACATCATCAAATTAGCTGCATCGTCAGAAGTCGTAGCTATCAGTGCGTTTGCTCTGCTTGCTTCTGCCTCCTCCAGGGTTGACTTCTCTGTTGCATCTCCGACAATCGTTAAAACATCGTATTTCGCTGCTATCTCTCTGCATCTTTTCTCATCCTCATCTATGACTACCACGTCGTTCTTGTCCCCGGTCGCAATATCCACCAGATTTCTTCCTATTCCGCCCAACCCCACTATTATCAGATACACGCAAAGCACCTCTCTTTCTTCGCTTATTGTTTCTTTTTATATTATAATACCTTTTTCTCTCTTTTCTTTAATAGCTCTTCTATAAATTTCAAGCCCTTTTCACAGGCTTCTTCCACCATTTCCACTCTCTCACCACCGCCCTGAGCGATTTCTGCTTTGCCACCACCACTGCCTCCAAGCACTTCACAAACTCGTTTTACTAACACCGATGCAGTTATCTCATCCTTTAGATAAGCCGGGACGGAGGAAACGACGGATGCACGTTTTTCTCTTTTACCTATTAATATCGTTATGAAGTTATCTTCCGAGAGCTGCGATGCTATTTTCATCATTTCTTTCGTATCTGCTTCTGGCAACACCTCTGCAATTACTCTCACACCGCCTATATCTCTTGCATGTCCCTTCAACAATCCTATTCGCAGCTCCGCTATCTCAGCTCGCAATCTCTCGTTCTCCTTCTTTAATTGCTTCCACTCCTCAAAGAACCTTTCAACCACAGAAGGAAGCTTCTCCTGTGGCACTTTCAACGTGGATGCCGATTTCCTTATCAGTTCTTCCCGCGCTTGCATCTCCTCGACAGCAGCTTCCCCTGCTGAATACTCAATTCTCTCGATACCATCCTGTATTCTCTCAGTGCGCAATATTTTTATCGGACCGACCTCGCCAGTCTTTGAGCAATGCGTTCCTGCACATGCCTGCACGTCCTCATCCTCGTCTATCCGCACAATTCTTATTTTCTTACCCGGTGGGACGCCACCCTGATAAATCCGAAAACCGTATTTCTGCTCCGCTTCGTTTCTGTCCTCAAAACTCGCTCTTATTTCCTTGTTTTCCATAACCATCTTGTTTGCAAGCATCTCTATCTCGCTTCGCTCAGCATCAGAGATTCTTTTGAAGTGAGTGATGTCAATTCTCGCTCTCTTTTCACCCTTCTGCGCTCCCGCTTGCCATACATGGTCCCCCAGCACCTTCCTCGCCGCGCATACCACAATATGCGTTGCCGAATGATGCCTTGCATGAGCGATTCGCCGCCTGGAATCTATGTGACCATATACCGCGGCTCCCTTGCTTATCCCGCCATTCTCTATTTTATGAAGAATAACGCCTTCAACTTCCTGCACATCTACTACTTTTGCTTTCAATTCCACCCCATCGTCTTTCAATATTAAGAAGCCGAAATCCGCAGGTTGACCGCCACCTTCAGGGAAAAAAAGCGTCTTGTCTAATAATACAAAATCATCAAAGGAGTCCAAAACAGTAGCTTCGAAATCTACCGCCGATGGCTCTTCGTAATACAATTTTATTGTCGCCGGAATTGTTTTCGTTTTTTCTTTCATGCTCTCTACAAAAGGTTCCAGCTCCTCCTTTCTCTCCTCGCTGCTGTGCATACTCGCAACTTCCGAATAAAAGTCTTCTTCTACTTTCACTTCAATGCCTGTTTTCAGGTCAGTCATGTTAGATACCACTTCTCTCACAAATTCCGGCGGTAGCCCATGTGTATCGTAATAATAAATTAGTCTATTAGTTTCGATGGTAGATGATTTAGACTTAGTGTATATGTTTAGCTTGCCGTTCTCCTTTTTAACTTTTAGGTCATCGTGGGTTCGAGCATCGCTGATTTTTAGGGTCGCTTTTTCCTTCTTCTCATCCATCATTATTTTGACTGAATTTTCATCCTTAAAGATGCGGAGAGTTTTGCCGTCATCGGATTTGCGGATTTGTGCATTTTCCGCCCAGTCAATATCGTAACCATCACTGAGGAAACATAAAAGTCTCTCGCTATCGTTTCCTGGAACATTGTCCCAGTTAAACATAAATAGATACCGCGTCTCTTCTGACAATCTCTTTACGTCCTGCCTTACTATTCTTTCGCCTTTTAAAAGCGTCTCATCATATCTCCCCTTCTCCAGCGACACTATTTCAACAATTCTATCCATAGAATTTTCCAATTCCGGGAAGGAATTTCTGAGCGTTTTTATTTGCATGTGCACTAGTTCCTCTAAAGGCATTTCTATCCCCAGCGATTTTAGCATCCTGAAAGCTCTTCTCAAGACCAATCTTGCCAGGTAGCCCTCTTTCGCATTGGAAGGCACGATGCCATCTGCGAGCATGAAAGCGAGGCATTTTGTATGGTCTGCAACAGCATATATTGTTTCTATCGGCTCTAATGTATTTTTGAGAAATTCAGAGGAAATACCCAACCTCTTTGCTCTTTCTCCTCGCCTCATAGCTCCAGATAAACTTGCATTCTGTATAATTATCTCGGGATGCGTATCTAACGGATGCTCAATCCCTGCGGCATTTACCAATTCCTTTATTACCTCCGGGAATATCGCATCATACACCGTAGGAGTGCCTTTAGAAGCCCATACAAATCGTTCCAGACCGTACCCGGTGTCCACGATGTACGTGTCCATTTTCTCATACTGCTGCCCTTTTATGCTTATTTCTCCTTGAGGATAAAGTTTGAGGTCCATAAAGACGAGAGTAGCAAGCTCTAATCCACCTGTGATGACTTCAAGGCAGGGTCCAGCATTTCCCCCTCCCACCCACGGCGCTTCCTTATACGTTACGCTGTCCATATCCACACCAAGTTGTCTCAAAAATTCATCACAATAGTTCACGGTATCGTTTTTCCAATATATTTCCTCTCCTCCTCTCTTATTGAAGGCGTGATGTCCCATCATCTCGAAAGCAGTTAAGTGGCGACCACTCTTCCCTATGGATTCGAGGTCTTCAAGTCTTATGCAGGGCTGAGAAATGACGAGCGGGTTTGTAGGTGGTGGGACTTTGCCCGAAGTTACAAAAGGCTGAAAATTTGAAATAGAAGCGATGTTAAGATAAATATCATCTCTCCATCGTGCTACAACTGGATACCTTTTCATTCGCGTGTGCGAACGATGTTCAAAAAAAGATAGGAACTTCTCTCTTATCTCTTCCAGGCTTCGTTCTTTAAATATAGGTTTGCCTATAAACGAATACGTTTCACAGGGTGCATCACCACACGTGTTCCTATCTTTGTCACGAGTCCAGAAGTGCGAGCTACATTTCTCGCATTTCTTTCTTATGAATTCATTCTCCTTGAAGTATCCCAGGTCGTATTCTTCTCTATCCATTTTATTTTATTGCGTAAGGGAAGGAGAGACTTAAAAAGTTTTTGTGTAATTACTCAATGGATTTGGGATTTCTTATATCACGAGCTTCTTCTCAAACCTCGTCAGGTTCTCACAGCCGTTCTTCAGCACAAGCACCATATCCTCCAGTCTGACACCCCCTACTTCGGAGTCATACAATCCGGGCTCTATTGTAATCACATTCCCTTTTCGTAGTTCGTAGTCATTGTCACCAACATGTGGATTCTCATGCAAATCCAACCCTACTCCATGCCCGGTAGAATGAATGAACCCTTTCTTACTCCTTTTTCTTATCGTTCCATAACCTCTTTCCTCGATTATATCACACACAAGATTATGCACTTCTTTACATGTTACTCCCTCCTTTACAAGAGCTAAGGCAGCATCTTGAGCACGTTTGACTGATTCATACATCTCTTCTATCTCCTTTTCCGGCTCTCCTTTAACAACGGTTCTTGTCATATCTGCGTAATATCTTTCCAACTTCAATCTTGGTGAAATATCTATGATGATGGATTCATTTGCGTAAATAGGACCAGTTCCAGTAAAATGAGGGTCGGCAGCTCTTTTCCCGCACGCTACTATCAGCTCTCCCGCATCACACGCACATCCGAAATCAAACAAGGTATATTCTATGTATGCTTTTATTCTTTCAGACGTTAGAATTTTACCATTTTCAATAAGGAAGTTATCTTTCACCGAAGATTTTTTTATAACTTCTATGGCGATTTCCATTGCGTGCTCGCATGCTCTTTGTGCCTTCCGCATATAACTTATCTCCTGTTCTTCCTTTATCTCTCGCTCTTTCGTCATCAATACTGCCTCCATGGGAACCACTTCTATGCCTCTCTTCCTCAGCGCATCGGCAGTGTATAAAGAAAAATATTTTGGCACTTCTACCTCTTTTACGTCTTCATCTTGGAGGATTTTGGCAATGAGCCCTTCCATTTTAAGATCATAGCCGTAATCAAGAGCGGATCGAATTTCTTTTACGCTCGATTCTTTTCTCGCTCTCTCGTATTCCATCTGTGACACAATGAGAATGTCTTTTCCTTCTTGAGGAAAGCAGAGATAAATAAAAGGGTCTGCGGCGAGAAAACGAGTGGCGTAATACATGTCAGCGTTACGCATGCTCTCGCTGACCATGAGAAGAGGTTTTGCCTCCTTGTTCGGTTTGTTCTTTACTATCATGAATTTATTTTCAAATTTATGTTTTAAATCATATATTTATAAGAAAGTACGATGAAACCCATAGGATTGCTAATTCACGGACCGGAAGTAATAGATGAATGCGAAGTGGAAGAAGCGATAGAAACGCTAAAGGAAGAGGGATTAGAATTAGAAGCGGCTTTGGGCGGAATAACGGGTAAAACCGCGGTTATAGACGCTGGTATGCGGCACGTAATAGACATAAGCAAAGATTTGAAACCCTCAGAAGTAGTGGAAGATTTTGTTAATCGAGGAATAGATTTTATCGTATTGGTGAACCATGCGAAGACCGAAGAAAGCGGGTTCATGCTTGGTGAAGGCATTCTAAGGAATTTTATTGATAGAAGTAGTGCGAAGGAGAATCTTTCATTTGTGCAATTAGAATACCGTAGTAGGATTATTATTCGATGGCTTGTGAAGCCAGGGGATGAGAATATATATAGAAAGATAACAGGAGTTTTCAGTGAGTTCGAAGAGAGAGAACCCTACAAACTTGACTCAAGATGCAAAAAAGATGTTCAATCGGATTTGGTGTATAGGGAGATAAGGGGTGTCCATCCCGGTGAGAAAATCGTTGTGGATGGTGTTGTTATCGGAATGTCTTCGCACGAAAACAAAAATAATAGTGTTACGTTAATTACAGAAAAGGGGAATCTTGTAAGAATTCTGGGTGGTATGTTGATAAAACATAACCTGGAGAAGCTGCGCCCGCTGGACCTGGAGAAAGAGATGATAAAAACTGCAAGTGTAATCAGGAGGACGAAACCGAAACGGATAGGAATAGATGAAGTATCAAGAAAGAGTATAAAGAGAAAGAAGATAGCATGCTTGTTCTACACCGTTGAGAACCTTTTTCCGAAGATAGAGGGGCGGGATGCTGATGTTGAAGTTGCGGTAGCCATAGGAGACGATACAACAAGCATTGTCGGCGACTTACTGAAAAGGTTTGGTATTCGCATGATAGGCATTACAGACGGCGATGCAGATGGATTGATAGAGGGGATAGAAAGCGGAGCTTTGGAAGAATACGTGAAATTCCTGCCACCTGATTCGGTGATACTAAGATTAAAACCTGAAAGAGACGATATTATAGGGGGAAGGGTAAAGGATGAGATTTTTAATGGTGGCGATGAAATCGAACTGGAAGGTGACGTTGAGAAGCAATTTGAGAAATTGAAGCATCGCATATTCGACATGGCTGAAGAGGATATTATTGGCGTATTAAGTTCTCCAACTGCGAAGAGCGAAAAAAAGAATGGCGAGTGCACCGGCATGTTCAGTATCACATAGCCAAACACTCCGGAGAGTAGAAATACCGGGGAAGAGATAGAATAAGGCTTATTTCGCATTCCTTCGCTTTTCGCCTTCATCGCTTTTTCGGATGAAAGTGAAGAAAGAAAGTATGGCGTAGACAGACGCTCAACGAGCTAAAACATGTTTTATCTCTTTTAACTCCTCACAAATTTTTTCTTCAGAAACAAGTTCTAAAAATCTCTTAAATATTTCGTTAATCTCCCGGCATATAGTGGCTTGATCCCAAAATTTCTCTTCAGGAGTCGCCTTTAATCTTCTGTAGGAAAGATGAACTATCTCTTTATTAACTCTTCCGTTCACCTGGCTTAAAACCTCCGATTTTCCTCGAATATACTTTTTCCACTCTGTATGATCATCAAAAAAATCAATTGCAAAAGCATCATCTGGGTGTCCCATTATATTAAACAGAAAATCACGCATTACTCTTGCATGTATACAAAAAGACTCTAAAAAAGCATTATTTCTAGCTCTATCTTCGCTACGAAGTTTTGAGGTTTCAATTAACATCGTAAGTTCATAATACAGATGTTCTGAAATTTCTTTTAATTCCTCATTTGTTCTTGCACTTATCATAATCTATACCTATCTATTTCTCAAACATCTAAAAGTTACTGCTCCTGATGTCCGCGGATTAATAGTTCTTATAATTATTTTAGATTTTACCATTATGTCTTAGCTTAAAACTTAAACGTAAGTGTTGAACTTCCGAGTGTCCAATCGTGGGATGCGCACTTGAAGCGATGGGCAGAGCGAGGTGGTTTAAATCCGATGGGTATTAGTACCAAAACAACTCGAAAGACCTATGAAAGTTGGCTAATATTCTATTACCCTACCGCTTCTTCAGATGTAGAAATATACGCTTTTGACCAAAACCAAGCAGGAAGCGATAAAGATAACGAATGGAGGATAATAGCAATGAAGCAATAGAGGGATTCAAAAGAGGTAGTAGTTAAAGATTATAGATGAAAATGGAATAGTTTATAAGGATTAGACTAGCAATAAATTGGAATGATGAACAATTAGAGGTAATCGAAATGAATCTAAAATATATTGGGATAACATGTTGTATTGGTCTATTGTTAGTTTGTGCTTTCATTGGAGTTGCATCTGCAAAAACATTGTATGTTTGCCCGGTTGGGTGTAATTTTACGAATATACAAGATGCGATAGATGCTGCGAGTAATGGGGACACGATTTTTGTTTATAATGGATCATACTTCGAGCTTGTACTCATAGGAGAATACAGAAACACTACTATCATTGATGGCTACTTAAGTGGGGATGTTAAGAGTTTAGAAGAACGCAATTATACCAGAGACGAAGTTGTCTCGGTTGGTTCAAATAGTTTTGATATGAGCTGGGTTACTTCACCAGAATTACGTTGTTTCTTTGACTATGGACTTTCTCCTTTTGACCTAAATAACACTCTTCCTGCACCAGATTTACCTACAAAATACCATTGGGTTGAGATAAAAGGACTAGATGCGGAAACAACCTATTATTATCGAATTAATTGCTCTTTTAATGAGATAAACAACTTCACAACACACCCATTAGGAGTTGGTAATTACCTCTTTTCCTTTGCAGTTGCAACTGATACCCATTGGTCGAGTTCTAATAGTATTGGTGATGTTGGTCATATGTATAAGTATAGTGATAGGCTCTTGGCAGATGTTACCTCAGCAATCAATGCTGAAGGCGTCAACTTTACCATTTTACTAGGCGACTTAACTGATAATGGTCGATCATATGAGTTTGATAGTGTTAGTGAACGTTTAAATAGCTTGGATAAACCCTTTTATCCGGTTATCGGTAATCATGACAAATTTGAAGGCTCATGGGTAACAAAATGGGCGGAATTAGGACAAGAAAACACTACTTATAGCTTTAATTTCTCCGGATGGCACTTTATAGTATTAGATAGTGTAGATGATACTAATCCCAACCAAGGTATCCTTACCAAGGATATTATGAAATGGTTACAAGATGATTTAAAAGTACATAAGGCAATGCCAACCATAATATGCTTGCATTTTTTAGTTAATGAGGTGCCTGAACTTTCTGAACTTCCTACCAGTCCAGGTTGGAGCCCATACATAGATAACAGGAAGGAATTTAAGGACCTGCTAAATAACTATCCAAATGTTGTAGCTGTTCTTTCTGGCCATGGACATTTCAATAGCATTACTTCTAATAACAATGTTGCCTTTATTGAAACAGCAAGCGTGATACAGTATCCTATTACCTATGATATTTACCATGTTTATGAATATGGTTTTATAAAAGCTCAGCATAAGTTATACCAAGACTTAAATATTAGTGAACTAAGCAGGGAAACAGCCGTCACATATCTAAATAGTATATATCCTGCCCTCGGTGACTATTACGTAAGCTTTATTTTTGGCACTTTGTCTGACAGGTCAGCACTCGTGCCCTCACCAGAGATGGATTTTAAAGCAATAAATGTCTCTTTCTCTCCCAAAAATCCCGGGGAACGAGAAATAGTAAATGTTTCATGTTTTATCAACTATACTGGTCCACCAGGTATTTGTCTTGTTCCCGTGGAATTCACCGCTTATAAAAATGGAAATGGGACAGTAATAGGACAAAATTACACTACTATGATTCCAGGTATATGTGATGTTTCTATAAAGTGGGATACAACGGGATTTGAAGGAAATTATACAATAGGGGCGAAGGTTGATCCAAATGATGACTTTTCAGAGACAAATGAAACAAATAATATAGCTGCGGGAAATATAACGATTCCACCATCAAAAGAGATATTTGATACCGGTCCTGGCACATACCCAAGCATCTTCGGCACACACAACGGAACAATCACACCAAATCAAACAATCACCGTATCCAGGCTTTACACATATCCCTGCTCAGGAACAGGGGGACATACAGAATATGTTGCTTTCTATAATGTGACAACAGGGGCAGAGATAGCGAATGGCACATGGACGGGCTATCAAGGAGCAGGCGATTATCATTACGTTGTCTTTGAAAAGTCGTTTATACTAGAAAAGGACGTTACTTACAACTACACCATTCGCACTGGCTCCTATCCTCAGATTCTCCATACGTTCGCACTACCAACTGCAAATGGCTGGATAAACTGCACCGAATTTGTGGATGCAAATGGAAAGAAACATGATAATTGGATACCTGCTATAAAGTTGGAATGAAAATTCATTTAGAAAAAATCTTTGATTTTCTTGTTCTTGACCCCAAACTCAAGTTCAGCAGGAATGGTATTGCGATCAGCACCACCAATATCTCAGAAAAACCACCTAAAATGAAACTGGTGCAATAACCATACATATCCGAGAGAATGCCAGCAGAAGAAAATCCCACTACAAAACCCAGCGAACCAAAAACATTGAACCCGCCTATTGCTGCACCTCTCTTATTTTGCGGTGATATGTCCCCAGCCAGTGCAATACTTGATGGAAACATCATCGCTGCGAACACACCGCAGCCAAGCATTATTGCGATAAGTGTCGTTTCACTCACGAATCCCACCAGGCACATTTCCAATCCATAGAAAAAGGAACCAAAGATAAGAGGGAAGGCTCTGCCTATTTTATCTGACAGCTTTCCAAATGGATACTGGAGCAGAACAATAGGAAAGAGGAGCAGTGCTTGATACATCCCCCTCTCCGTACCGCTGAATCCAAATGCGTGGATCAGATACAGAGGAAATGCAAAGATAAAAAATGCAACTGTGAATCTATCAACAAAGCTGAAAGCATACGGAATTGCGAGCTTCCTCTCTTCGACCAAAACTTTGATGGATTCGAGCATGGTATCGGTTTTGTTCTCAATGCGAACGTCACTTAACAGGGTAGCCGAGAGCAGGGTACCTATCAGGAATAGGAAAGAGGCGAAATACATTGGAAAAAACACACCATACTTATCTGCCAGCAAGCCACCTATTGGCGCTCCTGATGCCATTCCAAGCATCATTGCCATACCAATCACGCCCATCGTCTTGCCATAGCTTTTTTTCTGCGCACTGTCCAGCGCACTCGTCATCACGAGCGACCATGCCATAACCGTAATAGCGCCCTGTATAAACTTGAGTATCAAAAGAAAGGACAGTGAATTCGCTTGAACCATTAGAAAATACATCACAGCAGAGCCACCAAATCCGAAAACAATGAACGGTTTTCTTTTGCCACACTTATCCGAGAGTGAGCCCCAAACCACAGCAAAAATCACGTAGGCGAGCATTTCAAGCGTAAAAAACATACTTGCTTCTGTATTGCTGGCATCGAAACGGTCGATGATGAACTCTTTAATCACCGGCGCCATAAGCGTCAAACTCAACATCGCTACAAATGTTAAAACAGCATA
>JANJFQ010000056.1 GCA_025435355.1 Candidatus Methanophagales archaeon | reverse complement strand
CTTTTGATATTTCTGTGGCGATGAACTTCAAAACCTCCGCAGAGCCTGCTAACCCATTCGGAAGCACCAAATGTCTTATCAGCAACCCCCTCACCGCTATCCCTCCTTCATCCACTTTTAAATCTCCGACCTGACGGTGCATTTCCTTTACCGCTTCTTTACAGACCTCAAAATAATCGGGTGCATTGGAGTATTTCTTTGCACTTTCCACGTCACCGTATTTTATGTCGGGCATGTAGATATCCACGATGCCATCCAATAACTCAATGGTGCTTTTCGATTCGTATCCACCGCAATTATAAACGAGAGGGATGCGAAGGCCTTTTTCAAGTGCTATTTTCAGTGCTTTCACGATTTGCGGTGTGAAATGCGTTGGAGTAACGAAATTGATGTTATGACAACCTCTTTTTTGCAGACTGAGCATGCTAAGCGCAAGTTCCTCCTCCGTCATCCTTCCTCCAGATCCTAAGTGGCTTATGTCATAGTTTTGACAGTAGATGCAACCCAGGTTACAGTTTGTAAGGAATATCGTTCCCGAGCCGTGAGTCCCAACTAACGCGTCTTCTTCTCCAAAATGCGACTGCACGCTGGACACCATCAACTGTTTATTTGATTTGCAATAGCCCTTCTCGCCTTTGTTTCTGTTAACGCCACATTCTCGTGGGCATAGTTTACACTCGTTTAGTATCCCTTCAAGCTTCTCTATTTTTTCTTCAAACTCACCTCTTTTGTAAGTCTCAAGGTAAACAGGAGCGTGCTTTGCTTTTTTCATTTTTTTTGAATTCATGGTTCAGAGATACCCCCCCTTTGTTAATAATAGAGGATAAAGCACGCCTTTCTCCGTAATCACCGCTTCTATCAACTCAAAAGGAGTAAAGTCAAACGCAGGATTGTAAACCTTCACTTCAAGCGGAGCAATTTGCTCGGCACCGAAAAATATTAACTCCTCGGGACTCCGTTCCTCTATCTCAACCTCTTTGTAACTCCTTTCGATATCGAAACTGGAAAGAGGAGCGGCAACGTAAAATGGTATTTTATGCTCTTTCGCAACCACTGCATGCATATAAGTCCCTATTTTGTTTATCACGCCCTCTTTAACCACGCGGTCTGCTCCTACTATCACCTTATCCACCTTCCCTTCACGCATCACCACCGCACTCATGCTATCCGCAATCAACGTAACCGGGATTTCGTCTTGAAGCAGTTCCCAGGTCGTTATCCTCGACCCCTGATTCAAAGGTCTCGTCTCACACGCTATTACTTCTATTCGTTTCCCTTTCTCTATCGCAGTTCTTATTACACCCAGGGCAGTTCCCCAATCAACGCAAGCTAAACGACCTGCATTGCAATGCGTTAATATGACGTCACCATCTTCCAAAAGCTCACTTCCATAATCCCCTATCTTTTTGTTCACCACAACGTCTTCGTCTGCAATCCTTCTCGCCTCTTCCAATGCGTACTTTTTCATCTCCTGCAAGGTTCTCCCAGGCATTGCTACATTTAACGTTCTGTTAACACCGTAAAAGAGGTTGACAGCAGTAGGTCTCGCTTTTTTAAGCCTCTCAACCTCCTTTTTTACATCCCCTTTACTTTTCTCATTCGTACAAGCTAAAACAACGCCGAAAGCACCCGCAGCACCCAATGCCGGTGCACCGCGCACCTTTAAGCTCTGTATCGCATCTATTAGCGCTTCTAACGTTTTGCACTCCAATATCTTATATTCTCCCGGCAATAAACTCTGGTCTATTAATTTTACCGAGTCCTTCTTCTCATCCCACTCTATTGTTCTCATTTTTATTTTTACCTCCTCCAGCAGGCTAATTGATCATTATCTTATCCACGTCATCGTAAGGCTGATAACGAATAACGCCACTATTATCCAACCCAGAAGCGCTTCTATTAGGGCAAAGAAATGGAACCAAGTTTCATGATCTTCAGCAGATTTCCAGTTATTTAATATACCAAGTGTTGTGAAGATGCTAACAGAGAGCTGGATCAAACCATTGAAAATAGCAAGATGAAATGTACTCTCATTGTTGAAAAACACATTAAATAGCTGAGCCCCATTATTAAAACGAGTTCTAATGAACATAGCTTTTTGGCTGAAATTGGCACGATCAAACTGAATCCAATCGTTAAATTCGGCAGAAGAAAAATAAGATTCCGATTTGAAAGTTGTATTATAGAACTTAGTGTGATTGAAACGGGTATGACCAAAATTGGCTTTGCCATCAAAACTAGCGTTATCAAAACTAGTCGAACCACTAAAAACCGATTTCTCGAAGTTAACTGAACCATTGAAATAAATACCATTAAAATTTACGTCCCCTTTAATTATTGAATTTTTAATTGAGATTGAGTTATTAACTCTTCTCAGTTCTCGCCCATCAACTTTTATTGTAGAAAGATTTATCTTACTTAAATCGAGATCGCCTATTATGATACAATTTTCTTCATCTACCAACTTTCCTTTCTCTATCGTATCGAGTATTTCAGAAGCATTTACTTGCCTATTTTCCCCCGCCAGCGCATTCTGCGGCAAAATCGTTAAAACAAGAGTAAAGAGAACTAACACAAGCAAGACATTTTTTGCAACTTTGCCCCTCGTTAAACAGTTGCTCATTATTTCAACCACTTCTATCAGCTCCAGCTACGCACACAAAAGTGTGTCACATCCTTTTTTATCCTCTTCGCTTAAATAATGTGTAGAGCGGTTTTTGAAAATAAAATGTCAACAAAACAGAAATCAATTATTGTTATGGACGAGTGGAAGAATCTGAAGGCTTGGAAAAAAGGTGCACTCGTGGGTGGACTGGTTGGAGTACTAGGTACGATTATTACATATGTGAGTGGTGATATTAGTTTTATCTCAATTCCCGTGGTACTTTTGTTCTAAACATTCGGTGCAGGATTACTATTCTTATATCCTTATTTCGAGTTGTTCATTTTAATAGCAGTATATGGATTGATCGGAGCAATATTTGGTTATTTAATAGGGGGTAGGAAATAATGAAAAAAATGTTGGTGTCTTGCTTAGTCTTATTGCTTTTATTTGGGATGGTATTTTCAGTAAAAGCTGAAGAGACTGGAAGTATTACACTGGATTTTACTAGTTTAATGATCAAATGAAGATAGTCAATCAATTAGAAAAGCCATCATATGGTATTGCAACCATAACATCTCCTTTTCTGAACCTTTCACGCTTGTAGCAAATGAAACTTACAACTACACGACAAAAACCGGTTCTTATCCGCAAATTCACCATAATAAGACTTTAAAAGTACCAGATGGAGAAATTGCATGCACTAAATTTACAGATGCGAATGGAAAGAAATATTACGATGGGATACCTGCTATTAGGTTAGAATGAAGTTAATTTCACAGCTTCCTTCTCTTCATCCCACTCTATCGTTCTCATTTGTATTTTTACCGTAGAAGAATAATATATGGGATTATGAATTGTGCAGAGTGTAAAGAAAAAGGGTGCTCTGAAGGCAAAGACTGCACTGAAATTGTAGAGGATGCCAAAGAAGCATACAAAGGAGATGCTGAAGCCCTCCACTCGCTGAGAATTTCTGCACAGATTGAATCACGCTATTACATGAAGAAAACGCGCGTAGAGGAGCTGATTATGTATGCGAAGGAGATGGGCTACAAGAAAGTGGGTGTTGCATTCTGCATAGGACTGGAAGAAGAAGCGGAGGTATTATGCCGGATTCTATCTCAACACTTTGCTGTTTCTTCTGTGTGCTGTAAAGTATGTGGCATAGACAAATCATATTTCAAGCTGGAACGTCTTCACAAAGATAAGGGTGGAGAACCAGAAGTAGAGGCAATGTGTAACCCGATAGGACAGGCGATGGTCTTAAACAAAGAAAAGACTGACTTAAATGTCATCCTGGGATTGTGTATCGGGCATGACATACTATTTATAGAATACTCTGAGGCGCCGGTAACGACACTTGCCGTAAAAGACCGTGTTCTTGCTCATAACCCCCTCGGTGCTCTATATTCGGGGTATTATCGAAGAAGGATAGGAGAAGAAGTACAAAAAGTAAAATGAAATCCAAATTTACGGGTGCATTAATAGGCAGTGCCATAGGAGATGCATTTGGTGCTCCGGTAGAGGGGTATGGCATGAAGAAGGTCAGTTCGGTGTATGGAGAGGACTGGAAAATGATTTTTGGTCGCTATACAGACGATACGGAGATGATGATAGGAGTTGCAGAATCTTTGATAGAGAATAAGGGCTTCAATGGTGCGGACATGGCAAGGCGGTTTATCGAGAATTACGATATGAGACGCGGATATGGTCCGGGGTCTAAAGAGGCATTGAGAAGGATAATCGAGGGCGAAAGCTGGGAAGAGGCATCGAAAAAACTGTTTGGTGGAAAAGGTTCGTATGGGAATGGTGCGGCAATGCGGATTGCTCCGGTAGGTATTTTTTATTACGATGATGCAGATAAGCTAAGAGAAATAGCATATAAATCAAGTCATATCACACATTCTCACGAGCTTGGCAAAGAAGGAGCGGCTTTGCAAGCTTTCTCCATCGCTTTGGCGGTCCGGGGACGAGCTAAGAAAGAAGATATGCTGCTCGAACTGAAAGAGTTTGTGGAAAACGAAGTGTATAAGGAAAAGATAAGAAAGATAGAAGAGCTTCTGGAGAAAAAAGCGGAAGTGGATAAAGAAGAGATAATTTCTGAATTAGGTAATGGAGAAGAGGCTTTTAACTCCGTGCCACCTGCAATTTACTCTTTCCTTCGCTTCGACAATTTTAAGGACTGTGTTATTTATGCAGTAAGCTTAGGTGGCGATACTGACACAATAGGAGCGATGTCAGGAGCAATAAGTGGTGCTTATTACGGCGAAGGATCAATTCCAAAAGAGTGGAGCGAGAAGTTAGAAGAGGGGGAAAAAGGTAGGAGTTATATAAAGCGGTTGGGAGAGGAGTTGTATCGCGCTAAATTCGTTTTGAATACTGATTTAAATATTCGGGAGTGAATTAATGTGGAAGAAGAAATAAAGGAAAATGTCTTTAATCCTGAAAGCTTTTTGTTTCGAGAGCCAAAATTGATAATTGATGAGGAATTAGTAGAGCCGGAGACATATTTCCAGATTCTTGAAATATTGCTATGGAATTTCTGGTAGAGATACAAATACAACATAATAAGAATTATAACCTAAATAGAATAATAATTAAGGAGATGAGTTGATGGACGGAGATGAATGGAAATATACTCAAAGCATTGAGCAGTAAAACGAGGGTAGAAATGTTAAAACTTTTGATGCACCGATTGTATCATGTATCAGGTCTGGCAAAAGCGTTAGGCATATCAGTGCCAGTGGCTGCGAAGCACGTTAGAATTTTAGAGAATGCCGGGCTGGTGGAACGCAAAAAATTTGGTAAAACGCATGTGTTAACTGTAAATAGAGAGAAACTGTATGAAGCGATGGAGACTTTTAGCGAGGATTATGAGATAGAGATGGAGAAGGGAGCGAGCATATTGGATGCATTAAAGGAAGTTGCAGGTATAGGGATAAAAAAAATAGGGGATAAAGAGTTCATTGCATCAATAGACAATGAAACGGGTTTTTATGTATATGAAGTGAACGGCAAATCGCCGGATATGCCTATTAACGAATATAAGATGGAGAAGGGAGGTGAAATAGAAATAAGGCGGTTAGTTCCGGTTCTTAAGAAACGGATAAGGGTAAAGGTAAAGGGTAGTGCGCGTGCAAAAAGTGAGGATAGAGACAAGAAGTGAAATTGTCAAAAAATAAAAGGAGATGCCAGATCATAATCAGATTTTAGGCTGAAATGACCTCATAGGACACCGCCCTGCATCTCTATCTGCTAAATGGTATAACCGGTCGTTCAGATGGTGCAACGTGCTCGGAGTTCGCCGATTACGTGCCGGGAACAAATATTTCGTTCAACAAGTCCAAATAATCCAATAAAAGTCTCGTTAAGAGGAAATTATTTCTAACGATTTCTTTGCCCTTTTTACCCATCTCTTCCGCTAAATCTGGGTTTCTCAATATTTTTATTATTCTGTCTGCAAACCCCTTCGTGTCATTGGGTTCGACCAAAAAGCCATTTTCTCCATCGGCTATTTGCAGAGGGATACCGCCCACATTTGAAGCCACGACGGGTGTCCCCTTCCATAGCGCTTCAGTTACAGAGAGACCAAAACCTTCTCTTGATGACTTCTGGATTATTACCGCGGATTTTCGCTGCAATGCATTCACAAGAATATTATGCCCGGCGGTTATAAGCATGAGATCACCCTTTTCCATCAGGTCGCCTGCCTTTTGACAAACTCTACTATACATCTCTGAACCTTCCGGGTCATCCGTTGCCATATCCCCGCATAACACTAATCTGCAATCAATTTTCTCTTTTACGAGTTTAAATGCTTCTATCACTCCCTCCGGGTCTTTCCACTTGTCAAATCTCGATATTTGGGTTATTAACGGCTTATCCGTGTTTATGCCGAACTTATTAAGATATTTTGAAATCACTTCCTCCGAAATTTCTATATTTTTTGGTAACAGCGGGTCAATAGCCGGGCAAATAACTCTCTGTTCAACCGGGAGGTCCTTTCTTCTATATTTCTCGTTGGAGACGATAACCAGGTCATACCTCAGAATGTAAGTTTTAAAGAATTCCCATACCTCCTCGTTCTGATTCGATAGATCTACGTGACACCGCCATATCTAGGGTCGTTGCTTTTTGTAAAATTTTATGAGCGGAAGTGGTTGCGGGTCGTGCACGATTACACAATCGTGGTGTATGTGTGTATAAACAGAGAAATCTTCATTGGTCGTAATATACAGCCTCTTTTTCATTCCACTCAAGTTTATCTGTTCTCCATGAAGTGCGTTGTGAAATTTCTTCGTAACAATGAAAAAATCTGGCTCGCCATGCAGTATCGTCCAACTCACATCCAGCCAATAGTCCCATGCTTTCCGTTAACTCTGCCTACGAGTTCATCCACCTGTTTTTTCAGCAGCATGTAGTGCTCCACACCTGTGCGTGAAGGGACAGCCACGAGAATGAGCGTTACTTTCTCCTTATATTCCGGATTCTTCTCCAGGAAGAGGTCAAATGCTTCCAATCGATTGGATATACCTTTTGTATAGTCCAGGCGGTCTATTGATAAAATTATTTTGCGTGCTCCCACTATTTTTCGGATTCTCTTTCTCTCTCTTCGCACTTCTGGAGCATGCGTAGCACTGACAATCCGCTCGTAATCTATTCCCATAGGGAATACATCTACCTTTATTACGCGGTCACCGACAGTGAGTTGTCCAAAACTATGCTCGTAACCTAACATGTGACGAACGGTATCAAGAAAATGCTGGACATAGTCGTAAGTGTGAAACCCTATGAGATCGGCTTCCAGAAGTCCTTCTATAATCTCCTCGCGCCACGGAAGCAGGCGAAATACTTCAAAGGATGGGAAAGGAATGTGAAGGAAGAACCCTATTGTTGCATCTGGCATTCTTTCTCTTATAAGCTTTGGAAGTAACATTAAATGATAATCATGCACCCAAATAATATCATCTGGCTTTGGAACTTTAATAACCACATCACAAAAAGCTTCGTTCACTCGTTTATACTTTAGAAAATGAACTTAACCCCGTAGCTAAGCCACCCAAACTGGGTTGAAAGTGTAACTCACCCTTTCTTTTTTCTATACTAACCGGCAATCTATTGGAAACGATCAACAACCTACTCATGATAGGCACACACCTTATGTTATATGAAAGGTGTATAATTTTATTAGGCAATCATCTTCATATATTTGTAGTTTATTATTTCTTTTGGTAAAGCTTTTCTTTCTAAGAAAAGGTTTGTTTACAAGAACCTGAACGTCTCTGGTAGCGCTCCAACGGCATCCCGGAACTTTGCGGGCCATTTATCGGGGTCTAAACCCTTTTGTGCTAAAAAAACCGCCGACCACCGCTCCAATCCTACACCTGAGCAGCCCGACCACAATTCCTCACCGCTTTGCAGCTTCACGCTGAACCCCTTTGGATATTTATCACCATTCACACTTACATTTTGGAACTCCAGCCATTTCCCGCTGTAAGGCAATATCGCTTCATAATCTATGGTTCCTACTTCCTTTAACTCTGCCAGACCAGCTTTGCCCTCTTGCGCCATGAACCAGGGCGTCACCCATGCCTCTCGCCACTCAATGTCCAATAACTCATCGAATATGCGGCGATACTTCGCTTGCAACTGCTTCGACTGCTCTATCACCTGCTCCTTCTTCCCTATCCATACTAGTTCCACACGATGAAACTCATCAAGCCGCTCTATACCATGAAGTCCACCGCTCTCATACCTGTATGAGGTTCCAGACCTGTCAAAAACCTTTATCGGTAGAATTTCATCCGGTATTGTCTCCCCTTGCGGAAAGACCCAAAAAGGAGGGCATTGTGCATAACACATCCCGCCCACATTCTCTATCCGCTCCATTATCATGTCCAGAGGAACCTCATTCGTGACTTTGTAGTAGTCCATCACGTCCTCCCAGAATTCGGGGTCTCTCGTCTTTGGCGTGCATACGTAATACGCTTCAGGGAAAATCCCTTTTGCGTGGCCTGACCTCTTCCACACGTCCCAGGTCACGAACTTTGGAAAAATCATCTCCTCATATCCTAAAGGCTTGCACACCTCGTCAAGCAACATGCGCTCAAAAGCTCTGAAAATCTTCGTTGACTGTGGTCCGTATATCCACTGCCCTCTTCCCGCCGCATGCTTTATCCAACCCCGCTTTATCATTTCTTCCGTGGGGTCTTTATCAAAATAAAAAGGCTTCTTATTGCTCTCAAACAGCAATTCCCAGTGCTCCTTTTTACCTTTCCACCTTTCAGCTTCTTTCTTATCCTCCAATAACCTTATTATCCTATCCGGAATCCTCTTTTCTAACGAGAACTCATCCACATCCAGAAAAAGCTTTAACCTCCCTTCTTCTTGTTTTATTTGCTTCACAAACGGCAATTTCTTTATCCTCAATTCCGCTTCCCATTCCATTGCTATCTCATAATCCTCTATTTCCATACCCCGTATCCCTATCCGGTGCTTTCCTAAAAATTTACCCAATTCGTTTTTCAATCTGAGAAGCGCGTCATGCGCCCTTACAAACCTGTCAGAAACTATTTCCAACTCAATCTTTTCACCCACCACGTTCCACCGGGCAATCTCAGCACCGCAACCTGGAGGTGCACCCTTTTTTAATAAACTCTCGTTACAATCGCGCATAAATTCTGTTATTTCCGGTGAACTTACAACCTCACCTGGACTCCCACTGCATTTAAGATTAGCTTTTAACATGAATTCCATCTATTCATCACCCCTTTTTCTTTACACTTTCTGTTTCCACCATCTCGACCATATCTCGTGCCACCTTTGCGTTCATCAAATAATCATCCACGCTTGCTATTAGCGACCCTATTTTGTCGGCTTCGAAATATGTTATTGCACTATTTTCCGTTACAACTGTTTTCATATTAGCCATATTATCCTGCATCAAAGGAATCGCTACCAAATCTGCTTTTGCTCCGCTTATCTCGATTTTCGCTTTTATTTTCATCTGAAGCCTAAATTTAAATTTGAGTCCTGCATATTAAATAAAAAGTAAAACATGAGATGAGGTGAAAAAACATGAAACAATGTGAAAGTTGCGGGATGCCACTTGATGAAAAGACGATATCTAAATTTGACGACCGATATTGCATCCATTGTCAAGACCAAAAAAGCGGTGAATTGGCAAGTAAAGAGCAAGTAAGAGAGGGCAGTATAAAAGCAGCGACGAAGTTTTTGGGTAAAACAAGAGAGGAAGCAGAAAAAATGGCTGATGAAATGATGCCAAAACTACCACGGTGGCGAGAATAAGGGGGGATAGGAACAAACACGGGTGTTGGGGGTGCGATTACACCCCCTATTTTTCTCTTTTTAGCTAGCTGAGGCGAAAAATGATTGAGAAGTTTCTGCTAAAGGGTGGTATACGCGAACTTAACTTCGGATATAATGCCAAAAGGGAAGGATATACGTGCTTTATATATAATAGTAAATAGGGTGGTAAGAAAATGAGAAAATATGACTTAGTTGCACCATGCGGTGACTATTGTGGCGGCTGTGGACAATATAATGGACTAATTGTCGAAACAGCCAGGCAGATGAGTGAATTTGCAGATCTCTACGGGTTTGAATTTCGATCCGAAGGGGCATTCGATTTTAAGCAATTTGTGCAGGGATTAGAATGGTTCGTCGAGAACGCAAAATGTCCAGGGTGCCGACAAGGTGGAGGGCCGACTTGGTGTGAGGTAAGGAAATGCTGTTTTGAAAAAGGATTGCGTATCTGTTTTGAGTGCGAAGAGTTTCCATGTTCCAAATTAAAGGAGTATACAGACCCTGACACGATGGATAGGTATAAAAGATTTAAGGAGGTAGGATTTGAGAAATGGGTTGAGGAACAAGCGCAGAAAGCCAGGGAAGGTTATGAAATACATTTGCAAAAAGTGGCAGCTTTAAGATGAGATTGTAATATTATGCAAAAAGTCGGGATTGGACAACTGGCTAAAGGGTCAAAGAGAGAGGCGGCTATTGGTAGAAAATCTACTGGATAATTACAATGACGGGCGGTCAATGAGTTTTTATTGTAAGGTATGTACCGTATTGCCAGTTGAAGTAATTAACAATGCAATAGAAGAGGCAAGAGACAGACCATGTTGAGTGAGTTCTGAAGCTATTCAACCTATATCCCAACTTTAATAACCAATCGATTTTATGGAATACCATGGTTAACACCTTATCCCATTTTGGAATCGGAATTCTTTTTGCCGCGGTACTGGGGCTTACGGGGAGACGACGCTGGTTAGTGGTTTTCCTCGCGATACTCCCTGACATGGACTTCATCACGACTATTATATTCATTGTCATTGATGGCAATTTTAAATTGAGCCATAATACTCACAACCAGCTATTCTGTCTTCTATACCACCGCGAGTTCATGCACTCATTACTATTCATCCTTATAGTCATATTTATCCTGTGGTTATGGAAAAGGGATCGCTTGCTGACGGTAGCTGGAACGGTAGTCTTATTCAGCCATTTTTACCTTGATTACGCTACCGCTTGGAAGATGCGTCCTCTCTACCCTCTTGATGTCAGATCATCAACACTGGGTTCCATTGATTTCATCGATCCGATAGTGCATGTTATCTCATTTATAGTCATCTTTATGTTCGCTCTGGAGGGAATCAAAAAACCTGGAAAATGGAGGGGTGGTTTAAGCGCACATCGGTTCGTGGTGCTTAATGGTAAAAAGGTGTTCAAGATTATAATGATCGTTTTCTTAGTGTGGTGCTTATTAATAACCCCGGTGATGAAGCTCTCTCTCGTAAACCATATTTCCAGTGTTGAAGGCGCAGATATAAGTTACGAGAAAACGTACCCAATAACGTTTGGTAAGTTCCTCTGCGTCTATTCATTCAACTCCACCCACTACAAGATCCTGGAAGTCTCTTATTGGTTGGGAGTGGAGAGAAGCGATCACATCGAAAAAGTATCACATACTGGTGTGCAAACTGCTTCGAAGTACATTGATAGGGCAACTGAGCTGTATGAATCAAGCCTACCCAAAGAGATTGACTCCCTGGTATACTCTGTCTCCGAGGATGA
>JANJFQ010000182.1 GCA_025435355.1 Candidatus Methanophagales archaeon | reverse complement strand
GGCATCAAGTCCTTCAAGCGGCTCTTTGGCGCTACCATCTCATTTAAGAGCTTATTCCTCACCATCTTTTTCTTCTCTTTCGGTATGACGTTACCAATCAGATTTGCCTTGCCCTCTGCAGACTTCGTCCTCGCACTTCTTGCACTCATAACGCTATCCATCGCGGGAAAGTTCACCAGTGGTGCACTTATCGGGAAGAGGGTGCACGACTCATTTGAAACGGGTTTGCGGGTCGGGGCATACACGACGCCACGGGGCGAGTTTTCAATTGTGCTGCTGGCTGTGGCAATCGGAACGGGAATGAGCATTTCTGAGCTATTAATTTCGCTTATCATTGCTTACGTAATAATTCTTTCAATCATTGGTTCTTTCTTCGCCAGACACGGCGATAGAATTAGCAAAGCAATAATAGGCAGCATTACTAAATTTATATCTTAAAATTTGGAACTATGGAAGCACTAAGACGCACACTATTTGGCCTTTTTCTGTTACTCGTCGTGGTGGCGATCAGAGCCCCAAGCTTCTAGTAGGGCTGCATCTTTCTTTTCTCACCTCTTAGATCGGATCAATCTTGCGAGACAGAGCCGTGAGGCAACATTATCTATCAAAAAGTTTGGTACACGTGCCATTCGAAAATGGCGACATTCATGGGTACTATGGTTGCCGGGGTCAGTTTCTTTTGCGGGGTTGCACTAAATAACCACCAGAAAAAAATCGACCTTTCTTATGCTTGTCTCATGTGAAGTTTAAACACCAGGGGAATTATTAAAGTACCCATATGCATCCATTTTCATGTCCATGGGTGTCGCAAGGGGTCATGAAAGTTCCATCCACATCCTCATCGCTTCTTCGTTCCGCTGTTTTTGGTAGGTAGACGCATTGGTACCCATTTGCTGCAGATTTCGCAGGATAACAACTATTTCAAAATTCACGGGTAGCTTTTGCCCAATTTGCTCTACAGGATTTTTAACATCATTAGTTATCTCAATGAGTGTTTATAAACGTACAAATCTGTTATGTTTATATACAATAATGTTCAACTTTTTTCAAATTATGGTAAGTTTTATATAATCTCAAACATATCCACCTGCATATTCTTAAGAGATGTGGTAAGTCGTAAAATTGTAAACATTGAGAAACAAGTAAAGGTTCAGCGGGTTTTTGGTTTTTATGCTTTGGTTGAGGGTGGATGCCAGGTACCCACTGGATATGAGAGGTGTGTCAATAATAGATGAACGGCAAGAAAAATCAAAGGATGATATCGGTATTGCATGTAGACAAAGAACCTAATTTCCTCGCGGTGTCAAAAATCTTTCTGGAAAAGGCAGGGTTTCGAGTAGATACCGCACACTCGGCTGAAAAAGGTATCGAACTATTGAAAGGCGGTAACTACGATGTGGTACTCTTAGAATATAATATGCAGGGGATGGATGGCTTGGAATTCTTCCAAACACTTCGAGCGTATGAAAATAAAATTCTATTCATTATGTTCACCGGAAGAGGAAGAGAAGAAGTAGCGATAGATGCGTTGAACGAAGGAGCTATTCACTACCTGCAGAAGCGTGGGGACATAAAAAGCATGTACGGAACGTTGGTACAGGTGATAAAAGATGAGGTTGAAAAAAAGAGAGCCACAGATAAATTAGCAGCGGTAGAAAAAGAATAGCAGATGGTTCTAGATTCCGTGCCGACCAGGATATTCCTCTTGGACAGAGACAGCAATTACATTTATGCAAACAAGCTTTTTTCGGATACCTGTGGAAGAAACCCTGATGATTTCTATAGGGGAACGGAAGAATATCCCGTGCTTGACAAGAAAAGAAGATCTAAAGCTCTTCTGAGCGATAAGGAGAAGCGGATAATTGAAGCGGCCCACAACGAACCATTTTTAGGTGCCCGTTTACGTCGATATCACGTAAAGGAGCATTCCAGGCGGAACCTATCGCATAAAAAGATTCACCGGTATCTGCTCGCGGTGGAGCTGGCGAGGCCGAATTTGCAGAAGCAGAAGAAACATACGGGTATCAGTCGATTTGAACGGCATCTGTGCGTGCGAGGCCTCAACCATATCCCATCGAAGCGGGATACCCTGCAAACGAATGGTAAGATCGAAGAGTGGTACGATAACCGTATACACGGGGCTCTTGACCTGGAATGGGGTGTAACCCCAAATGATGCATTTATCAGGAAACTGAGAAGCGAGAGTATCCTTGGGATGTTCCTTGAGTGGAACAAAAAGGAGGTACGTTTATGAAAGGGCAATCTCTTTTGGATAGCGGGCGAAGTAATAGTAGGACTCGACAAACTTGCCCGGTATTTAGAATATTTTTAACTACGTTGTTAATCAAAGTTGTTATTTTACGAAGATTAATATATTAATTCGTCCAATCCAAGTATAAGATCTGTGTAATGGGTACAATGAGTGGATTTTTGATGGAAGAGGATGGTTTTCCGCTTTGCCGTGCACTGAAAAATGATGAAAAGCGGAAAGATGTACCTGCTTTATGGCCGGCTGAGATACTATGACTGAAAGGAAGATTGAAGGAATAAAAGAAAGATACAAGATTGTGGTAATGGCCCTCTTGTTAGCCAGCGCTTGCTTTCTCACGTATTATTTTCATGTAGTACTGGGAAGTGAGGTTGTGTTTAGCCACTTCTTTTATATTCCGATAATCTTGGCAGCTTTGTGGTGGGGAAGAAAAGGCGTGGTTGTGGCTATATTTTTGGCTTTATTGCTGATGTTTAGTCACTTTTTTGTTAGACTTGATGTAGAGATTATGGCAGATTTGATTCGATCTTTTATGTTTATAAGTATCGCCGTGGTGACTGCTATTTTACGCGAGAGGATTGCGCTGGCTGAGGGTGCACTTCGAGAACTGAATGGGAAACTGGAAAAGCGAGTCGAGGAGCGCACTGCCGAACTGACGGAGGCAAATGAAGAATTGAAACAGGAAATAAACGCGCGCACACTGACAGAGAAGCGCATCAAGCACTTGAACAGCGTCCTTAACGCCATCATAAGTGTTAACCAGTTAATTGCCGTGGAGAAGGACAGAGACAGTCTGCTCCGGAAAGCATGCGATGCCCTGAAAGAGGCACGGAGCTACGATGTTGCATGGCTGGTCATGAGCGATGGCAAAAACCATTCTATGGTCAAAAGTTATGGTTTCAATGGAAATGCCCCCCGTTTCTGCGAACGTGTAATGAGTGGCGATCATCCCCCCTGCATCAAAAAGGCACGGGCTCATAAGGACATTTTTATGGCCGTGGACAAATGCGAGGACTGCAGAGATTGCTGCTTCAAAAACGCATACTGTGACAAAGACATTGCAATTATCCGTGTTGAGCAC
>JANJFQ010000181.1 GCA_025435355.1 Candidatus Methanophagales archaeon | reverse complement strand
AGAATGCGATTGTGACGAAGAAGTGCGAGCCCTGTTGCAAGAGCACATACGGAATATGGAGCAGGAACAGACGAGATTACAGCAGTTAGCCCAGGATGAACTGGCAGATAAAGGCTTATTCGGTTGGTTGTGATGGAAACGCTCACAGATCGAGAACGGACCATTGTATTTACGTTGATCAAGCATAACGGCGAAATGACCCAGGCGAACCTCACCTACGAGACGAAGATTCCAAAATCATCGTTAATGGGCATTCTCCGCACACTCGAACGGAGGCAGATAATCAGGATGAAAGAATGGGGGAGAACGAACGTTATAGAACTGCCAGAATGGTTTTTATCAAAAAAATGAAGGTGATGAACGGTTTGAACGGTTATCGGAACGATCCGTTCTGTGTGCCTTTTTTAAATCGTTCACGAGAAGGTTAAAACCGAGGTAATAAGAAATGGGAAGCATAAAACGGAAATTGTTGTGTGTGGGCGTGGTGGCGCTGCTACTGCTCGGGCTCGTTGGAAGCGGGGTCTCGGTATCGACACAGGCGCATAAAGGAGATAATAACGGATTAAAAGGGGGAGTTATTGGTAACGGTCAGCAAGAACAGGTAGAACAAGAAACACAAAATGCCAGAGAAAATAAGACTATTCAGACTCACCAAAAGGAGGAAGTGAAAGCTGTTAATAACGGAACGAAGGGGCAAGCTCTTGGTAACGGTCAGCAAGAACAGGTGGAACAAGAAACGCAGAACATGGGAGAGAATAAGACTATCAGGGTTCAACAAAAAGAGGAAGTGAGAGCTTTGAATAACGGATCAAAGGGGCTAGCACCGGGACAGGTCAAGAAAGAGATACCGCAGCTGGCTGCTATAAAAGCTCCAATTACCGTTCTTCACAAAGCGCAGGGCTTTGCTTTGAACGAGTCCAGTGATGAGTTCCACGTGCTCAGGACAAGCATCATTAGGGTACGACGCGTGCAACCGATGCACATGAGAGATCTCATGGAAGCGAACAAGAGCATTGAGGATATAAAAGCAGAGATCACGGAAGCGGATTGGGTGCCCTTCTATAAGGGATCGCTACGACTTGGTGAGCACACCTACAACTTGGTTAACATTAGCGTGAATGAAACGGGAGATAATCTGATCTTCTCTGCCGATCTCGTGGATCCTTTGGTGGATCCAGAATCGAGTGAAACAGTAGGCAGTATCGAAGTAGCCGCTCTGAACTACGAAGGTGTCAGAATAGCCGACGGCACGTTAGCAATGTACAAGGGTGATTACCCCGGTGAATACCGGGTGTTGCTCATTGTTCATCCGATACAGGCGCTCGTAAGGACTCAAGGGAATTAGTGAGTGCTGTTCAAAAACCTCATCGATCCAAACGTAGCTTATATATGAAAGGGTCGGATGACCGCGTTATAAGGTCTCCGGCATCTTATTTTTTCTTATAATACGGCTGCCGAAAAAACCATTTACTTTATATAACCCCATTAAGTATATCTCGAAACAACACGTAAATATAGAGAGAGGTGAAAGATGGAAATGAAGATGAAATACAGGTTTGCATTTACGCTTTGCGTGCTCTTGCTCCTCGCAGGAGTTGGAGTAGGACTTGTAGGGGCGCAAGAAGCAGAAGCAGAAGTGTATGCTACAGCAGGAATGACCGAAGGCGCATGGATCGCACTGGCAACAGCAGCCACCATGGTTGGCTCGGCAGTTGCTGCGGGTTGGGCAATCGTGGCTACTGGTGTAGCAGCGGCGGGTGCGACGGCAGAGAAGCCTGAAGTGTCTGGGAGAGTACTGATCTTCGTTGCTCTTGCAGAAGCAATCGCGATCTATGGGCTTTTGATCGCTTTCATGCTCTGGACAAAGATACCCAATCCCCCATGAATGAAGGCACCAAGCCAAGCGTTCAGTGCACCGCGTAGAAACAACGAAAGTGTAAAATGCAGCTGTGGGTGAAGCTCAAAGAGAAATTAAAGGGCAATATTTTTTTTCAAGCCCTTCCTTTTGCTTTTCTTATCGCTGCTCTCACGTTCCTCGGCTTATTCGGCGGTTTTATGTTAGGAGAGAGATTTGAGGGTAGTATTCCCCGCTTTGCTCTTGCGTTTGTATTATCCTTTCTCGGCTTCTTTCTCGGTTTGCTCGTCTCGTATACGATCGCGAAGCTGAAATACGAATGAATTTTACGGTGGAATTGTTTTTTTGACGGTTTTCTTCAGAACCTGTACGGTTTGCAGAGATGCTGAGGCGCGAAATAATAACTAAAAGGAAAAGTTATTTATAGCCACATAAATTGATATTTAGGTAAACTAAATGACTTTAATTATTGCCATAAAATACAAGAATGGTTCAGTTCTTGCCTCTGACAGCCGTGTGATGTTGGGGGAACTAAAACTGGATAAATCAATAAAACTTGAACCACTTACAGATAATATAGGTATCGCTTCATCGGGATTAATAGGGGCGATTGATGATATTATAAAAAGATGTCAGAGTTATGTCTCTGCTACGCAGTCTCCTACATTCGAAGAAGTTGTTTCGAATCTCTCGGATTCAAGCCTCAGCTGGCATAAATCAAATGCTGAGAAATTAGATGATGATGATGATTTACCCGCATTTATAGTGGCATCACCAGAGAGAATACGAAAAATCATGGGAAAAGGATACTCGGAAGAAGAACATGGCTACGCATGTGATGGTAGTGGACGTGCTTATGGAGAATACATATTAAATAACCACTTTCGTGAGGGGCTTGACGGCAAAGATGCAAAAGAACTCGCAGTTTATACCATTTTAGAAACTTCAAAAATGGATCCAAGCGTTGGAGGTGACATCCAACTGCTTGTTTTCCCAAGAGATGAGAAATGCAAAATTATTGGAACTGATGAAATAGAAGAAATAAAAGCACATCAGGCACCTCTATCTAAAGATGTTATGGATACGTACACTAAAACTGTTAAAAATATAGTTAATTTGAGAGATAACATAAACAATTTATGGGAGCAAAAGTATGGCTTCAAAGTATTACTCCAAAATGAAAAAGCAGTTTTTGAAATAACAAAAATTTGTAGAAGTGAAATGGATTTCACTCACAATATTGAAGCCTTGGCATTACTTGTTGATCAATTAAATGTCAAAAAGATGAAAGAAATATCTCCAGAAAGGGAAGGCTCCATTAATATTTTAGAGGATTTTTTAACTAAAAAAATCAAGAAATTCCCTCCAGACATTATATCAAATCTACGTGATATTATGGTAATGAGGAGCAAAAGTTTTCCTACACATACAACTGATCCGAAATTTGGGTGATGTCCTAATTAGCAGTTGGTACTATCTTAAACATTAACAATTCCTTCCATGTCCAAACGTGATCGGTGATGCCCTCAGCCATGCAGGGTGTTCTTCCTCTGTTCTTCTCTCCCTTCTTTG
>JANJFQ010000180.1 GCA_025435355.1 Candidatus Methanophagales archaeon | reverse complement strand
TAGTATTTTTATACTGTCTTAGCTCCATTTATCCGTGCCCCTATTTTCGTTATACTAATGTTTTTTAATATAAGCTCTTCAAAGGATGCACATGTTAGCCATCTCGCAGTCACTATACCCCGTACTTAAGTACGGAGCCTGTACTTAACCCCCACACTCAAATACGGAACTTAATGGCTTACTGCTACTTTATGATTATCATTATCATAGGATCTAAAATGATTTTCGTTTTTTTTCGATGTTTCGATGTTGTCCCATAAATCAATCACGGCACTGTATATCCCTTAATTATAAGAGAACAGACAAGCCAACAAATCAACGTAAATCAAGAGTTCATGGGCATCTCACGAGATACCATGAACAACACACGAAAGAGTTGTTACCTTGGATGCAAAATTTCTTACCCTTTATCTCCTGAGCCTGCTTGCTGTCTGGAATATAGCCATCCCTCCCCTTTTCCTCCAAATACTGTAGATTGGGACCGTCGAAGTAGCCGTTATCCATGCTCGCCTTTGTTCCTTCTTGCAAGCCTCCCGGATTCTCCTCCGTCATTTCTACCTGTGGTTGCAACAGATTATGGTCGGTGCAATCCGGAATAACGTCATTAGCAAGAATTATTCAATGAGCTCTTTGCACTCCTGTTTAAAAGCACGTGAAGACAGATGAAGCAGATGCCAGGGTATTGGCATAACTGCTCAGGATGGATTACCTGCCAGAGAACGAGTGAGGGGATTCAAACTTCGGAGTTCGGTGACCTGTTCGGAAAGAGAGGGATGGAGTTTTTGAAAGAAGTGAAACTGCAAGAGCCGAGGAGGGTGGCATTGGATAATTATCTGAACGTGCTGGAAGTGCTGAAAGAGGCGATTAAAGAAGTGGAGAATATCCTGCGAGAAAAAGCGGAAATAACCGAAGAAGCGAATCCATCGCGAGCTAAAAGCAAGGAGGGGAGAGGATGTAGCAATCGTTGCAACAGCTCGTCACATGGCAGAGTCGGTCTATTGGGTTCACATATAAGTTACCTTACACAACTATTATTTAAATATAAATAAACCCTTTTCTTTTAGAAAACAAAAATGAGAACGGCAAGCATAAGAAGGAAGACAAAAGAAACGAATATCGAGGTAGAATTGAACCTTGACGGTGTTGGAACGCGTGACATAAGTACAACGATAAAATTCTTTGACCACATGCTCGCTACTTTTTCAAGACATGGATTTTTTGATTTGGCTGTGAAGGCAGAGGGTGACTTGAGCCACCACATCGTAGAAGACGCCGGGATTGTGTTAGGTGAAGCGTTTAAAAAAGCAATTGGAGAAGTTGGTGAAAGAGAAAAGACCGTGAGGTTTGGCTATGCAATTATACCCATGGACGAGTCTATCGCAAGATGCGCAGTGGACATAGGTGGTATAGGTGGCGAAGGTAGAAGTTATACCGTGTTCGAGGTGGACTTCGGTAAAGAAACCGTGGAGGATATTAACACTGAGAACATACCGCATTTCATTAATTCTTTTGCCACGCATGCAAACTTTACCATTCACGTATGTGCGAAGGGTGAGAACGAACACCACAAGATAGAAGCGATTTTTAAAGCTCTGGGAATTGCATTGGACAAAGCTACGAGGGTGGAAGAAAGAAGGAAAGCGAAGAAGGGTAAGCATGAAGTCGGAAGATGAGGATATTTCAGGGGCTATCACCAGGTTATTAAAGAAGAAATCAAGTTTAGTCGAGTGTGCTGGCTTATGTAGTGATATTCCTGATGAAGAGATTGAAGAAATAGAAGGCGGTATGGAAGATTTGAGCAAAAGCAACAGAGTAGTAAAGGCGAGTAATAATAGCAACAAAAATTTTCGTTGTGTTCTCTTCAGTAGTTCCGAAAGTAAATCTTTTGGTAAAGCTTTTCTTTCTAAGAAGAGGTTTTTTTATAAAGAAAGGTTGAAATGTGGACTGAAAAATACAGACCGAAGAGGTTGGAAGAGATCGTAGGGCAAGAAGTGGTGGTGAAACGGATAAAAGCTTTTGTCAGGGAAAAAACAATATCAAATCTATTGCTCTGGGGTCCAAAAGGTACAGGAAAGACTTCTCTGGTTTATGCACTGGCGAAGGAGCTCTTCTATGGTGACGATGCGAACGTCATGCTTATAGAATGCTCTGATTTCGTTGAACAGAGGAAAAAATGGTTGAAAGAGGATAAAAGATTCAAATTCTTTTATGATGAGCATAAATCCGCGATAGACATCTTTAAGGAGATGATAAGAGAATACGCAGCGTTGGCACCCATAAATGCCACTTTTAAGGTGTTATTTTTCAGTAACGCCGATTTTCTTCCCGGTAATGCGCAACAAGCTTTGCGGAGGATTATGGAACGTAGCAGCAAAACGAGCAGATTCATTTTCGCAACCACGAAACCCGCTGGCGTCATCTCTGCCATAAGGTCAAGATGCCTGAACCTTCACTTCACGCCTTTAGACAAAAGCGGTGCATTGGAGACATTGATAAGGTCAATAGCAGGTGCGGAAGAGGTAAAACTTACTGAAGGGGGTTTGAAAACGTTGAAGGAATATGCAAGAGGAGATGCGGGCGCGGCGATTAATATGCTGGAAGCAGCAGCAGCAACAACTGCTTCTTCGGCGACAAAACCTATTGACGCGAACAGAATAGAAGAAGTAGTGCGGAATGCGTTTTTTCAAAGGAAGGAAGCAGAAGAGTTGCTAAATTCGGCGTTCGCATCTCGGTATAAAGAAGTGAGAGCGGGCTTAGAATATTTGATAAAGGACGAGCGAATAGGCGGAAAAGAAATTCTGGTGGAGATACACGAGGCGTTGCGAAGGAAGATGAATTCAGCAATGGCGATGGAAGAATCGAAAAAATTCGCCAGGCTTATGTTATACGAGGGCGAAGCGGATTTCAAACTTTGCAATTCCTTGAATGCCATGATACATCTGGAAATGATGATAATGAAAATGTCAAAGGTGGTGGGGCTATGATAGAAGCGAATATTGTGTTCTACGCTCCCATCCTCACCCAACTTACGCCATCTTCATCTTCCGTCACCCTCAACACGTATTCCATATAATCCTTCACCTCCTCTATATGCGTAATAAGAAATATCTGCCGGAACTTCTTTGATAGCTCGTTCAACGCCGTTAAAATATTCCTCTTCCGAAGAGCATCCTGCGAACCGAAAATTTCATCGAGAATAATAAAATTAGTTTGTATGGCACTTCTTTCCGAGACGACAGCGGAAATCGCAAGTCGTAGACAAAGATTCGCTAAGTCCTCCTCACCACCTGAGAACCTGTTTATCTCATACGCCGTCCCATCATCATAAATAAACACGTCGTAGTTCTCATCCAGCTCCAACTTGCTGTATTTACCATCCGTTAACCTTCTCAGCATATCAGATGCGTAATCAGAAAGCATCGGGCGAATCATACCTACCATGTACACTTTGA
>JANJFQ010000055.1 GCA_025435355.1 Candidatus Methanophagales archaeon | reverse complement strand
GGGTAAGATTCGGACGTTAGTAGCTAATTCGGCATCTAAAGTAGGGAACTTTTTACGTGTTCACACAATAGTTAAACGGTTGAGTTTAAGTGTCACTGTTGATAATGAATTGGGGGACAGCCTCGTAACACTGCAAAAAAATAACGCAAGTTATTTATATTCATCTGAAGGTTAAGAAGTACTAAAAAATGAAGTTTCCGCCAAAGGGGGGTTACCTACGAACCAAGTTTGGATATAAGTTTTTGGGCGACATTGTGCCTGCCTGATGAGTAAGTTTGAGGTGATAAGATGAAAAAGATAAAAAGCGAACATTTCGAATGCATGAAGGAAGATAATTCGGAAGAGGAGTATGAAAAGCAGTGGAAAAAGTCCAAAATAATTTTCGATGATTTTTACGAATATTTGAAAAATAAAGGACTAAAGGAGAGCACTGCGGGCAAGCGAGCCGAAATGGCCGCGTACTTTATAATGGATTATCTATTTGTCTATGACGATGCGCTGAGTATTTTGGAAGTTTCCGGGGATACTATCAGGATGTTTTTGGGTAATTGGTATATCAGAAAGTTTATGAATCCCCGAATGTCCGAGATCAAATCGTTTCTTAGAGCTATCTCCGATTTATTTACGTTTATCAGGAATGAAGGTTTTATCACTGATGAAGATTTGAAGGAGATTAAAGACGTGTGCAAAGATACCGCATGGTTTGAGATGAGACTTGAAACTTATTTTGCTGCCGAGGGGGATGAATTTTATGAATGGAGAAGAGAATACGATTATGATGGTTTATAAAAGCAAAAAAGTCATCAAGTAACTATTTTAAGTCAGATTTAACCAAAAGATCTCAAGTTCTATTAGAAGAACAATACAAGGTGACTCTTTTAAATTTGATTTCAGAGACTTAATTAACGGTTTGGTGAACTGGCGGCTCATATCTTATGATAAAACGAAGAAGTCATATACAACTCACCCATTGATCAAGGGCTATTTCGAATCCGATTTTGATGAGAAGAATAAGAAGCTCTGTCATGAATGCATCTATCAGTACTTTGGCGAATTTGCACCAGCGCAGCCTGAAACCTTAGAGGAGATGCAGCCATTATTTGAGCCGGTATATCATGGCTGTGCAGCAGGGCTTTATGATGAGGTGTGTGATGATGTATATTGGGAGAAAATACACAGAAAGGAGAAATATGTCATCACACAAAAACTTGGTGCCTGGGAAACCGACCGCTCTCTTGTATAAAGCTTCTTTCCAGAAGGTGACCTTTCACAAATGCCACTTGTAAGTGAAAAGAGCGACCAAAGCATTCTCCTCAGTGAAGCAGGACTGGTACTTCTTAGTACAGGTAGGCCAAAAGAGGCTGAAAAGCCATTAAAGACAGCAATTGACATAGATATTGAAGTCAATAAAATTGCTTATGCCTCTGTGGGTTATCTAAACTTAGCTAAATTTCAATTTTGAACGGGTGAGCTTGAACGTGGGCTTTCGAGTGCCAAAAAGGCACTTGATACAGCAGAGAAAGCAAAGTCTGATAAGAAGATTAGGAATTCAAAAGCATATCTGGCGTGGATACTTCATCTCTTAGAAAAAGGCGGAGAGGCAAGTAAGGAGTTTAGACAGGCAGATGAGCTTCAAATAATGATTGATCCCGCTGGTGATCGGCTTTACAGTACATATGGTGTTTTTTATGCGGACTTCTTCATCTCACTCAAGAAAATTGATGAGGCATTTAAACTGACAAAACAAAACCTTGGGTTAGTCAAAGGAATAATTGGCCAGAGATCATTTCAAGATGTTACCGCTGCCTCGGTACTATTGAAAGGATAAAAAGAAACCATAATGAGGCTGAGGTTAATCTCCAAAACGCTCTTGAGCTTGCTCGCAAGATTGGCATGCCAGACCTTGAAATCGAAGCCATGCTTGAGTCCGGCAGGCTGCACTTAGATATGGGAAGACATAAAGATGCTATTCGTGATGCAAAAGAAGCCCTGAATATCTGCGCCCGGACAGGCTTTAAGCTCTATGAGCCTGAGGCGGAGATAGTTTTATCCAAGGCTTATCTGGCACTAAACGATCTTGAGCAAGCCAAAACCTTTGCTCAGTCGGCATACGAAAAAGCTGTTGGTATGAACTACCGCTGGCAAGAGTGTGATGCGGCGCATTTGCTCGGAGAAATCTATCTGAAGATGGATGATAAAGAGAGAGCTCGAGAGTGGCTGGAGAAAGCGGTTGCATGTAGGAAAGAGCTTTTGGATCCGGAAGTGGAAGAGTCGGAAAAGATGCTTGAAAGTTTATAATATCAAAACCTATTTAGAAAAGATACGTGACCCAAATTTTTAGAGAATTTGCGAGGCGTGTTTCCTCTTTAAATTTTAGAGGGATAATAAGAACATGACATGGCTTGAGAAATTAAAAAGTTTTGAAAAAAATGCTGAGAATGCGTTAAAGATGGAACTTTATGATATAGCATGTTTTTCATGTCAGCAGGCAGTAGAGCTATACTTGAAGGGCAAGATAATAGATAAAAGTGGGTCGAAACCATATACACATTCTTTGGTTGAACTCTTAAAGATTATCGGAACGCTTGGGCACGAAGTGCCGAATGACATATTGAAGTGTGCAAAGGAATTGGGCGAACATTATTCGCAGGCAAGATATCCGGATGCCAGGATTACAGAATATGAGAGGGACGAGGCAGAAAAAGCAATGAGATGTATGGAGGAGATATTGGAATATGCAAAGGTATTATGAGGTAATTCGAGAAATGCATGAGGAATGGGAAGAAAAATTCAAAGCGTTTATTGAAGGATTGAAAGGGAAAGAGATGTGTGTAATCCTCTTCGGCTCGAAGGCTAAAGGAGAAGATAATTTATTGAGTGATTTCGATCTGGTGATCATCACAAAAGATAAAGAAGATTTTGCATTAAAAATTGATTTCCCCGCGGATTTGTTCTGCTATACCCTTGAAGATTGCTTAAGAGAGATTAAGAATAAGAATACAATTTTTTTAGATGCGTTTACGCAGGGAAAGGCTATATTTGATGGTATTGATGTATTCAATTTTTTGAAGAATGAAGTGAAATATGTGGTTGAGAGAAGTGGATTGATAAGGTGTGAGGATGGTTGGTTGGTAAAGGAGGTGGTGTGAGGGGTTGTTTGTGCCCGGACAGGCTTTAAGCTCTATGAGCCTGAGGCAGAGATAGTCTTATCAAAGGCGTATCTGGCACTAAATGATATTGAGCAAGCCAAAACCTTTGCTCAGTCGGCATACGAAAAAGCCATTGGTATGAATTACCGCTGGGCAGAAGGTGATGCGGCGCATTTGCTCGGAGAAATCTATTTGACGATGGATGATAAAGAGAGAGCTCGAGAGTGGATAGAGAAAGCGGCAATAAATAATCAGGTTGAGCTGAACCTATCCGGAAATGAATTGACATCATTGCCGCCAGAGATAGGGAAGCTCACTAATCTTACCGCGCTTTACCTATCTAAAAATCAACTGAAATCCCTCCCGCCTGAGATTGTAAAGCTCACAAATCTTACTGCACTTTACCTTTTTGCTAATCCCATGGAGTCGCCACCGCCCGAAATTGTTAAGCATGGGATTTGGGCGATAAGATCATATTTCAAATCGTTGGAAGCCGAAAAAGTCGCATTAAACGAAGTAAAAGTGCTGTTAGTAGGCGATGGCGGAGCAGGAAAGACCTCATTGGTAAAACAATTGTTGGGCGAAGAATTTGATAAGTATGAACCAAAAACGCATGGAATAAATATTAGAGACTGGAAAGTAGAAGTGGGAGACAAAAATATAACAGTACATTTCTGGGATTTCGGTGGTCAAGAAATTATGCACGCCACACACCAGTTCTTTTTATCCAAACGCAGTCTTTACATTTTGGTTTTAGATGGCAGGAAAGACGAAAAGACAGAATATTGGCTCAAGCATATAGAAAGTTTCGGTGGCAATTCGCCTATTTTGGTTGTTCTCAACAAAATAGATGAGAATCCCGGCTTTGATGTGAACCGAAGATTCTTACAAGAGAAATACAAAGGCATAAAGGGTTTTTATCGTGTCTCCTGTGCTGAAAGGAAAGGGATCAAAGTTTTTACCGAAGATTTGAGCAAAGCATTGGCAAACGTAAAGCTTATCGAAACCACATGGGCAACAAGCTGGTTCAATCTAAAAACGCAACTGGAGAATATGACAGAAAATTTCATCAGTTATGACCAGTATAAAGAAATGTGCACGAGAGAAAAGATAACTGAGAAATCCCGTCAGGGCACTCTTGTGGACTTCCTGAACGATTTGGGGGTGATACTGCATTTCAAAGATTTTGAGTTGTTAGATACGTATGTGCTAGAGCCGAAATGGGTAACAAACTCCGTGTATAAGATCATCAATTCGGATAAATTAGCAGAATGTAATTGGATTTTGATAAAATCCTTTCCGAGTTTTCGGGGTCGTGAACAGAGCCCACGAGTTTAGTATTTTGTGCTTAATTT
Source organism: Candidatus Methanophagales archaeon (assembly GCA_025435355.1). Lineage (GTDB taxonomy): Archaea > Halobacteriota > Syntropharchaeia > Alkanophagales > Methanospirareceae > WJOV01. The sequence goes on along the minus strand of JANJFQ010000055.1, from coordinate 7,718 downwards.
TCTTCCAAGGACGTACATTGCGAGCAAAGAAATTAGAGAGAACATATAACTACCGAGACTAAGAATCCAACTCGGGAGAGAGCGAGCAGTGATAAAGAAAAGAATACATGCGTTATTGTGAAAAAACGGACCGAAACACGAATTTACAGACATTTCTGGCATAGCAGGTCTGAATTTCTTGAAGTAAATGGAGCTACTGAAATCACAGAGGATAGCCCTTAACGTGCTGCTACGCCGGTTGGAATCTCTAAAAAAGAAAAAGTTCACAACGTGGAATTATTATCAGTATATCTCTTAGAAGCTCTACACCTTCAGGAGCGGGGAGCTAAGGCTTGATCCAAATCTGCTATTATGTCTTCTGGCTCTTCTATACCTACTGAGATTCTAACTAAATCATCGGTTATTCCCATCTTCGTCTTGACCTCTCGGGGTACATTCGCGTGGGTCATAGAAGCGGGATGTTGAATTAAGGTATCAACGGAACCGAGGCTAACTGCTAAAGTACACAATTCAACGCTGTTCATAAGTTTGCGTCCAGCTTCTATGCCGCCCTTGATTCCAAAAGAGATCATACCACCAAAACCGCTCATCTGCTTTTTTGCAATCTCATATTGTGGATGGCTTGGCAATCCAGGATATCTGACCCACTCGATTTCTGGATGTGCCTCTAAGAATTCGGCCACTTTCATAGCATTGCTGGCGTGCTTTTCCATTCTTAGATGTAGCGTCTTCGATCCTCTGATACACAGCCAAGCTTCATGCGTGCCCATTGTTCCGCCAGTATAATTAACAACAGGTATCATGCTTTCGACAAATTCTTTTCTTCCAACAACCACGCCTCCTAAAATATCTGCGTGACCGCCTATGTATTTTGTACCGCTATGAACAACAACGTCCGCACCCAATTTTAATGCTCTCTGAAAGCGAGGAGTTGCAAACGTGTTGTCAACGACAGAAAGCGCATCAATCTCTCTGGCCATTTCACATATCGCTTCAATATCACAAACGGTCATGGTAGGGTTTGCTGGTGTTTCTAAGAACATCATTTTGGTATTTTTTCTTAAGTTAATCCGCACCTTTTCGAGATCAGACGTATCGACAAAACTAACCTCTATGCCAAACTTGGTTAGAATTGAGGAGAATAATCCGTATGTGCTACCGTAGACCACATCGGTTGATAACAGGTGGTCTCCCTTTTCTAACTGAGAAAGAGCAACAGCGGTTATTGCAGCCATGCCAGAGGAGAAGGTTTGACCAGTCTCAGCGCCTTCGAGAGCAGCAATTTTCTTAACAAAAACGGAGTGTGTGGGTGTATTTGGCACTACGCGTGCGTACGTGTATCCCTCTTCTTCGCCAGCGAACCGTGAAGCACCCTGTTCAGCATTATCAAATACAAAGGTGGATGTTTGATATATCGGTGTTGTATGCGATCCGTATGAAGGATCTGGCGCTTCTCCTGCATGAACACATTTAGTGCCAAACTTCATCTCTTTTTTCATCTTCCTTCCCCACTTATCAAACTGTTTCTGTAATGAGGTTATCCCAAAATGTAACGCAAGTTTGATATATGTTCATCATAGGGTATATAAACGCTTTTCTTTTTTTCCGCACGGAAAAAATAGTTGATGTCTTCGGCATTTCGCAAACACAATGAATCGCCCTTAACGAAAATAATTTATAAAAAAGTAATCCCACAAAAAATCTGTCTTGAAAAATTCCAAATTACTTAAATAGGAGTAAGTAGAAAATAATTAGACTGTGTTACAGTATCTTCAGGGGGGATACTAATGGCGGAGAAGCTTCCGGAAGAAGGGGAAATATGGTATAATGGAAAGTTTGTGGAGTGGAAGGCTGCGAAAGTGCACGTGCTCTCGCATGGTCTGCATTACGGGTCTGGCGTCTTTGAGGGGATAAGATGCTATGCCTCGGAGAAAGGCCCGTTTATCTTCAGGCTGAAGGAGCACGTAGATAGGATGTATCGGTCTGCGGAGTTGTATAAGATGGAAATACCGCACACAAAGGAAGAAATGAAAGAGGCAATAAAGGAAACGGTTCGTATAAATGGACTTGATGCGTGCTACATAAGACCAATCGCTTTCTATGGGTTCCATCACTTAGGTGTGAACCCGGCAGGCTGTCCCGTGGATTGTGCAATTGCAGTATGGCGGTGGGGAACTTATCTTGGCGAGGAAGCGTTAGAGACCGGTATAAGATGCACTTTCTCCTCATGGCGTAGAATAGACCCTAATACATTACCTGTTACGGCAAAGGCTACCGGGCATTATCTGAATTCGCTGTTAGCGGTGCATGATGCGAAGGATCGAGGAGTTGACGAGGCGATAATGCTCGATACCAATGGATATGTAGCAGAAGGTCCGGGCGAGAATATATTTGCAGTTAAAAGTGCAACTCTGTACACACCTGCGGTAGAATCTTCTATTCTACCAGGCATCACCAGGGCATCAGTAATCGAGCTTGCACAGGACATGGGGTATAAAGTGGTAGAGAAGCCCGTAACGAAGGAAGAACTATTGAGTGCAGATGAACTCTTTTTCACAGGAACAGCCGCAGAGGTGTCGCCAATACGTGAGATAGATAATGTAACGATAGGAGAAGGTAAGAGAGGTGAAGTGACAGGTGTGATACAGAGGAAGTTCTTTGACGTGGTGAATGCGAAAGAGGAGAAATATATGAGGTGGCTGGAGCCGGTGTATGAATAGATGAGGAAAAGGCGCTCAAAACCGATTACATAACTCTTTACACAAAATTTTTCCATTCTCACAGGCTTCGGACCTAAGTAGGGGGTATATGGCGTTATAAATGGGCACAAAGCTCCTTAATAAGATCATAGCATAAGGAGGAGATAAAATGTTAACGCCAATCTGCCCTCTTTGTGGAGGGGGATAGTAGAAAAAGAAGTGGAGAAGATTGTTAAAGGAGGGAACGATGTGGCAATCTTGAGAGTCAAAGCAGGTGTATGTGAGAAGTGCGGTGAACGATTTTATACGAAGGAAGTTCACAAAAAGATAGAAGAGATTAGATCAGAGCTTAAACAGAAAGCTACAGAGATGTATAAGCCAATTGGAAGGACTTATGCTTATGAAAGTGTCATCAAGTGAGGAGGGGATTTAGAAAGATAGGCTGACAGGGATGCACCCGATATCATAGCCTATATAATCTCAGTCAAGGCGAAATCCATAGCAATTCAAGAGTTTGCCCACTTGCTGTCCACCGTCAGTGCTGTAATAGTCGTAAATACTTCAACCCCACGCTTTATCAATAGCTCTTTTAAACAGAGTAGCAAAATGATAGAGTCTCTCTTCCATGTCTTTTTTTATTTTTTCTCCTAAATCTTGTCTTGCTTGCTCTACAATTTCATCGAAAACATCTGGATCGCTTATATCATCACCCATTCCTTCATAGAAAATTAAAAGAGTTTTTAAATGGATCTCTGGATATTCTCTACTTCCAATATAAAATGCTGTATATCTAACTACTAAGCAATTAGATGAAGGGACGATGTCTATTACTTCTAAATTTTCGTAACCCTTGTTTTGGAGTCGTTTACTTAATTTTTCTTTATATTTCTTCCTAAAATCTTTATCAGTTTTTAGTTTTTCTAAGATATCCTCTGTTAATTCAGACAGATCATAAGGAAGTTTACACTCTACTTTTACACCTTTGTACGCTTCCCGGGTTATTATCTCGTCCAATAATTCATTAAGTTGCATATGCATCTTCCTCCACTGCTTTTTATTAAATAATATACTTTTTTACATAAAAAGTTTTTCATGATCTCACCGTTAGCAGGAGGCACGACAGTAAACGTTGCAATTTATGAGATACTTTTCTATTTCCTATCCTCTTTTTTATACTACCAGCAAATATTATTTCCGTAATGGATATGACCATGAATAACCGAATCTACATACTGTATCACGGGTCGTTTGGTGAACTGGTAATGGAGCATCTGGCTACGAGTGGATATGCAGATCGGATGGTAGGGTTCTCTGACCTTAAAGTCACGTCCGTGTCGCTTGACGAGCCGGAGAACAACATGCCAGAAGACATACCGCTACGCGAGTGCGATCTTCTATTAGTGCTTGGGATATTCCCAAAGGCCGGCGACCTCGTGCCAATTATAGCGGAAAGAACAGGAGCAACGGCAGTCCTCTGGCCTATTGAGGACCCGAACTTGATACCAGAGGGTAAATACTCGATTGGAGAGGAGCTCAAAAAGAAGGGAATACACGTGGAATTTCCAGAACCTCTTTGCTCACTGGACAGAAGCGATAATGAAGTGGTCAATTCTTTTGTCGACGCTTTCGGTAAGCCTAAATTTGAACTGCGAGTTAATGCGAAAAAGAAAGTTATCGAAGCCGTAAAGGTTATCCGCGATACCCCCTGCGGTTCCGCTTCAAAAGTTGCAGCGAAGCTTGTGGGGAAGTCATACAAGGATATGAAATCGTTTGAGGAACAGGTTGGGCAGATGCACGATAACGAGTGCGTGGCTTACATGGGTCCGGAAAGACCGATAATGCAACAAGCTGGTAGATTGCTCGCAGACGCAATAAAGGAAGCTATCCCATAAAAAAATACCTTTAGATGTTTCTTTAGTAAAGCTTTCTTTTTTAAAGAAAGGTTTGTTAAAGATATTGCTGGAAATAAAGCTCACTGACGAATAATTCCTGAAAGTTCTCTTCTTTTTCAAGTTGTACATGCTCGATTTGCTTTGCAACTGCTTCTGCATCTTCTCTTTTTGTCTTTGATATTAACGCCTGTCTTGCTCCTTCTACTGCCGCATTTCCTACTTTTTTCACTTTTTCCGGCTCCACATTCGGAAGAAGCCCTATACGTATTGCATTCGCAGTGTTTATAAAGTTCCCGAAAGCCCCAGCCAGAAAGACGCATTCTACGCCCTTAAGCTCGATTCCGTATCTGTCCATAAGGGTTTTTATACCGACCGATACAGCGGTTTTTGCAAGATTTAGCTGGTCAATGTCCTTTTCTGATATACTAATGCCTTCGACTATTCTAAATTCCTTTTCATCGCCTTGGAACTTACCCCTACCATTAATTATTCCTTTGTCCAGAAGTTCTGCCAGCGTGTCTATCAACCCGGAACCGCAAACTCCAACAGGGTCGGCATTGTCAATCGTTTTGTACATAACTGCTCCGTTCTCTATTCTCACTTCTTTTATCGCACCACTTACGCCACCGATTCCACACGTTATGCCAGCGCCCTCAAACGCGGGACCTGCGGCACAGGACGTTGCAATCAATCTGTCTCTGTTTCCCAGTATGAGTTCCGTGTTAGTTCCGATGTCTATTGCCATGCATATCTTCTCGCTTTTGTATATTTCCGTCGCCAGCACGACAGCCAGAGCGTCGGCACCAACAAAACCCCCTATCAAGGGAAGCCCATAAACTCGTGCTTCTGGATTTGCCTTAAGCTCGAGTTCTTTCGCCGTTTTACTTACCGCATTTGCACTCAGAGGTTCGTAAGGGCTTTTGCCAAGCGACTCGACGGAATTACCAAAAAACAGGTCTCTCATCACCGGATTGCCGACGACCACTATCTCATAGACTTTGCCCTGGTATGTCAGCGCTGTGATCATTTTGTTCGCGGCGTTTCTGATTTCTCTTTCGAGTATCTCTTTGCCTTTTCTCGCAAATTCTATCCGTGAAATTACGTTATTCCCATATTTTGTCTGTGGATTCTCTCTTGAGCTCACTGAAAGCACTGCTCCGGTTTCAAGGTCTATTAAATACATAGCAAGCGTTGTTGTCCCTATGTCAAGAGCGATACCGTATATTTCCCCCCTATATTCGCCCATATCTATTGACTCGTAAAAGACTCTCTCGCCCTCCCGGTGCACGAAAGGCTCGATGGGGATTACCTTATATTCTCCGGATTCTAAAATGTACAATCGCCGAAGGTAAAGAAGAGACTTCAATCGCACGTAAATATGCTTGTCGGTTTTTAAAATTCTCGCCTGGCACGCGAGTCTGTGCGCATCCGCGTGTATAAATTTGTTTTCCGCCTCTGTCTTATCAGAAAGGACTCCGGGGGCGCATTCAACTTCTACCAGGCACTGACCACACTTTCCTTCACCACCACATGATGCGTTTAGGTCTATCCCCAACTCCTGCAAATAGGAAAGTATGTTCCTTCCTTCAACGAGTTCGGCTTCTTTTCCATACTCCGGGAATATGACGTTCATGATTATCTTATTAGTTAAAAAATAATTCCTTTAAGAAAACTGTTTACAAACTTTTCTTTCAAAAAAGAATATGAAAAAGAAAATCATGCTAAGTTTGATAGTCCCGGTAGCAATCGTAGCGGTGGCTATATTTACGGGATGCATTGAAGAGGATGTCCCAACATCTACAAAGCTGCCTAAAATACCTGAACTGACTAAGTTTTTCAATCCTAACATTACTGAACAAACGCTTCCTTACTCTAAAGCTTCCGGGTCGCAAGTGTGTCTTGTTAACTATAAAAATGCCACAGAGCAGCCCACATGGAATGAATTAATGTCTTTCTTAGAAAAGGATGACACTGATGAGCAACCTTATATTGAAGGTTCGTTTGTTTGCGCGGACTTTGCCGAGATGCTACATAACAATGCCGAGGCGTCAGGTATCAAAGCCGCGTTTGTCGGAGTGGACTTTGTCGTGGGTGAGGGACATGCACTTAATGCCTTCAACACAACGGATAGAGGGCAGGTCTATGTAGATTGCACTGGTAAAGGATTTCATCCCCCTGTGTCCCCTTCACATCCATTCAAAGAGAACGATTCTTACAGCGAATACCCTCATTTTGACTATTCGTGTGACAAGATTGCTTATGTGGTCATGGGTAAAGAGTATGGTTCGATAAGCATAGACAAAGCAACGTCTCCTGAGTATTGGTACTATAAGGACTATAATCAGAAGTGGGACGAGTATGACAGCGCGTTAGAAGCATACAATAGCGATGTCGAGGAATATAACAAAGCGGTTGAAGCATACAAGAGAGATATTGAGGCTTATGAGGGAGCAGTGGGTGGTAGGACGTATATAAGTGACCCTGAAGAATATGAAAAACTGAACAAAATGTATAATGCTCTGAAAGCAAGAGAGAACGAATTGGATATTCTGGTGAATGAATTGGATGCACAGCGTGACAGGTTGGATGAACGGCAGGAGGAATTGGGATACTACCGCTGGGAGCCGTTAGGCGTTGTTACGAATGTTGATAGTTATTGGTGATATACAATGCGTGGCAATGGAATTATAATAGGGTGGGGTAATTGCTTAAATAATATCATCCATATTATCCACCAAAAAATCGAGCGAAAGCGGCGTGTAGTTTATCAATTCCACACTCACATTTATCGTTTTATTTTTCCCATTTATAAACGGGTATTTTCCTGGCTTATTATTATGCTCGTGTCCATGAATAACCCAGCCATCCCATTTTCTTACCTTCTCAGAGTCGTGAATCAGCAAAAATTTCTTTCCTCCGTAAGTTAAAACACACTTTTCCGCAGGTGGAACTGATTTGAGATACCCTTTATCATGATTTCCAATAAGTAAGATAATGTTCTTATGGTCCAAATGCAAATCGCTTATGAGGTATATCATCACGACCACCAGAGTATTCTTTTAACCTTAGCGAATGCTTTCCTAAAGAATAATTTCATCTCAAATCTTAAAATTGTTTTCTTCCATAT
>JANJFQ010000179.1 GCA_025435355.1 Candidatus Methanophagales archaeon | reverse complement strand
GGGCAGGTAGAGGAGGCATGGGTTCTCTCCTGGCTCAAGCGCATAGAACCGTTGCGATAGCATACGGAGGCACATACGATGGTAAAACGTTTACTGAGAACATTAAAGACATTAAGGTTGTAAATAACATTTTTGAGGAGGAATTTCATGAAAAATATACGGATTACGTCATAAGAGCTGGGAAAAAATACAGATATGACGAGCACGTTAAATCTTCCGGCACCTTTGGCGTGAACATGTCGGTTCTGGGAGAATGGCTACTCTCGTTCAACTGGGAGTCAGTCAATCTCAGTGAAAGAGAGAGGAAATCATTATATGCGCTCGTAAAAAACCATTATCTCAAACAATTTAATGAAGAGATAGTAGAGCCAAGAACATTCGCCACCTGTGGGGAACCATGTCCTCTATCATGCAAAAAAATCTACCATGAACACAAGAAGGACTACGAGCCATACGAGGCTATGGGTCCGAATTCGGGTATCTTCGATCAACGAGCCGCCGAGAAGGTGGTGAAAGAAGTAGAAGTGATGGGGTTTGATGCCATCGAGTTTGGTAATATGAGTTCATGGATTTTGGAATGTATCTATAAAGGACTATTCAGAAAAGAGGAGCTTGGAGTGGATGACGACGTTGAATTTGACCCACGAAATTATAGGATTGAATTCTCGCAAAGGAATGCGAAAGCGTTAATAAAACTTGCTGAACTCGTTGCCTACGGCAACGGAATTGGAGCTATATTAGCCCGGAGTGTCAGGGTTGCTGCGAAAGAACTGGACAAACGATTTGCAGACCGGGTAAGTAGTTTGGGCAAGACATTCGTTGATAGCACACTATACATCTCATACGGAGAAACTGGTTGCATTTCTCCCACACAATATTGGGTGCCTGGAGTATTCGTTCCTGTACCTATCCAGGGAAAATATCTCACTGATTATTGTATAAATTCGCTGCCACCAAGAGAGCTTGGGAAAAGTTGTGCGGAACGTGCAATAAGGGAGATGTATTCAGAGGAAATGGGGATATGCAGGTTTCACAGAGGTTGGTCTGAGAGAACAGTTGAGACGCTCTTGCGTCGAGGACGCGGTATTGAGCTCAACCTTAATGAACATTGTAGGGCACTTCTACAAAAAATTATGGAATATGACCGGAAAGCAAACCAGTATCCTGTCTTCTGGGAGACAAAAAAGACTAAAAATGTCATCCACAGGTATCTGGCAGAGATAAAGAAGAAAATGGCAGTAGAAAATGAAGGATTAGACCTTTGGATTAAGAAGTTTAATGAAAATCAGGAGCAGGCTGCGAGAGAATACTGGGAAGAAACACGGGAAGGGTATGAGGAAATAATTAAAGGTTAGGTAGCTTCGCAAAAACTGAAGAAGCTTTTAATTTAAAGACATTTATACTTACCCACTCTCCTTGTATATAAGAATGTTTCCAACACCACCACCATAATCGCGATGAGAATAACCTTCATTAACCACCAATTTTATTGTGTGTGGTTCTCCAAGTGTTAGCGTGTTTCGTGATCTCATTTGTATGCACCTCTGAACTGGATAGCTCTCATTAGGTCGGTCCTGGAGACGATACCCACCATCCGTCCATCCTCCATGACTATCAAGCGACCCAAATTCCTGGTGGACATGAGCTTAAGAGCATCAAAGGCATCTGCATCCGGTCCTATGGAGATTATCTCGCTCTTCATAACGTCCTCGACCCTGGTAGTGGCTCGATCCGAGGCAGGTACCCTCTGGACGTCCGCGAAGGTTACCACTCCAAGCACCGGAGAAGCCGGGCTTTCTTGCACCGGGTAGCCCATGTGTTTTGTCTTGAACATCACATCTATTAACTGTTCGAGCGTCCACTCAGGGGGCACATAGATTACGTCCGGAACACCGGTCATAACGTCCCTGACCTTTACACCCTCTAAGGTGACCGAAATAATCGTTACCTTCTCCTCCTCAGAAGCACCAAAGTAGATGAATAAGGCTATGGCTATTAGAATGGGACTGAATACGAACAACCCGAAAATCCCCATGGCAAAGGCGAAACTCTTACCCACTGCAACTGCCCTTCTGGTTGCATCTATATATGGCATACGCATAGCAAACCATGCACGCAATATCCTTCCTCCGTCCATGGGGAAAGCGGGAATGAGATTGAAGAGACCAAGTAGGATGTTGTAAAATGCAATTATACCCACCACTATGAGAGCAACATTCTTAAAAGTCGCTTCGGTTTCAGCCAGGCTTACCGGACCGAAGTAGTAGTAAATGGCAGAGGTAAGGATACCTATGCTCAGACTGAGGGCAGGACCAGCAGCCGAAATCCTCGCTTCCATTCGTGGCTCTTTGGGAATCTCTTCCATCTGAGCCACGCCACCGATGACGAACAAGGTTATGCTCCTTATATGTACGCCAAAACTCTGTGCAACGAAGGAGTGACTGAGCTCGTGAAAGAGTAGGGTTGAGAAAAAAAGGACCGAAGCAATGGCACCCAGCAGGCATTTTAGCCCTGTCGAGATATTCATGCCGCCGAAACCGAGAATTATGCCAAAAGTTTTAATTCTAAAATCGTTAACTGCAAATAGCCAGATAAAAGCTAATAGTATTATCAGGAATGTCAGGTGCAGCTTTATGGGTATCCCTCGGATACTACCAATCTGGTAAGACCACTTCATTTCAACCCCTCGTACGATTTGATTAGTTCTTGCGTATTTAAATGTATGTGCTTTGTTCAGCGCCTTTTCATTTCCCCGCGCTGCCTATTCATTTACATAATTTAATAACACTTCCACCAATCAAAGATATTTTGTTGTGATGTTTTATGACTTTCATGCCTTTCTCCTCTTCTCTCTAATATCCATTGCCTCTTCTCTTAACTTTTTAAAGTATTCGGTCTCTGTTATCTTAGAAACCGCTTTCTTCGTCTTCTCACGGTCTATCTTAATCTCAAGCAACTTTACTTTCCGCTCCAAATTTCTGGAGTATTTCTCCAACCGCTCAATCTCAAGTTCCTTTATCCTCGTCTCCTTCTCCACGAGTTCCTTCATATACCTCTTCAGGTCAGAAGCCATTTTATTGATCGAATTGGCAAGGTCTTCGAGCTCGTCCCCGGTCTTTACTTCGACCCTATATTCCAATTCTCCATTTCCTATGGCTTCAGAGCCTTTTGTGAGTTCTTTGATGGGATTTGTTATCATCCTTGAAAGCAAAAAGGAACAACCCGCGACAACAAAAATCATCGCGATAAGGATGCTGATGAAGGTATTCTGAGTGTCATCTATTTGCCTGTTGATATGCTCGTTGGTAACCGAAGTTGCAGCGGTGATCTTATTTTTCGTCTCTTCTACGGGCTTTGAGAATTCGTCAATGTAAGTGGTAGCCGCCACGTGCAATCCTATCCCACCCGCTGTCTTTGCATTTATCGGTGTTATGTACATATACTTTTTCCTTATTGAACCATCCGGCTCTTCCCAGT
>JANJFQ010000054.1 GCA_025435355.1 Candidatus Methanophagales archaeon | reverse complement strand
ACGCCGTCTCGGCTTGCGCCTGGTATTGTCGCAATCTTAAGACCAGAGATTGCACTTCTGCTTGCTGCCTCATCTCGCCCTCAGTTACCTCTCTCTCCATCCCTCTTTCATCCATTTTTATCGCCCTTGCCCTCAGGAATTATTACTTCTTTTTTATTCTTATAAAAATTAAGTAGGACTGAGCTTAAATAGATATTAATAATGAAAATAAAAGGTAGGAGCATCTCAAAAGGAGTAGCCACAGGGAAAGCGTTAATTTCAAAGCATAAAATTTCATTCCTCGGTGCAGTAGACCCTACCACGGGCATTATCGTAGATAAATCACTTGATGTATATGAAGAAGAGATAACGAATTGCGTTTTGATATTCCCCGGCGGAAAAGGCTCGACCGTTGGCTCTTACGTAATATACCAGCTTAAAAAGCATGGAAAAAGCCCATGTGCCATGATTAATCGTCGTGCAGATACGATAGTGGCAGTAGGAGCGATTATAGCAGAGATACCGGTTGTTGATTCGCTTGAGATTGACATCATCGAAGACGAACTGATACGGGACGGAGAGGAGGTGCTTGTGAATGGAACCGAAGGCTACGTTGAATTACGATGAGGGAGAAGAAACGAAGAGAACATTGGAAAGGCAGGGCTATCACTTTGTGGGAGCGCACAAGCATAGTGCTGCGAAAACGTGTTTGTGGTTGTGGAAATCAATAAGAGGCGAAGGAAATTGCTATAAGGGTAAATTTTACGGCATTTCCGCGCATAGGTGCGTCCAGATGACGCCTTCCATTTTCTGCAACCAGAGATGTGTTCATTGTTGGCGTCCTCTTGAGGCTTTCAACATAAACGTAGGAACAGAGACCGAGCTAAAGAAGCAGCCAATCGTATGGGATTCTCCTGAAGAGATAGTAGAAGGGTGTATAAAAGAACAAAAGAGGCTTATTTCTGGGTTTAAAGGCTCCCCTAAGACAACCAAAGATGCCTTTGCAGAGGCTAATGTTCCAAAGCATGCTGCTATTTCGCTCATAGGTGAGCCTACTTTGTATCCTCATTTAAAGGAGCTTATACAGGAATTCCATTCGCATAGCATGACAACTTTTGTGGTGACAAACGGCACGAATCCGGAAGTGCTGCAAGAAATAAGCCCTTCTCAGTTATATTTATCCCTGAATGCACCAACTGAAGCTATTTATAAAAAAGTTGCACACGCCGATTACTGGTCTCGTATAAACGAATCGCTTGACGAGCTGAGAAGGAAGAAAGGTAGAACGAGAACGGTGATAAGGATTACTTGCATAGAGGGAATAAATATGGTAAATCCCGATGGATATGCGGAATTGTTAAAAAGAGCGAATCCTGATTTTGTCGAGGTAAAAGCGTATATGCACATCGGATATTCAAGAAAAAGGTTGAGCAGGGACGCTATGCCCACGCATTCACGAGTGGAAGAATTTGCAAGCGAAATTGCAGAAGTATTAGCAGCTAACTATACGATTGTGGATGAATCGGAGATAAGCAGGGTGGTTCTTATTTCAAACCTTTCTTTAGGAAAGAAAGCTTTACCAACAAACTTTCGTAGAAAGAAAGTTTGATCAAAGAAACCTCTTTTTTGACTGGTTGTCCTCTTTTGGGAAAAGAGTAAATTCTGAAAAATATATTCGAACTCTTTTCGCCTTGCTCTCTTTTTGAAACTTTGCCGGGATAAAATTATTCTTTTCGATTTTAAAGGTTGTCGTGAATTTTCAAGTTTTATCTCTTTTATACGGTCTCGATTTCTCAACTTCACCGGACTTTTTTGCTTTATTTCGCGAATAGAGCTGTTATATCTGATATTTTTGGGAGGAAAAGCAACAGAAAAGCTTTTATGTGGATTTGACGTATCTAATAGTTACTTTAAAGAGACATGGGCGAAGTGGAAGCGAAGAGGGAACGGGTAACCAGGCATGACCTCAGGCATGACAGGCATACGGTTTCTCTACTAACTGATCACTTGTGGGCGCCAAGTTGTTATCATGGGTCGGTAGGGCAAGGGTGGGAAGTGGTGGAGAAGTATATTTCAGGGCAGAAGGGTTACGAGAATGCAGATATTGTACCTGAGATAGCTGGAGAAAAGGAAAAAGCGCACAAAACCTGGTACATATCGCTTTATAACAAACTTTTTGGAGGAAAGCATCAAAAATAAAAAGTCGAAAAGCTTTTTATATTCCTGTGATAAATGTGTAGTTTAAGTCATAGGCACTCGTGCTTAAGTACAGGCCTTGTACTTAAGTACGGGGTATAGTGACTTTTAAATAGTACGATGAAGTTAGATATAAAAAATAAAAGTGAAGGTGATAAAAATGTTGAAGAAAATATTTGCATTGTTGGTTCTGTCTGCTATCATACCTATGTCGCTAATTGGGGCGGTAAATGCTGGTCAGGGGATGTTGACATACACAAACAAGGAATACCGTTTTTCAATTGAATATCCTGAAGATTGGACGGTGGATGAAGGGGTAAGCGGTGTAACGTTTAGAGAGTCCGTGGAAGAGGATATAATAAGCGTGGAAGTGGGAACAGCATTTCTATCAAAAAAGATGACAGCAGAGGAATACATTGAAGAACGCATTAAAGTCGTCAGGGAACGGTTTTCGGTAGAGCTAAACGTAGTTAAGACATTCAGCGACATAATTAATGGCGAACCCGTTGCGGTGTATATAATAACAGGGACGAGCAAAGGGATTGAGCTTAAGTTGATGCTCGCATGTTTCGTAAGTAATTCGACAGCCTATACAATAACTTCCAGTGCACCTTCAAGCACATATAATGCGGCAGAAGATAACTACTTTAATCCAATGTTACAGAGCTTTAAGCTCTTAGAAAAAGGGGCAGGGATAGAAATTTGGAATTTCATCGTTACACCAAGTAAAGTGAAAACTGGCGAAAACATCACATTCTGATTTGAAGCCGTGAACAAAGCCGATTTTGAGAAGACAAAAACATTTTATCTCGTTGATACGTACTCTGGAACCAAAGACTCTGATGTATTAGATTCCTGGACTATCACATTAGCTCCTGGTGAAACTGAGGTCGTAGAGTTTACACTCACTCCATCAAAAGCAGGAGAACATATATTTTACATGGAATGTCAAACACGACATTTAAAGGTAACAAAAGCAATAGCTGGTGTACCGGGGTTTGAAGCGGTATTCGCAATCGTTGGATTATTGGCGATAGCATCTCTTTTGAGAAAGAGGAAATAAAACACCAGGGATGCACCCGATTTTATGTTGTGCCATTTGGCCAGCACCGCTAAGGAGGAAGGGATGCATTATGCTCCTCCATAATCTTTAGGTATTCATCTATTAAATGAGCTTTCATTCCGGTAACAATCCTTATCTCCTCCTTACCCATCCCATTTTCCACACACCACTTCAGTTTATTAAACTGCTGGCAATACTTCCCCACTGCTTCCGGACTGTGTGATCTGTCTCTCTTGCTACCTGCACCGGATATTTTTTTTCTAAAAAAAAATCTTCCGTAGTATCCTTGTCTTATGGGATATTGCTGCACCCATATCATGATCATATCCCGTAAAGTGGAGACGAGTCTGGAACCAACAGTTTGGATAATTGGTGAAGATTGCAAATCCAAAATGTTTATATAGAAGAGAAAATGATTTCACGAGAAGATGTGGAAGCACTTATCGATACAGTTGAAATTCTCAATAATCCAAAAACGATGGAAGCACTCCATAAAAGCGACCAAGATATCGAAGCGGGTCGTGTTAAAGAAGTTACTTCTGTCAAAGAGTTGCTTGCCGAACTGTGAACATGACTTGGGTAGTAAAGCGAACAGACACTTTTCTGGAATCACTAAAGACCATCAAAAAGAACAAGAAAGCCCTTGAAGAACTTGATAAGAAAATCAAACGGCTACAAGAGGACCCATTGCACGTTGGTGGTTGGCTTTCCGGTGAGTTACATGGTAAGAAGGCAACACGAATTGAAAGCGTATATAATATAACTTTTACCATCTATAATCCGCCGGATTGGTTTAATATTATCTAATATATCTTCCTTTCTGAATTAGGCGCCGAATCGGACAACAACGAAATTCGATTTTTTGGAATAACGAATTTCTTAAAGGAGATAGATCTACCGTAGTCGCAGCGGATAACACTTGACGTATTGCTTCGTCCGCTGAAATCCACAAACAATATACTGCATGCTGACCAGAAAAGAGAATTACAGATATAAAAAAATGGGACCTAAAAAATAAGCGGCAGATAGAATTCCTTCAACGAACAAAAGGTTGCAGGAGGATTCTCCTCCTCTATTTTTTATGGAACAGAACCGCCACGGATGCCTTGGAAGAGAATGGGGCTTTAAAAAGTAAAGGGGGTATATAAGATATTAAAACAAAAAATAAAAGGAGGAAAAGGAAATGGAAGCAATAGTGAAAAGTGAAAAAGATATTGAATCCCTCGACTGGATCAAACTACCATTCCCGGGTTGCACTATAAGAATTTTAGGACGAAATGAGGAAACCGGCGCTTGTGGCGTCTTATTTAAAATGGAGCCAGGTGCTGAATCCCCGCGGGAGCATGGTCATACTTCAACAGAACAGATTATGAGTTTGGAGGGTGAGGTTGAAATAGAGGGCAAGAAGTACGGGCCTGGTTCGTATTTGTATATTCCACCGGCCGTTGAGCATGGACCCTTTAAGGCAGGGGCGAAAGGATGGATAGCTTTCTGTGCTTTTGATGGACCTATTGGGATAGAAGAAGCGATTGGACTATCTGCCGTTAAGAAGTAAATCGTAACAGGGGCGGTTGAAGCAATGGTTGAAGACGTGCCAGTGTATCATGCCATCGCTTGGAGAGGTTGCAAAGTGCTATCACACACTACTGCTCTCAACGTCACCGAAGGCAAAATTCCCGAACGCTGAGCATATTGAGTTTGATGAGGAGAAAGGGTTTGATATTATTTTTGCATATGGAAAAGCATAGAAAAGCTTTTATACATCCTATGATGGAGGTGTATTGAAGCTTGCGTTAAATAAAATTCGAGAGGTAAAAAATGAAACAGAAAATCATAGCAGAATCAATAGCCATAGTATTGATTGCGTTGGTTGTAGCATTTTCCGGATGTATAGAGGAAAAAGCACCGGAACCTACTTCTGAAACATTTGCACTCGAAGAACTGAACGTTAGCAACGTGACAACGACATGGAATCTCACATTTTTGTTTAGTAGTAGAGAAGAAGCATTGGCTGAATTTGAGGAGATAAAACTAAGCTCAGAATACATCAATGAAACATATCGCCCAAAATTTGATACACTTACTGGCACTGTCTTATTAGACTATTTAGAAGATGAAAAGAAATTCTTCAAATCTCTTGATGTCTTATGGATATATGCATATGCTCAACACAGTTTAAATGTCAATGACGAATTCTTCGAGACCTTCCTGTCAGATATACAGGATTTAGCCACGAAACACGACACAGCTACTTCCTTTGTCACAATAAAGCTTACATCGCTTCCAAAAGCTGAATGGGATATGATATTTGATGACGAACCAGGACTGGATGAATATAAACCCTTTCTTGAATCCAGCTACGTTAGGTTTGTAGATCACAGACCTCAAAATGAATCGCATGCTGCATTTTTAGCCACTATCTCAAATAAACGGATGAAGCTTGAGACAAATGCATTAAAGGAGGTCACAAATAACGTTACCGTAGTTGGAAACATAACTCTTGATAATGGGGAGGAATATGCAATTAATTCACAGACCTATTATTCCCTTCTTTCAACTGACATAAATAGAAATAACCGCGAAAAGTGTTATGATAAGAGGTTTTATCATTTGATCAATGAATCGGATAAAATGGCAAAACTTTATTGTGAAAAGACAGCGTTGGATGACCAGTATGCAAGAGAGCTGAATTATACAGGTTCCTATGACGCCAGGATGTTTTATACTTATCTCACAAAAGAACAGATTGATGACATGAATTCAGTCTTCAAAGAACGAAAAGGTGTATTTGATGAGTATTATAAATTCAGGAAAGATAAACTTGGACTTGATCAATTAAGACCTTATGATCTGTTTTTACAATTAATGGAGGAACCGGATCAAAAATACAATTACACTGATTCATTAGCTGAGATACAAGAATCGTATTCACAGATGGACCCGGTGTTTAATGACATTTTTATAGAAACTGTAACGGGCAATTTTATGGACGTTTATCCGGACCCTGAAAACGGGAAGCAGCCTGGTGGTTATTGCATTGCTCTTTGTGCTTTAAAATCTCCCTCGATTATATTTATGAACTACAAAGGATTAATCAGTGACAAGAAAACAATTACGCATGAATTAGGTCACGGAATTAACTTTTATTTGATGGGTAATACCGTTGATTTCCTTTACTGTGGCGGTACTGAGTATGAAATGGAAATTCCAGCAACCTTCAATGAAGAACTATTTGTTGATTATGTCATCGAAAATTACGATAAAGAGACCGCAGTGGCTGTTTTATCTCAACATATCGGAGAATACCAAAACTATTTTACATTCCAGCCTTTAATTACGGAATTTGAATACGAGGCACATGCATTATGTGGTGAACAAGATAACATAAGCGGCGCAGACCTCAATTCATTGTGGACTAATCTCTCAAAAGATTATAGAAGCGATTTAATTGAATATTATGATGATGATTCTGCGCGATGGACATATATTAGCCACATATATTTCACAAATAATTACTATACCTTTCAGTATGCAGTTTCAAAGGCAATAACTCTTTCTCTTTTCAAAAAATATAGAGAGAATCCAGAAGAATTTAACAAGAATTACATTGAATATCTTTCAGTAGGTACAACAAGCACCCCGGCAGAAAAACTAAAGAAGTACTTTGATATCGAAGTGGACAAGAAATTGTTTGAAGATGCAATGGATATTGTAGAGTTAAGGATAAACAAATTAAATGAGCTTGAAAATAATAAACAAGCCTCAACTTCCTAAAGCTTACCGCACTCTACGCTCACCACTTTTACACGTGCTTCGCCTTTTATTTGTGATATAACACGCATCAACTCCTCCATCTTCTCCGCAGTACCTTCAGCGCAAATGACGACCGAGCCCTCTCCTCCATCTACACCCCCAGCACCTATGGGGAAGGCATCAGCCGCACCTAATATCTTCAATGCCTCTATCTCGGTGATTACCTTTCCATGCACGGGCATCAGCCCTACGGGCATACCCATGGATTTGAAGAATCTCTCCTTTCCTACTCGTTTCGCAGCCTCTGTAACGCGATAAGGTATTGTTTTCTCAATGCCCACAGGTATAATGAAATTCACGCCTCTTGCCATAACCGTTCCTAATGCAGAACCAATCGTGCCGCCGGCGGGATTTGCCATGAGTATGCCTGCGTTTCCAGTTGCATCTAACGCATTTGCACCTTTTATGAACACGTCTTCTGCGGATAACGCTTCTATGGCTTTTCCCATAGTTGTATCCATTATCTTTCCATTTTTTATTACCATCTCCTTTCCCCTCTCTTCTTTCGTGACTACACAAGTACCTTTGTCTGTTATGACACCCGATGCGTATCTCTGCTTATCAATTTGCTTCATCGCCTTGTCTTCGGTCCCTGCGGCGGACAACTCATTCAAAATCTCTTCGACTACATAAGCATTCGTAGTTCCCAGTCCTATTATGATGGTGCCGTGTTTCAACGCTCGCTGCACTTCATCCAAATTTCTTACGCCCTTTGCAATCAGCCTCTTCGATTCCGAAGGCGTAAGTGACATCAAAATTTTTTCCGCTTCGTTTGCCATTTTTATCTGTTTTACAACTTATTTTTGCCAACCTTGCCTTTTCTCCTCGCCTGTTCTAAACCTTGACGCACTGTCTTAATCGTTTCAGAGTGCAAAATATTTTCACCAATTTCCAGGGCATCACGGGCATCCAAAAAACTTCTTTCTGCTTCATTGTAATCTTCTGTTTGCAGATAGAGACTCCCAAGAGACATTTGGCATAAAGCGATTAGATGCTTTGCTCCTGTTTCCTTAAATATTTTCAAACTTTCTTTATATCTCCTCTTTGCTTCTTCGTAATCCCCTAACTTTTCTGCAATAACTCCTAAATACATATAGACTAAAGCAGTGTTGATTTTATCCCCTAACTGTTTATAAATTGCCAAGCTCTCTTCATAGTATTTCCGAGCATGCTGGTAATCGCCTTGAGCTACAGCAAGAGAACCTTGGTTTTCTAAAACTCTGGCAATTTTGCAATTGTCTTCCATATCCTCGCTGAGCGCTTGTGCTTTTTCAATTTCACGAAGCGCTTCATCAATGTTCCCCTGACTTTGAGCCAATCTGCTTAATTCAAGCAGATTATCTACCATTCCACCCTTCTCGCCGATTTCCTCGTTGATTTCAAGGCTTTGTTTCAAAAAACTTTTCGCTTCGGTATATTTTTTCTGGGTTTTAGCCAAGCTGCCGAGCATCATAAGAGCAAGCGATATTAATACCTTATTTTCTAATTCTTTTCCAACTTCGAGAGCTTTTTTAAAAAACACCTCTGCTTTGTTATAATTCCCTTGCGCTTTAGTAAGCACTCCAAAAATTCCAAAAGAACGACCCATACTCTCTTTATCTCCGATTTCTTGAGCGATTTCTGAAACATTCTCTGTATATTTTTCTGCTGAAGCATAATCTCCTCGATAGGCAGAAATTAAAATTAAGTTTTTAAAAATTAGCTCTAAAAATTCTTTATCATTAAGCTCCTCTGCCATCTTTAACCCCTGAAAGAAATATTGCTTCGCATCTTCATACTCAGCCAGTGAAAAGGAAACAGTTCCTGCTTCTTTAAGCAAATTGAATCGGATTTTTAATAAGTCAGACTCGGATTTTTTTTCAAACGAATGCTTTTCATAATCATCCAGAAGTGCTTTAAATTGCTGTAAACGCCTTATCTTCTCTTGATAAGTGAGAACATCGTATTCGCTCGTCCCTCCCTTAAAGAGCTCTTCAGTATCCTTTAAAATCCATACAGGTTCTGGTTCAAGATAATACACGCCACTTCGCCAAGCCCAGAAATCGGGTGATTCTAATGCAAGAATTCTCAATGCAAATTCCGGCAGCCAGATTACCAATGGGCAGGCTATCGTTTCACTTAGCTTGTCTCTCTGCCAATTCAGAGAATCGAAAAATAACCTCCGGGTATCTGCATCAGAGGCTATGGCTTCTTCAGCACCAAAGATAAATAGCGCAGAACGAACTTCAGTCTTAACTCCTCTAAAACAATAAGAAGGAACTTTTTCAGGGATAATAGAAAGCAAATCGAAGTAAGAACTGTTAAGTTCTAAGGAATGCACTTTTATTTGTTTCCTCTCAAGACTTATCGTAAGCTCTTCCGCCATTTGTTTTCTGATTAATGGTGGATTCACCACAGCAAAATAAATTGCAAATTCATTACTCCATTCCAAAGCACGAATTAACTCCTCAAATTCATTCTTTCCCCTATGAGTAAGCTCAGTTGCCATGGAAAGCCTCCTTAAATTTCGGTAGCCGTTTCACCAATGGATTTACCATAGCCCACTTCTCCCCCTCAGAAGAGCGATATTCGAGCACTAGTAAGTGATAAGGAAGATGCGCATATTCCAGGTCGCTGGGAAGTCTTTTTTCCTTCTCTACCTTTACCAACTTCTTTATATCCTTGTCTTTTACCAGATAGTCATACTCTGTGCTGAGAGCTGATATAGCACGGTTTACCGCATTTTCTTCTATCACTTCTCCTTTTGAATATCGGCATGCATAACGGATAAGTCTTAAAAAATCCCTTATATGCCCGCCGCTTTCAACACAAAGTTTCTTTAAAATAGTTTCATCTTTAAAGACCTTATCTACCTCTATTCTTCTTCCCACTACTTCACAAAGCAGGTCTATACCATACTGATTTTCCTTAAGTGGCAGATTCTCTTTCAGCGGTTTGTTATATACTTCTACCATCGGGATAACTACCGGGTCGTCAGGGAAAACTTGTGCTATATTCTCCTCGGCTAAAAGAGAAATAGGCACTGTGTAAACTATATGACAACTTGGGGATTTCAAAAACTCACTTTGTTCTATAAAATCATCTACAATGTTTTCTCCACCACGGCAAGAACTTAAATCCACATATCTTGGGTCACCACTGGGGAGCGCCTCGTCGGGAGCCGCAGCAGCAAAAGCTTCTGGAATAGAAACTGCGAGTTTTAAATTCTTCTTCATTTTTTCTTTTTATTGATCATAATATTAATTAAAGATTACTTAATATTACAAGCCATCTCTCATTCCACTTCCACTTTTCGCCTCACTTTATCCTCCAGGTTCAAGCCTTTAAATACCGAAAGCCTCTTCAGATACCACGAACAAGGTGCTTTTTTCTCCTTTAACTCCGATTCCGCAATGTTTACGCGTATTGACGTAAATTCCATGCCCTTTTCCACTTCCCTCTTCACCAACATATCAAAGCTTTCATATCGTTTAGATGCGATAAGAAGCATAAAATAATGCTTGTAGTTATGCAGTTCCCACTCATCCACTTCTATATTCGATCGAGAGAACTCCGCAGGATGTGTTAAACGAAGTTCCTCTGGATGTACCACGGGTTCATAATTTATCCTCGTCTTGAGAAACCCGCCAGTGTCCCTTGCCGCTACCTCGTATTTTTTCACGATGCCTTCGTGCATGATAAGCGCAGAGTAAAAAGGCTTATTATCCGCAGAGCCTCTAAAATTTGATACTACCTCAAAAGGTATCGTTTCCCTTGTTATGAGTCCCGTGTCAGTAAAAATTTTATGAAGCGTATCCGGGCTTTCTTCGACTCTTATCTCTATTTCCACCACTATTGTATATAGAGGACGAAGAGAAGAGCCGTAGTTCTTTAACTCTTTTATCTTTATGCTCTTTTGTTTGGTTTCAAGCATTAGTTCTTTCTCCCATTGGTTTTATAAAGGATTTATACACTGTAAAGATTAAGGATAAATGATATGGTAGAAGAGCTTGGCAGTCTAATCGCTGCGGCTTTTGGCGCTATTCAATATATCGGAGGGCTAATAAGCATGATACTATCTGTTATTGTTATTCAACCTTTAACCGTTATATGGTGGAGCAGATTGTATTTGAGCATGGTAGAACCTGCTGAAGAATTATAAATTTATTTTCGTTATGCAACATAAAAACATTTTGGCGGTGGAACTTCCAAATCGTTACAAGATTCTTTTTTGCAATCCTCTACTCTGACCCCTCAACTCGGGCAGAACGATCTTCATGAAATTTGTCGCTATTATCAGGATCATCGGTCCTAAGAATAAACCTAAAAAACCAAAGACAACTATTCCAAAGATGTATGCAAGGAGCATTGCACCACCATGTACGTGTTTTCCGCTTATGTATGGTCTAAGAACGATATCGGGCGCGAAGTCCACCACAACAAACACAACAACGAGGAATAACAGAAGAAACCACCATGCCGTGAAGAGAATGCCATTTAGATATGCTTGAATACTGAGATAGATAGCCAATGGAATCCAGATCAATTTCATCCCTATCATCGGAATGAAGATTCCAAGTCCGCAGAGTATTCCAAGCAAGATAGGATAGGGTATCATCAACTGAGGTGGTGCAACAAGATTAAGAAGCCAGAAGGTTACTGCACCGATCAAGGCGGTTAAAACTGCTATCAGAATATTTCCAAAGAATACTCTATGAATGGCTGAATCGACCTCATCAAAGAATTTCCTTGTTAGCTCTGTTTTGCCCCCGAGAAAGGTGCCAATCATCCATTCTCTGAGTTTAGTTCCATCCTTCAGGAGATAAAATGCGATTGTGAACGTAAGGAACAACTTGAAGAGGATACCGAAAAAAGTGGAGAAAAATTCTGAGAATCTGGTTATTAGAGTAAGAATTAAACCCCAGGTATCTCCCTGACTGATCAAAGTAGAACTATCATCCAGTTTTATATTACTTGCAATCCCTTTAAAATTTTTAAAGATCTCGTTGACATAATCCATGTACCCGAATTCTACCTGAGTAAGAAATTTACTCAATTCGATATATGCAATACTCAATGTATAAATGCTTATAAGGACTATTGGCAGGACAACAATGAATAAAGAAATGAATGCAGCCACACTCTTGTGTTTGAATCTTCTGTCAAATTCACTGTACATCGGTCTCGCAACATAGTATATGAATATTCCATAAATGATTACATCAAGGAAAGGGAATAACATATACGCTAACAGAGCAATGGAAATCAGACCCAATATCTGCCAGTATAACTTACTGCGTATTTCTTTTCCTGGATTCATCTCATTAATACTCCTTCTTTTTACTATTTACTATTGTATCCCTTCTCAATTCTATTTAATCTTTCTATTTCTCATTTCTCTTCTATCCCCACAATTTTTCTCTCGCTTTTCGCTCCCGAGTTCGGGTATAAAACCTGAGGATATCGTAATTATACCGCCTTACGAGGACCA
>JANJFQ010000178.1 GCA_025435355.1 Candidatus Methanophagales archaeon | reverse complement strand
GCTCTACGGGCAGCGGAACGTGCATCCCAACGTGGTACGGGCGGTAATGGCAACCATCGCTCTTGACCTCAGCGTGCCCATAATCCAAACACGGGACGAAGCAGACACCGCGTCGTTACTCTATATCATTGCGAAGCGAGAGCAGCAGCCGAACAAAACGGAGATTAACCCGCACGGTAAGAAGCCATCGGCATCGTTGAAAGAGCAGCAAGAGTATTTCATATCCGCACTCTCCAATATCGGCATCGTGACCACGCGGAACCTGTTACGACACTTCAAGACGGCTGAAAACGTTATAACGGCATCGAAGGAGGACTTGATGGATGTGGAGCACGTGGGCGATAAAACCGCCGAGCACATCAAGAAAGTGGTAAGCAGTGAGTATGAGGAATGAAGATTTTTGAAGCCCGTAATTACCCATTGAAAGATTTCAAATAGCTTATAGGAGACTATAGTGCGAACATTAGCACGTTTTATGCAAGCATGAACCCAACCTCATAATATTCATCAACGACTTTGATGTTGTCCGAGCCGATAAAATGCCTGGTTCTCTCCCATTCATCAGGGGGTACCTGCACTATTGTTCCACAGTCTTCACTTTTATTTGCAGCCGCTATAGCCTCTTTAAGTGCAGAAAATTCAGCCAATTCCTCTTCAGTTATAATTACGTAGTCGCTCTGGGCACTCACTTTATCAACACTTATATATTTCGCATAGTAATGCTGATGTGCACCATAAGCCATTAGACCAAAAAAGGCAAGGAAGATAAAAATAAAAGAGATACCAAATGCTTTTAATACAAATCCAAGTGACTGCTCTTTCGAAAGATACAAGCCGATGGAGAATAAAAGAGCATAGATTATCAAAGCAAAAGGGAATATTGTTAAAGGCCCTCCGGAAGCTTTGAGAATTACATAACCAAGGTGCAATCCCTCTCCCAGGCATAGACCTCCGAAGAAAGATAGAAGGCCTATTACAGAAAACACGAGATATTTCTTTTTTCTCCCCCTTTTCTCCACTTCGTGCTTCTTCTCGTACCATATACCACAGCAAATAGCCAAGACACAGATTATGAGTACTGCGAGAAGAAAGAAAAAAAAGTCTGCCATATTTATCTCACCTCTTTTTACTTATAATACCAGATCAATGATATAACTCATAGTTAAAAGATTCCATTCAGGATAAAATATCCCCTGACATACCATTCCTCACACTTATATCCCTTAACCTATACACTTCTTCTCGTCTTATATAACCCATGATTATGAAATGGGCGATTGTAATGAGTAAGGGGGTACGATAACCGTACAAAATGACGCAGATAAATCAAATTTTATCGTCAGAAAGTTCACGAATATCAGAGCAAAAAAGAACACGGCAACGCTTCTCCACAGCTCTTCTTTTACTATTTCATTCATCGCCGCACAAAATAGAAAGTTTTATATACTTAATGTAATGTAAGCTCTACATAAAGTAAAGTAGAACAACTTTGAGAGGGTGATAGAAAAAATGAAAAAGAAGCCTGTTTGCGCGGGGTTAGTTGCCTTGAGCACATCGACATATATAATTTCTTCAATCGTTTATGAGAGACGGGGTGAGGTGGAATGAAAATAAGAAAAGATAAAGATATTTTGCGGTTTTTAGGAATGGGTCTGGGGCTGGTACTGCTAGGTATAATAATCCTGTGGATAGTTCCAGATGTTGTTGGAAAAACATGGACATTTCCTTATGTTATTGGAGGGCTGTTCATTTTTGGTGGAATAACGCTAACAATAATGAGCTTTTATGCCGCTACAAAGACCAAAGAAGATTTGATACAGGATGAAAGGTCAGTAAGAATTAATGAAAAGGCAGGGTATCATGCATTCTGGATTCTCATTGGGACCATGGCTATTGTTCAACTAATAGCTATGTTTTGGAGAATAAATCTTAGCTATAAGAGTATTTCACCTGACATTTTCTTTGCTGGACTGTTTTCGTTTGTTATACTTCGGTGGTATTATAATCAGAGATACGGATAATATTGTATGAAAAAAAACAGAATTAAAGAATTTTTATGAGGTGATGTCATGAACAAGAAGAATATCACAACAATTGTGTTGGCAAGTCTTACAATATCCCTCTATAAGGTCTTTTTAGGCATTTTAATAGGGGATATGAGGTGATTAAATGGAATGAAGAGATTCAGAGATTATTTCGTCGTAGGTTCTGGGATTGTATTCTTAGGCATGGTTGTACTTGCGGTATTTGAGCTGACGCCTCTGGGAATGGGACTTGTTTTGTCTGGCTTGATGTTAATTTTTATTGGTGTATATTGGGCAAGGAAACCCAAAACCGAGATCCCCAGTGACGAACGATATCTGAGAATTAATGAAAAAGCGGGTTTTAATGCATTTTGGACTACCATAGGAATTTTAGCGGTTTTAGTGTACGTAGATTTCTATTATCCATTAAATCTAAACTTTAGAGCGTTTGTTACAATGGTTTGGTTTGTTGGAATGTTCTCATTCATTTTATATCGCTTTTACTACGATAAGAAGGGCTTCAAATGAAGAACAACCTCAAAGTTTTCAGGGCAATGCACGATTTAACGCAGGAAGATCTGGCAGAGAAAGTAGGGGTAACGAGGCAGACTATAAATGCAATAGAGAAGAGCAGGTACAACCCGTCGTTAGAGCTGGTGTTCAAACTCGCGCGATTATTCGACGTGAAAATCGAGGATATTTTTATTTATGATGATGAAATTTTGTAAAGTTCACTTGGAAAAGCCGATTGATGGATTTAGGCTCGATTAGGCGATAACAATCTAAGTTGACTCTATACATTTAACCGGTATATTTTTACCTCGTTGCTCACGTAGAACGGCGTGTATCCCGCAATAGACTGGTCAGTCCAGAGCCGGTAGTAGGTAGTTTGATTGGTGAGATCATTCATACCAACCAATCGCCCATGCTCATCGAAAATCATCACGATAGCCTCATTAAAGGATGTTTGTTTGTACCCCGCAGCATAACCGATTACGGGAGCTATAAAAGCATCATTGAGAAAAAGCATTAGATATACTTCTGAACTATTGTGCTGCTGTTTGAGCGTTCGAGCTATCTGCAAGCCTTCGTCAGAGTCCGTTGCCATGATGACCGTGGAGACCTTCTTGACCTCCTCGTCGGGGAAGTGCATCTGGTCGATTACCGATCGTCGTTCTGCGAAATACGCTACCGAGTTGCCATAGTCCCACCAATTGATGAACAGGGAATCCGGGTCTGTATTATTTTTGGTGTACATGAATGCATGTGTCCATTCGGGTTTAATCGTATAGGGAAAACGCAACGCAGGTAAAGAACCAATAACAGGATTGACGAAGGCGATGCCTAAGATTATGAGAACAGCTACTGCCGCCGGCTTTTTCCATGCGAATTTCTGCTCGTTCCGTCTTGCTCTTTCCACGATGAACGCGGCACCTATGCCGATGGTTATGTACTGATCTTCACACCGTTCCTTTTTCCCTCTTTACGTAGCTAACCCGCCCGATAGCTGAGTGGCCCCTGTTAATCCGATATTTATTTTATTAAGCCTTT
>JANJFQ010000053.1 GCA_025435355.1 Candidatus Methanophagales archaeon | reverse complement strand
GGAAAAGTGCAGATGAAGGAGCGGATAGTGGAGAATGCGAAAACGATACGCGAGCTTTCGGATAAAAAAGCGAGGGTTGTTATCCTCGCTCATCAGGGTCGTACGGGTGGCGATGATTTCCTACCGCTTGAGCAGCATGCGCAATTGCTCAGTAAAATCGTGGATTTAACGTATATTGACGACATAATAGGACCTGCTGCGCGAGCCGCGATAAAAAATCTTGACAATGGTGAAGTTTTATTGCTTGACAACGTGAGAATGCTTGCAGAGGAGACCCTTTTGAGGTCGCCGGAGCAGCATTCAAAATCGATTTTTGTAAGAAGACTTGCTCCTCTCGCGGATATTTACATAAATGATGCCTTCTCGGTAGCTCACAGGTCGCATGCATCAGTGGTTGGATTCCCGAAAGTATTGGATGCAGGTGTGGGAAGATTGATGGAAAACGAGCTGAAAGCATTGGAAAGAGCGGTCCACCGCATAGAAAGACCGTGTGTTTATGTTCTTGGAGGTGTGAAACCAGAAGAGGTATTTGATATAATTGAGTTTGCATTGGACTCGAGAGAAGTGGATTACATACTTACAGCAGGAGGAATTGGAAATATTTTCATGTACGCGAACGGTATGATTCCGGTGAAAGTAGATAAACGCCTTTTAGAGAGCGTAAGTAGAGCGAAGCGTATACAGGAAAGAGCGGGTAATAAAATAAAGTATCCATGGGATATCGCAATTGAGCTGGACGGTAAGAGAGAAGAAATTCCCGTGGAGCAGGTAAAACCAAACCAACCAATATATGATATAGGGCAGAGAACGATTGAGAAATATTCAGAAATAATAAGAAATGCGAGAACGGTGATAATGAAAGGTCCCGCGGGGTTTTATGAAAAAGAAGGCTTTGCAAAAGGCACGCGAGAGATTTTTAAAGCAATTTCAAATTCAGATGCGTTCTCTCTACTCGGTGGTGGGCATACCTCAGCGGCGATAAGCGATGTGGGAATAGATAGAAGAGAGATGACTCATGCCCATGTTAGCCTTGCGGGGGGTGCATTCCTGCGGTATCTCTTAGGGGATCAACTGCCCGGGATAGAGGTGTTAAAGAGGCACTAAGAGATACTAATTGCAAAGTATGTAGTAGTTTCTTATATTTGAGATAACTGAATGCGGGGTCGTAGGGTAGTGGATATCCTGTCAGGTTCCGGACCTGATAACCTGGGTTCGAATCCCGGCGACTCCGTTAAAACTTTCTTTGAAAAGAAAAGTTTTTTGTAAAAAGAAAAAGTGTCATGAAAGCAACGGTGCGAAGGTCAAAGATAAAAGGCGAAATAAATGCACCTCCTTCTAAAAGCTACACGCATAGAGCTGTTGCAATCGCCTCGCTGGGGGAAAAAAGCGATATTTTTTATCCTCTGATCTCCGAAGATACAAAAGCCACAATTAACGCCGCTAAATACTTAGGAGCAATTATAGAATACGATGAGAAAGCGGAGAAAATAACGATAGAAGGCACCGAAGGGAGTCCGAGGACACCCGAAGATGTGATAAACGCCGAAAACTCCGGCACTACTCTAAGATTCTTCACCGCTATTTCTTCTTTATGCAACGGCGCTGCGGTTCTAACAGGTGACGTATCGCTAAGAAAGCGCCCGAATTTACCTCTGCTGAAATCCCTGAATGACCTCGGTTCAGAAGCTTTTTCAACCAAAGGAGATGGAACAGCACCAATAGTGGTAAAAGGCAAGCTAAAAGGTGGAGAAACAACCTTAGATACCTCAATCAGCTCACAATTCATATCCGCACTGCTCATCGCATGCCCGCTCGCAGAGAAAAATTCTCATATTCTGGCAAACAATCTTACTTCTGTGCCTTACATGAGAATGACAGCCGAGGTATTAGGGAAAGCGGGTGTGGAAATTCCTTTTTCTCGTGCGAGTACTTCTAATGATTATTCTTTTCAGGTAGAAGGTGGGAAAAGATACGAGTTACGGAGGTTTACAGTGCCTGGTGATTTTTCTTCCGCTTCCTATCTCTTAGCTGCGGCAGCGATCACGGATTCCAGGCTAAAAATAAGGAATTTGTTCCCTTCTGCACAGGGTGATTCCCGGATAGTGGAACTATTGAACGAAATGGGAGTTGAGATAAGATGGGATAAGGAAAAAGGGATTGTAGAAGTAATGGGAGCTGAAGATGCTGGGCGGCTAAGAGGAGTAAAGGTGGATATGCGAGAGAACCCGGATTTGGTGCCCACAATTGCCGTATTAGCTGCTGTTGCTGATGGCATCACGGAAATAACGGGTGTAGCGCACTTAAGATATAAAGAGACAGACAGATTGGGGTGTCTGACAGAAGAGCTGAAGAAGATGGGTGCGAGAATAGAGGAGAAAAAAGACGGATTGTTGATAGGGGGTGGGAAAAGGAAGGGTTTAAAAGCTGCGAAGGTGCATTCTCACGATGACCATAGATTAGCAATGGCTTTGTGTATTGCCGGTCTTTCAGCCAGCGGGGAAACAGTTATAACGGATGTGGAATGTGCTAAAATTTCTTATCCTTCTTTCTTTTCCGATATGCTCGATTTAGGGGCTGATATAAAACGTTCTTAAATCGAAAAGTTTATCAAGAGAAAGAATAAATATTTATTTAACAGAGGTTTTTGCTAAACAAAAAGATTTAGTGCTATGAAAGGCAAAGGCGCTACGATAATAAGCATTGGGGATGAGATATTAAGTGGGGACGTTGTAGATACTAACGCGACGTGGCTTGCAAAGAGGTTATCAGTACAAGGCGTTGCCGTAGAAAAGATAATGGTAGTAGGTGATGACGAGGAAGAGATAAGCGAGGCGATAAAAAGTTGCAATTCAGATTTTGTTTTTGTCATGGGTGGGTTAGGTCCAACGCATGACGATGTAACGAGAGAAGGAGTGGCAGAAGGCGTGGATAAAGAGTTGGAAAGGAATGAAGAAGCGGAAAGAGCGTTGAAGGAGAAATATGGGATAAGTGGCACGTTATTAAAAATGGCTGATATGCCAGCAGGGTCAGAGGTTATAGGTAATCCCGTAGGTGTTGCTCCAGGCTTTAAGATTGACAATGTTATTGTTTTGCCCGGAGTGCCAGAAGAAATGCGAGGTATGTTCGATAGTATTGCCTCGTTTTTTCGTGCTGAAAATGGGATAAAGGAAGAAGAGTGGATAACAACGAATAAGGCAGAGGATGAGATATTGGAGGCGTTGAACGAGGCAGTGATGAGGTTTACATCTGTAAAAATAGGGTCTTATCCATACGTAGATAGGGGAGGGGTAGGCGTAGAAATGGCTTACAAATCGCGTATAAAACTCATATCCACGGATCCTGAGGCGCTTAAGCGTGCGAAGAGGTGGTTAGAGGAGCGAATATGTTAGAGACCGGGACTTTTAATGTAAAGGACGTGCTCGTGGAGATGATGGATTTATCAGACTCAATGTTAGACTTAGCCTATTCTGCAATTCTGTATAGCAACCCCGAGATAGCGAAAGAGGTGTTTAAATTAGAGGAAAAGATGCATTCCCTGTTATATAAATTGCGAATAGCGATAATGTTAGGTGCGAGGAACTTAGAAGATGCGATTGCCTTCTCTGCAATATTGCAAATGGCATCGGCTGCGGAGAAAATATCCAATGCGGCAGGAGATATAGCAAAAATAGCGGAATCGGTAGATATAACTCGTTATCTTGATCAGGAGGATTTTGAAGAAGCGGTACTAAATGTAAAGATAAAGCCCGCATCGGTGTTGAAGGATAAGATGCTAAAGGATTTAAAGCTTGAGACGGAAACAGGAATGAGTGTATTGGCAATAAAAAGGAACTCTAAATGGATGTATTCACCAGATGAAAGCGAGAGATTAAAGGAAGACGACTTGATTATCACTTCCGGTCCCGCAGAGGGGATACCAGTTTTCTGTAAAATGGTAACTGGTGAAGAATACAAGGAGAAGGAGGTTGTGAGAGAAGAGGGTATAAAAAGAAAAAAGATAACAGAAGAAATAGCTGACCTCATTGCAGATATGAAAAATATGTCAGAACTGATGGTTGGTCTTTCTTACTCCGCGGTTATGTTTGACAGCAAAGAAATAGCAGAGGAAGTAAGAGACCTGGAAGAGTTAATGGACCGGAAGAAGGAGGAGCTGGAGATTTCGGTGATAGAGGCAGCGCGAGGAATAACGGACAAAGGTTTTTTTAACGAACTCCGGGGCTTGCTGCACGTTGCTATTTCTTCTGAAATAATATCAGATGCCGCGTATGAGATTGCAGACGTGGTGCTTCGCGATATTCAGTTGCATCCGGTTTTTTCGGCTTCTATAAAAGAATCGGATGAGGTAATATTGAAACTGGGTGTAAAAAACGAGGATATATTTGAGAAGACATTGAAGGAGTTGAAAATAGAGACTCGAACTGGAATGTTTATACTGGCAATTCGTAGAGTGTATGGTAGATGGGTATATAATCCAGGGGGAGATGCGGTGCTGAAGGAAGACGATTTGTTGATTATGCGGGGTCCGAAAGAAGGAGCGGAGAAAATAAAGGAGATTGTATCTGCTCAAAAATAAAAAGGAGGATTAGATTATGAAGAAGTCATGGTTGGTTGCAATTGTGCCGGGAATCTTGGCGCTTGTGGCGGGAGCTTTTGTGTTAGTCCTGCTTCTGATAAAATTGCTGTGGGCTTGGACCATTCCAGACCTTTTCCCTGGAGCTGTTGAGCAAGGTTTGGTAGCCGGGTCAATATCCTGGCTTACTGCACTCAAGGTAGCCATCGTTGTTACTGTGATAGCTGGACTTGCTGGTATACTTGCGTCAGGACGTGAGAAGGGATAGGGGTGTTGCGAACGGCAGATAATAACGTGTTCGCGGTTACGTAGTTTGTTTCATTCATGCTTATTTATGCAAGTTCAATAGAAAAATGCTTCAGATGGCATTGTAATAACAAATATATATGTAGGAAAAAAAATCGAAAAACATTAAAACTCTGAAACAAGTGGGGTATCGTAAGTGGTAATATGAATAATCTCCGCATAGCAGATTTCAAAGAAGAGTTGAAGAAAGAAAGCTTGAACGATGACGAGATAGCCAAAAACACAAGATTTAAAGAACTGGAGGTGTAAAAATGCAAAACGAAGAAGAATTTTTGATTTTGGAAGTATTGGATCAACTAAATACAAGCATTGAAAGAGAAAACCTTTTTAAGGAACTAAGTATAGAACAAGGAATTAATGGTATAAGCGTTTACAATATAAAGCAAAGAACTCCTGAACATTTCTATTGTCCCGAATTGGGAGTTGAATTACGGGAACTTGTATTCAGAGGGCTCATCTCACTTGAGACAAGATGGAATGTGGTGGGCTTTGAGCAACATTACAGAATCACCAAATACGGAGAAGAGGCCTTGCAAGAAAGTACCGACAATATCTTAAAAATCAAGGAGAGAGTAAAATGAAGCAGAAAAGCGTGCGAAACCTTAGATGGAATGAAAAAGGAAACGATTTTGAAGACATTGAGAGACTTATCCTACTGATTGACGAATTGAATTCCTTTACCTACGAAGAAATTCAAAGGAGAATCCGAGAGAATGGTTCTGTATTTAATGAATACTTCACTGGCTTGCACGATGTGGAAGGTGTCGCCAGACCAATAAGCAGAAAACTGAATTATCACCTTAACATCTTAGAGTCATCTAAAAAAATCAAGTATGTCGGTGGAGCCTATCATAAAACAGACGCTCTTGAAAGAGAAGTCAATCGGATAGGAGAAGAACATAACTTGTGAGTCGTTACCTCTCCTCTATCTCCTTTATTGCTGTTCTAACCTTTTTTTCATGTTCCTCGAAAGTATACGTTCTCTTCAGACCTCGATATGAAGATAGAACCTCAGTAGGTACGCGCTCATAATCCTTTAGAGTCTTTATTTTTTTCTCTTTTTTGTCAAAAATCCGTATGTTCTCTAGATGTTCAAACACGGGGTTTACCTTAATACACACCCTTCCTGGAATGTCACTAAAAATGTCCTCTTTAGGAACACCGGCGAGATCCGCTATTTCATGCATCTCGTTACGGAGATATCTTTCATCCGTTAGTCCGCGATATATTCCTTCTTTCTCGCCAATAAGTTCAACTTCAGCAACACATGTTAGGAGTTTCCTCTGTAGATACATGTCTAGAAACTTAAAAGTAGCACGAAAATCCCAACCCTCTCGTTTCAGTCTGATCAATTCTGAAATAGTTGTATAATCATCTAGTGCTAAGTAATCATCAATATTCTTGGCATTCAAAAAAGCGTTGAGGAGGGTTTTAGGTCTCTTTTCGTCTTCTAAATCTTTATAGGCGGATAAAAACCTATTGATCATCTGGTATAATACCAACTCAATCGCCCTTACAGCTCGATGATAATAGACAGCAGAAAACATATGAAAACGTGCCTCCCAAAATTCAATGATTGTTTCAATAACGCTTGAATCCAGTATTAAAGTACCGTTATGAACTGCTAAAGTATCGATTAGTCGTTCAGCATCCACATACCCATACTCTATAGTCCCTGCATAATAAGCATCTCTAACAAAGTAATCTATTTTGTCAACATCGAAAGTGCCAGAAAGTATTTCACCTAAAAATTTATCCTCTGTCTTTTCCTTCAGAACGTCTATTATGTCTTGAATATCTATACCAAGGTGTTCTACGATTTCTGATCCTTGAATCACCTCCCTAAGTTCCTTATTCTCATTAAGGATTCTAATCCCCATTTCTTCGTGATTTAAACCGAGATATTCTTCGAGAATTGGTTCTAGAGTATGTGAAAAGGGAGCATGTCCTACATCATGTAACAATCCTGCAAGTCTAACCGTTTGCACTTTTTTGGCGATACTCAATAAGTTATCTGATAATTCTTTCAATTCAGGAAAACTTGATCTTCCCCTATCCGTTAAACTCTGGATTCTTTCAGTTAAGCAGAACTCATCACCAAATTCTTCCTTAAATAATACTGATTCCGCAAGCTTTCCAGCGAGGTGCATCACTCCCAAAGAATGAGAAAAACGCGAATGCTCAGCGCCAGGATAAACGAATTTCGTAGTAGACGTTTGACTTATTCGTCTTAACCTCTGAACGACTTTCGTATCGATTACATCTTTCTCAAGACCAGTAAAGGGGATATATTGATAGATTGGATCTCTCATTTCCCCCTCAAATTTTAAAAGACTCAAAGACATACTCCTAATCCCTCCTACTTTCCAGATTGTTGCTGGTATTTGTATAGCTCTTATTGATATCGTATATAACAAATAGTAGATAAAAAACTTCCGATAAATCGAATTTTTTAGACGAATAATTATAACATTATTAACGAAGGTTAGAAAAAATATTTTAAGATATTGATTCACACAATACTTTTACTTTCTAAGAAAAACAGGAGCAAGTCGAATAAGTGAAGCGGCAGGTATAGCTAGTAACGCTGTTAGAGGAATACGGCTCTAAGATTCCGATGGAAGCCATTAGCCAACGATTTAGCTTGACTATTAGGTGGCATAATAGATGATAGAAGATCAAAAGCCATTAATTTGCATTTTTCAATTTGCACTTTGCACTTATTAAAAGTGCTGATACCCCTTTAGTTCTACCATTTCCTTCTCTTCCCCAGTTTTGAAATAAATACCTTCCTCTGACGGCACTACCGTACCGATAATGCTCATTTTCATCTCCTTTTGCATCCTTTTCAACATTTCTTCGTTTTCTAACGTCTTTGTCCTCGCATCAACGGTAAAAAGCAATTCATAATCGCCACCGTAATAAAACGCAAGGTCGCGAAGCTCAAGCATTGATAAATCCAGGTCTGTTGCACTTTTTATATCATTGCTCAATACGGGCACTTTATCTTCGTATATCTCAAACCCTACTTTACTACTTTTTGCGAGCGCGGCCAATGAAAGTGCGAGACCGTCACTTATGTCAATCATCGCGGTTACTAATCCGGAGTCTGCGAGATTAACGCCTTCTTTTACACGTGGCAATGGCTGAAACAGCGCTTTTTTCGCTACTTCTTCTACTCGTTTCGGCAATTTCTGTTTTATTCCTGCTTCTTTTATTAGTTTCAAGCCAAGTGCCGCATTACCAAGCGAGCCTGTCACGCATACCAGGTCTCCAACTTCGGCTCCCGCTCTCCTTACCGCGTTGTCTGCAAATCCAAGACAAGTACCGGTTAAGATAACCTCGCGGCTTCTTGTTATGTCGCCGCCAACTACCGCGGTATTATATGCAGAGGCACATTTTTCCAATCCTTCCACTACACCATCCACGAATGCTGTCCCGGTATGTGCAGGAATGCCCATTGCAATGGTAAAAGCAAAAGGATGAGCACCCATCGCGGCAACGTCGCTTAAGTTTACAGCTACTGAAGTCCAGCCTATTTGGAAAGGAGAAATGCCAGTAGGGAAATGCGTTGATTCTTGCAGCGTATCCGTGGTTACTACGAGAAATTTATAACCCGCTTTTGCTTTAGCTATGTCTATAACGGCGCAATCGTCTTCTCCCGCGCCTACCGTTACGATTTGTTTGTCCACGAGGAACTTTTTACTTATTCGTTCTATTAAGCCTATTTCGCCAAGTTGTTCTATCAACTTTTTTTACCTCCGGTAAAGACCATGACTAAAAATCTTTTCTTAAAATATTTAGAAAAGCTTTATTCAATAACCTTTCTTTCAAACTAAAATCACACCTTCTGCTATCTCTTCACCGTATTCTCCCTCCTTCAACTCTATATCCAATATATCCACATCCTTCCAATATTTTATCATCTTTTCTCCCTCAAATATCTTCTTGGCTTTGTTTGATAGATGGTTATCCCTCTTCTTCTAATCTTTGTCTCTGCATGTTCATGAAAATGGATTTCTTTACTTGTCAACTTACCACAACCTAATAGCGGGTAGCCAATCGTAATAAATTTTCCCATTGGCATCTTTAAATTTAGTGCATGTGATTGTTCCATATTCATTCGTGAATGTTTGATTATGTATGATCTGTGGATAAGAGCCTGTGCGTAGGGTATAGTTGTAAGTTTCGCCAGCTACAAGCGTGAAAGTTTCAGGAAAAGATATGTTGTGCCAATCTTCCCTGTAGCCATTCCAGTTTGCAATTACATCCAAAGTTGAGTTCCAGATGTTGGTTGAATTATGCGAGTAAGCGTTATCAGTGTTGTTCATGAAGTTGTAGAGAGAGATGATATTATTTAATATATCTCTACGCTTAGTCCACTTATTTCCCCTATCCACCTGAAATGCTCTTCATTTCTTGTAACCACTGCTTCACAACCATTGTTTATTGCAATCGCTGCTATAATTGCATCCGCACCAACATGTTTCCCCTTATGCGCTAATGTTCCGCCAAGCTTAGCTGCTTTTACAGCATCATTATAATCTAACTTCAAAACTTCCATTCTATTAATCGCCTTTTTCAATTTATTCTTCGCTTTCTCCCTCTTCTCTTCATCTTTTATCGCATAAGCACCAAATAAAGCCTCGTAAACGTTGAAAACGGTAGTTGCATGCACCCCCTCTTTATCTAACTTCTGTGTTATTGTTCTTATAGTTGAAGGTCTTCTGATCAAATCAACGAGATAAGTTGTGTCTATACATTTCATGTTCTTAACGCCTCGTCTATCTGCTTTCTTAGACCCTTTACCGATTCTTCATACTCCGATACCTCGCTTAACTCCGGGTAAAGGTCCAGTATTTCCATTAACCGCCCTTTGTTTCCTGTTAATCTCCTTATAACCTCTGAAAAAGTCTCGTCTTTGCCTCTTATACTATTTAGTAGTGTATATACATCATCCGACAACGAAATGCTTTTTGTCATCTTATTTTTCCACCCCTCACCTATTATATTAAGTGCATACTACATAAAAAGTTTTACTACAACTTTCTTTTAGCATAAACCTTTTCTTAGAAAGAAAAGCTTTACTGAAGAAATAGCTTGATGGCTGGTATCCAATCATAATAAATTTTTCCATTGGCATCTGTAAATTCAGCACAGTTTATTGCTCCTCCTGTTACTTCTTTGCTGGATTCATGGATTATCTGTGGATAGGAGCCTGTTATGATGGTATAGTTGTATGTTTCGCCAGCTACAAGCGTGAAAGAGTTGTTAAAGGAGATATTGTGCCAGTCTCCAGTGTAACCGTTCCAGGTTGCGTTTACATCTAATGTAGAGTTCCATATTCTTGCGTATTCCGTATGCCCACCTGTGCCGGGGCATGGGTAAGTGTAAAGCTCTTGCACGGTGATTGTCTGTGAAGGTGTAATTTGTTCCATTGTGCGTCCCGGAGATGCTTGGATACGGATTGGCTGGTGCGCCTGTGTCGAAATAAAATGTTGATTCAAAAACGTATGGCTCGGTTGGGATTTCACTGACAGAGACGTTTTCTGCTAAGGTTGTATTTGCAGTTTCTGTTGAAACTACAAGCGTATATTTATCGTTAGGCGATGCACCGGCTTCTGGAACTAAATTTATCAGATATTCTCCTGTTTTCCGATAAGGAATAAATATTATATCATCGGGATCGTCATCTCCATTTATGTCATCCTCTATATAAGATGCGCCTGGAATCTTGTTTGATTGCTTGCTAACGGTAAGATTATCAGGGTCAGTAACAACTATATCCACTGGACTATATGCAGTTATTGTAATAGAAGAAGTACTGTGGTAGATTCTAAGATTATTGAGCGAATACAGTCCGAGTTTGCCATTTTGCCATTCTCTTATCTCCTTTTGCTCATCGTACGGGTCTAAGAAGTAATATTTTTCATCAATTTTGCCAATAAAGACGATGAAATGATAAGGATAACCGGTTGTTGAGTAGCTGACGTTGGCTATTACAGGAGTTCTTTTGCTCAATTCATGGTCAATTGTTTCCCAGTTCGCTTCTGCAAAACCTATCCATTTACAACAACTCCACATCCATCTGACCCTCCACTTTCCTTTGAAGTTTCCCATCAGCAGTTATTAGTTTGCAATCTTCCTTCATGGCTAAACTAACATATACGGCATCGTAAAACGTTATTCCAAACTTCCTTGCATTCTCGAAGATATTCTTCAGAAATCCTGGCTCGTTAACTTTCAAAAACTCCAACTCAATCTCGAAGAGTGCTTTAAAATCACTTTCCACGTCCTCAGGACTTTTCACAGGATGCTTCCAGAAGACATTCCCGAGCTCATAGATTAGCAAAGTAGGTTCTAAAATAGCAAGTTTGCCTGCGACAAACCTATCCCTTATCTCGATCGCTTTTTCCGTATTTTCCTCTTCTATGTACCATTTTGCAATCACGTTCGCATCCAGGACCAGTTTAGTCTCATCGCTCATCCCTTAAACCTCTAACTACTTCCACGGAGTCGAATTTCACACCTCTCGTCTTTCTCCTTGACTCATCCATCAACTTCATCGCATTCTTCCTCTTCTCTTCTCTCACCTTCTCCTCCATCGCTCTTCTTATAAAACTCGGCCAATCTACTTCCACTTCCCGCATCATCTCCTTCAGCTCCCGAGGTATACGAATTGAGATTACTTCAGACATGCTATAAACTATGTAATCAGAATATATATACTTTACTTTCCCATTCCCATTGCTGTTTTTCTCAGCTCACTCCACCGTCACAATCTTTGCCAGAAGTTATAAAGTGCCTTCAGAAAAAGAGAAATGGAAATTTTTCCCTCTTTACTCGCCTATTCTTCCAATCTTATCGCAGATATCCAGCCGGTGTATGCTTTTCCATTTGCATCCACAAATTTAGTGCAGTTTATCCAGCCATTCGCTGTCGGCAGTGCATCCGTATGATGGATCTGCGGATAAGAGCCTGTGCGGATGGTATAGTTGTACGTTTCGCCAGCTACAAGCATGAAAGATTTGTTAAAGGAAATGTTGTGCCAATCTTCATTATAACCATCCCATTTTGCTGTTACGTTCAAAGTTGAGTTCCATATTCTTGCGTATTCGGTATGCCCGCCTGTGCCTGCGCAGGGATAAGTGTAAAGTTTTTGCACCGCTATGTTTTGATTTGGCTTTATCGTCCCGTTGTGCGTCCCTGAAATAGAAGGATATGGCTTATTAGACGAGCCTGTATCGAAAAAGAATGTTGATTCAAAAACATAAGGCTCAGTCGGAACTTCACCGACAGAAACGTTTTCTGCTAAGGTAGTATTTGCAGTTTCTGTTGATACTACAAGCGTATATTTATCGTCAGGCGATGCCCCTGCTTCCGGAACTAAACTTATCTGATATTCTCCTTTTTTCCGGTAAGGAATAAAGATTATATCATCAGAATCATCGTCACCATTTATGTCTTCTTCTGTATAAGATGCGCATGGAATCTCGTTTGATTGCTTGCTGATAATATGATTATCAGGGTCAGTAACAACTATATCCACAGGACTATAAGCTGTTATAGTAATAGAAGAAGTACCGTGGTAGATTCTAAGATTTTTGAGCGAATACCTATAGTTTCATCCAAAACTCTTTTATAATAACCGCCAACTTATACTTATGGCACAAGTATTATAAGCCGTCACCAGTATGGACAGATGTCCTTTTTGTGGCTCTGCGCTAAGAAGGAAATACAATACCAATCCACGGCGTCTTATAACCTTAGACGGCGAATACTACGTTTTAGAGAGAGTTTCGCGGTGTAGCAACAGAGAATGCCCAGGCTATGAGACCTCTTTTAGGGCGGAGAACTTACAGGCGATCATCCTTCCACGCAAGATATTTAGCCTGGACG
>JANJFQ010000052.1 GCA_025435355.1 Candidatus Methanophagales archaeon | reverse complement strand
TAAAAATTACAAATGAGGATTTTGAGTCAGAAGATGTCCAAGAAGGGGATGTAGATGTAATCGAGATATATTTTGATAATAACGATAACGAAGTAATAGAACCGAATGAAGATATTAAAAATTTCTGGAACTTCGAATATGGTGATTGGTTTTACGAAGGAAATGGGAGTTGGTGTGATGATGTTGGCTATGGTGGGACATTAGATGGAAGGGGAATTGCAACTCATTCTACTCATTCAGTGGGCGATTCTGTCTATGAGTTTGAAAATTACTTAGGCAACTACTGGGATGATTACACTGAACCAGATGATAATAATGATGGAATTGGCGATACTCCTTATCCCATAGATGGAGATAAAGATAATTATCCGCTGATGCAGAGGTTTGAGAATTATATTGGAATTCCAAAACTAAACGTGAGCATCATAGCACCTCCAGAGGGCTTTTCCATAATCACTGGTTCAGAATTGATTGTAAAAGCAAAAGTTCTGGATGAAGATAAGCTACTTTATAACGCAACAGTTGAAGGAAAACTTTCCTCAATCTCTTTTGACTTATACGATGATGGAAAAAGCACGCATGGAGATGATGTCGAAGATGATGGGATTTACTCAGCGATAATTACTGTTCCAAAAGTTCAGAATGCTGTTTTGGAAATAAATGCAATATATGAAGACAAATTTGGAAGTGCATCGCGAAATATAAATATTGATACTTCTCTTAAGCACCCTTTAAAAGTCGAAGCAGAGATAATAGATGACAACCCACCTACATTTACAGGGGACACAGTAAAGGTTAGGGCAGTGGTGTCGTTGAATGACTCGATAGTATTTTCGGCAAGTGCACCATTCTGCATTCCCGCAGAAATAAATGGGAATAGCATAGAGATAAAGGAAGAGGATTATGAGCTAAAAAAGGCGGTAGAGAAATTTGCTTCAGATAACACCGAGATATTGAATGCAACAAAATACGATGCGCATAACCTATCAATAGCTGGAGATTACTTCTTTTTTAGGGTAGACGAAGATGCTACCGAGGGCATAGCAAGTATAACTGCAGCGTTATTAGCCTACCTAACAACAGATGCCTTATTCCCTTCTATAGACTATAAAACATGGTATGGAGAATTATTGGATAAAAGCTTTAAAGAACTGTCCAATAGTGTGTTGGAAAAATTATTCCACGAATACTTGCTCAAATATAAACAAGAACCAGAATTTTCGTCTCCTTTTTCCTCTTCTGACTTACCCAACTATCTAAAATTACTTGCACTTTTTAGAGATAATATTACCGAAACAAAGCAAGACACGCTGTCAAATTTCGCGCCAATACCTGAAGATCAAAAAACTTTTTACCGTGATAATTTAAATGAAAGAAACAAAGCAAATAACAGGGTTAAGGATTTA
This sequence comes from Candidatus Methanophagales archaeon, assembly GCA_025435355.1. Taxonomy (GTDB): domain Archaea; phylum Halobacteriota; class Syntropharchaeia; order Alkanophagales; family Methanospirareceae; genus WJOV01. The sequence goes on along the minus strand of JANJFQ010000052.1, from coordinate 11,450 downwards.
ATCTCCAAAGAAGTTGAATTTCCATATGACGTTTATAAAGCCAGATTAGCAGAGGATACTGATTGGAAAAAAGATTTTATCAAGGGCATTGGAGCTGCTATTACTGGATTTTTATGTCCCCCGGCGGGATTAGTTGGAAAAGCTTTGTTGGATACATACAATACAGTAAATAATTTGGATGAAGATGGAAGACTTGTAACCATAGCCTCCGAAACTTTCTCTGACATGTATGTAAAGAGTAAGAAAATTAAGGATAACACCGTTTCTGGAATATCGCAGTTTAAAGATGCAAGTCCATCAATAATACCAGAAATAGATGTTCTGACTTCCCAAGACTTCTCTAAGGAAGGTTTAGTACAAGTTTCTGGAGCTGGAAATATATGGTTCAAAACTGAAAAGGAGTGTTACACACTTATTGAAGTGAAGAACACCGGCACAACTCCGGCAGATGTGTGGGTGGTTGCATACTTCCCAAATGTAATTGACGGGGGTAGAGAATCTTTAGACCCCGGAGAATATAGAATATTTAGAATAGACTACGTGAATCCATATTTTAAATCTGGATACCAGCCATAAGGCTGAAGTGAGAATAAAGGCGGTGATATAAAATGGAAATAGAACCGGAGGAATTTTTGGAGGATATGAAATGGGGTGAAGAGAATTACTCAGAATTAATGAGAAAATTCCCTGAAAGATGGGTTGCAATTGTTGATAAAAAGGTTGTTGGTATTGGAAGGAGCATTAGTGAGGCAGAAAAAGAGGCATATAAAAAATAGGAGAGAGAGGAAATGGTGGAAATAGACCTGAAGAGAGTGGATGAGCTAATAGAGGGATATAGAGGAGAGGAGGGGGTTTTAATTCAGTTGCTGCTGGACATACAAAGCGAGTTTAACTGGATACCCAGGGAAGTGATTGCACGAATAAGCGAGAGGATGCGGATTCCAAAGAGTCAAATATACCGAATAGCGAGTTTTTATAAAGCGATGAGCCTGAATCCGGTCGGTCGCCATATACTACAAGTATGTCTTGGTACTGCCTGTCAGGTGCGAGGTGCGCCGAAGATTCTGGACCGCGTGGAAGAGAACTTGAAGATAAAAGAGGGAGCGACAACGTCAGACATGCGGTTCAGTTTGAGGCGAGTAAATTGTCTTGGTTGTTGTGCAATGGGACCGGTAGTAGTGGTTGATGGTGACTATCACGGTAAGATTACGCCAGCACTTGTGGAAGAGATTTTAGAAAAATATGAGTAGAGTGATAGGAAATGCCGAGAGTAAAATCAAAAGAGGAATTGGAAGGGCTGAGAAGCGAGATTTTAGCAGAGCGGGACCCGAATAAGCATTATATCACACTCTGTTCTGGAACTGCGTGCCGTGCCACCGGGAGCGATAACGTTGCTGCTGCGATTGTAGATGAATTGAAGAAACAAGATTTAACGGAAGAGGTGGGTTTCAGGAGGACTGGTTGTCATGGATTTTGTGAGCGCGGACCCATAATTGTCATTCATCCGGAGGGGATATGTTATCTCAGTGTGACACCCGAAGATGTTTCAGAAATCCTCTCAACCACAGTAAAAGGAAAGGAGATTATTGACCGTTTGCTTTATACCGATTCCGGCACCGGCGAAAGAATTGTTTATGAACGAGATATTCCGTTCTATAAGTATCAAAATCGGCTTGTTTTTGGCGATAACCTCAGGATTGACCCGACAAATATCGAAGATTACATTGCGCTTGGAGGATACCAGGCATTAGCGAAGGTATTGCACGAGATGACGCCGGAAGAAGTGCTGGAAGAGGTGAAGAGAGCGAATTTGAGGGGTCGCGGTGGTGGTGGGTTTCCCGCAGGGAGAAAATGGGAGACCACCCGGAATGCACCTGGAGAACCCAAATATGTGATAGTGAACTGTGATGAAGGCGATCCTGGTGCCTATATGGACAGATCAATCATGGAAGGCAATCCACACAGGGTGCTTGAGGGATTAACCATCGGTGCATACGCCATTGGCGCTGATCAGGGATTTGTTTACGTGCGTCAAGAGTATCCACTGGCGGTGAAGAATCTCGCGATTGCGCTCGAACAGGCGAAGGAATACGGCTTCCTCGGTGATGACGTTCTGGGTTCAGGATTCAAATTCGACGTGAAAGTGCATAGAGGTGCGGGAGCTTTCGTCTCCGGCGAATCCAGCGCTTTAATGAATGCAATAGAAGGAAAGGTCGGAGAGCCAAGACCTAAATATATCCACACATCAGAAAGTGGCATCTGGGATAAGCCGAGCAATTTAAACAACGTGGAAACGTGGGCGATTGTGCCACTGATAGTAGAAAAAGGAGCCGATTGGTTCAACTCGATTGGAACTGAAGGAAGCAAGGGAACAAAGATATTCTCCCTTGTAGGGACGGTAAACAATACCGGTTTAGTGGAAGTCCCCATGGGAATGACGCTGAGAGACATCATATATAAAATAGGGGGTGGAATTCCAGGAGGTAGGGAATTTAAAGGTGTTCAAACCGGAGGTCCCTCAGGAGGAATAATTCCCGAAGAATATCTCGATTCGCCAGTGGATTTCGATGAACTCACCAAGTTGGGTTCAATGATGGGCTCTGGTGGTATGATTGTTATAGACGAAGATACATGTATCGTGGATTTAGCACGCTACTTCGTTGATTTCCTCTGCGATGAATCGTGTGGCAAGTGTGTGCCCTGTCGGGAGGGTTTAAGGCGTATGCGTGAGATATTGGAGGATATAGTTGCCGGTAGGGGAAAGGATGGAGATATAGAGCAGCTCGGGGAAATAGCGAAGGTGATGAAAAACGCATCACTATGTGCGTTGGGAACGACAGCCGCCAATCCTGCTTTAAGCACCATCCGGTATTTCAGAGCAGAATATGAAGCGCATATCAAGGAGAAAAGATGCCCAGCACTGGTTTGTAAGGACTTGATTTCATATTATATCGAACCAGAGAAGTGCATAGCCTGTCTGCGGTGTCTGAAGGACTGTCCTGAGGATGCAATAGAGGGTGAGAAAAGAAAAATACACGTGATAGACCAATCCAACTGTATAAAGTGCGGGATTTGCTACGATGTTTGCCCGCCCAAGGTTGGAGCAGTGGCGAAAATATCGGGTAGGCCAGTTCCGCCTCCAGTACCTGAAGCGGAGAGGCTAATAGAGAGGGGAAAGGAGAGGAAGTGAGTGATGAAGATGAAATTAGAAATTGACGGTATGGAGGCAGAGATTGAGGAAGGAAGCACAATCTTAGAGACGGCAAGAAGTGTTGGTATTGATATACCCACTTTATGTTATCATCCCGCGTTAGAACCTTTTGGCGCTTGCAGGCTATGTTCAGTAGAGATAGAGAAACGCGGCAGGAAAAAGATTGTCACGGCCTGTAATTATCCAGTCGAAGGTGGACTGGTGGTAAACACCAAATCCACGGAGATTATTGATATAAGAAAAATGCTCCTGGAATTGTTGCTGGCGAGATGCCCGGAAGAGGAGAGGATACAAAGCCTGGCGAGGGATTATGGAGTTGTAAAACCGAGATTCAAATTGGAAGATGAGCACTGCATTCTTTGCGGATTGTGTACGAGGGTTTGTGAGGAGTTAGTTGGTATTTCAGCCATAAACGTTATAAGTCGTGGTGTAGAGCGTGAAGTTGGTGCACCTTACCGCAGCGAGCTATCAGATGATTGCATAGGTTGTGGTTCGTGTGCTCTCGTATGCCCCACGGAAGCAATAAAGAGGATGGCAAACATATATCCAACGACGGCAGAGGATATAAGAGAAATAGAGGATAGATTTTTAGAGGGAGAGCGGGATGAAGAGTTGGGTGTTTATAGTGATTTAATTGCAGGTAAGACGCATGTGAGTGGTCAGGATGGAGGAATGGTCACCGCTTTGCTTATCGCAGGAATGGAGAATAATTTCTTTGATGCTGCGCTTGTTGTGCGTCGAGAAGAGGGTTATAAAGCAGAAGCGGTCGTTGTTCATGACGTGGAGGGGATAAAGAGTGCGAGAGGAACGAAATATTTGCGCGTTCCGATGATGTCAAAGCTCGAAGAAGCGGTGAGTGATGGAAAGAGGAAAATCGCCGTTGTTGGCACACCCTGTGAAGTCAGAGCAGTGAGAAAGATACAGCAACGGTGGGATTTGGAACGTAAATTTCCAGGTGTAGAAATCATCGTATTGGGACTATATTGCCTTGAGAGTTTCGATTACGAGGGTCTAAAGGAAGATACGAGGAGGAGATTCGGCGTTGACCTCGATAAAGCAGAAAAGACGCAGATAACCAGGGGGAAGTATGTCGTCACGGTGGATGGCGGGGATTATTCATGTGATGTGAGAGAGCTGGAGAACGAAGTGAGGGAAGGCTGTCCGTTCTGCGACGATTTCGTTTCCAGGCTTGCAGACATCTCCATCGGCTCGGTAGGAAGTCCTGATGGCTATTCCACGGTGATTGTGAGGTCCAAAATTGGGAAAAAACTTTTAGATGCGACTGAATTCATCGAGGTTGAAGTTGATAAAAAAGAGATTGTAAAACTTGTAAAGCTAAAAAAGAGGAATGCGGATAGAAATTTTGCAAAGATTCTGGAGGGTTTGGAAACACGAGAAAAGAATTGAAGATGCATGATACAAGATGCATGATACAAGATGCATGATGCATCCCTAAACTTGTATCCGGTATCCTGCATCATGAATCCGGGCATCATTTTCTTGTGTTAATCTTGTGAAATCTCGTGGTTTTTTACATTAGCTATACGTTTTCTTCAAACTCAAGCCTGCCAGTAATCCGAAAAATAGACCGGATAAATGCGCGATGTGCGCAATCATGTCGCCTGAACCGATCATTAAAAAATCAAACAGAGCGAAGAGGATAACCACCATCCATATTTCCATTGGTATTAAAAAGAAGAAATATACTCTCATTCTTGGCATCAGCACTGCAAGGGTAGCGAATATCCCACACAATGCACCACTTGCACCCACTACCGGGCTAACGGAAGTTAAACTCCAGCCGATGCCCGCAAAAATTCCAGAGAGGAAAAATATGAGCAGAAATTTTGAACTCCCTATCTTTCTCTCCAGCACCGGAGCAAAGAAGACGAAGAAGAGCATATTGAAGAAGAAGTGATTGAAGCTTCCATGAAGGAATATATGCGTTACCAGAGTCCAGGGTCTTTCTTCTACGAGTATTGGATTCAACCATAATGACACTTCATATAGATTGGGGGGTCCTCTCGTAATCAGACCGCCTGGAATGAGTAATTGTAAGAAAAAAGAGAGGGCAATGAGGAACAGGAGTAAATAGGAATAGTTATGAGAAAAAATGCCAGCGATATTCGTATCAGCTATCACTTGCCTTTTATCGTTTGGCTTCGCTATGGGCGCAGTTTCCTCTTCCTCAAGGTCTCTATTATAGTTATCAGGCGCAACGCACCAGTGCATTTCTGGTGCGAAATGCTCCTTGCAAAGGGCATCGCCGCAGTACTTGCATTTATACAATGCCGGTTTGCCGCAGACGGTGCATAGTGTGCGTGCCATGTATTAGGAAAAGGATGATTCATATTTAAAGCTTGCTATCGTTTCAAATAATGTTTTGAACCTCACCCACCAAATAAGTGCTCTTCGCCTCCTTTACACGCACCTCACAAGTGGCACCGAGTGGCAAATCCTTTTTTATTACTATCGTTCTATACGAAGCGTCGCGGGCTATTACGCCTCCCTTTTTACCCCGCTCTGTTACTAAAACAGGAAGGGCCATTCCCACCAACTCTTTGTTCTTTGCGAAAGCAATCTGGTGATAAACGGCGGAGAAAATTCTCGACCTCCTTTTCTTCTCTCGCTCCAGCAAATCCTTTAGTTTTGATGCTTCCGTCCCGGGTCTTGTAGAGAACCTCGTTATGTTCACTTTTTCCGGCTTCACCACCTCTAACAGATTCAAAGATGAAAAAAAATCCTCTTCCGTTTCGGTTGGGAATCCAATGATGAAATCCGTGCATATCGTGCTGTATTTAAATCGCTTCCTTATGCTTCTTACTATCTCAACGAAATCAGCAGTTTTATAATTCCTACTCATATCGCCGAGCACCTTATCCGAGCCGGATTGCACCGGCACGTGAAAGAATTTGAATATTTTCTCGGAATCAAATGCTTCCAGAAGTTCATCCAGAATGTGAATCACCGTAAATGGGTTCATCATGCCCACTCTTATTCTAAAATCACCTTCCACGGCTGTTACCATTTCTAACAACTCCGGGAGCTTTATATCGAAGCTGTCCCAGCCGTATGTACTGCAGTCCTGCGCAGTAATCCTTATCTCCCTCGCACCTCGTTCCACTGCACTTTTAACTGCCTCGCATATCTTTTCAGGCTCGTAGCTTCTCAACTCTCCCCTCGCTTGCTTCACGATACAATAAGAGCAGTTTCCTACGCAGCCCATTGCTATTGGGATTATACAAATCACAGCGTCAAAATCAAGCCTTTGTTCCTCACTATAACCATTGCAAATATCCATAGGCGTCACCATTATCACATCCTCGCCTAAAATGCTTTTTACCAGCTCGGGCTGTGCCGCAGCCATGCAACCAGCTACAATCACCTCTTTACCCTGCTCTTTCAACTCCTTCAGTCGCTTTATCACATTTAATTCCGTTCTCTTCGTTACGGTGCATGTATTCACGATGGCAACATCGGCTTCACTTTCTTCTACTATCTCATGCCCATTTTTCCTCAGAATTGCTCGCATCTTCATCTCGTCACCCACGTTTGCGGTGCAGCCGAAAGTTTCGAGGTAAAATGCTTTTTCAGTCTCCTGAGATAATGCGGTCAGGTTCATTTTTGGTAATATTCCTTATCAGTAACTATATTGTATTGTTAAATATTTCTAAATCTGAATATTCACAAAAGGAGAGAACAATGGGAAATACATCGAGAAGGAAGATAGAGCAACTCCAGATATGTGCGGAAAAGGGAGTGGAAGTAGGTGCGAATTGTTTTGCAGACGTTAAGCTTGTTCACGTTGCGTTACCGGAAATAGATAAAGACGAGATAGAATTGAAGACGGAGTTTTTAGGCTTTTCGTTTAATTATCCCATAATGATTGCTTCGATGACTGGCGGGCATCCAGCGACGAAAAGAATAAATGAAGTGCTTGCAGAAGCTGCGGAAACGCTTGGCGTGGGTATGGGCGTGGGTTCTCAGCGAGCAGCGTTGGAAAGCACCGAGCAAGTGGATTCTTTCCGTGTGGTTCGCGACGTTGCGCCTGATTCGTTTATCTATGCGAATATTGGTGCTCCTCAGTTGAAGGAATATGGAATAGAAGGTGTTGAGCGCGTTATAGAGATGATAGGCGCAGATGCAGTTGCAATACACCTCAACTTTTTACAGGAAGCCATTCAGCCCGAAGGCAACGTGGATGCAAGAGGTTGCCTTGATGCGATAAAAGAGGTATGCGAAGCGATAAAAAAGCCGGTGATTGTAAAGGAAACGGGTGCAGGGATTAGTTACGCAATGGCGAAGAAGTTAAACGAGGTAGGCGTATCTGCGATAGACGTAGGCGGTTTATGCGGAACGAGTTTAGCCGCTGCGGAGATATACCGTGCGAAAGCAGAGGGGGATGCCCTGGGTGAACATTTGGGACACCTTTTTAGCTGGGACTGGGGTATCACAACGGTGGAAAGCATAATGGAATGCAGTGCGCTTCCTTTTCCTATTCCTGTAATCGCTACTGGTGGAATAAGAAATGGCATTGACGTTGCAAAAAGCATGGCTTTAGGCGCAGACCTATGTAGTGCCGCCTTGCCTTTCCTGAAACCTGCAATGGAAAACAATGGTGGAAAAGGAAGCACAGATAAAGTAATAGAGAAAATAAAGGAAATGGGCGAGGAATTAAAGGTTGCAATGTTCTTAACGGGTTGTAAGACTACGGTAGCACTAAAGGAAGCTGAGGTGATAGTAACCGGTGAGACGAGGGAGATAATGAAACAGAGAGGATTTTTTGATCGTGTGAAGAGAAAAAAGAGAAAGATATTATAGGGGCAAGATTAAAAAATCACAAGTTCCAAGCACCAAATTCCAAAACTCTAAATCTCAATGTCCAAAACCAAACCACGAGATTAACACAACACTTTTGGTATTTTTTTCACACCACATCCACTCCCACCACTCTCTCGCCTTCCTTCACATTCATCAACCTCACACCCCGCGTATTTCTACCTTGCGTGGGAATGCTCCGTGCAGAAATTTTTGTCACCATCCCGTCAGAAGTAGAAATCATCAGTTCATCGCTATTCTTTACTTGCTTTATACACACCACTTTACCGTTTTTTTCTCCAACTCTAATGCTAATCACGCCTTTACCACCCCGGTGTGTTTCTCTATAAGCATCTAACCTCGTTCTTTTTCCATAGCCTTTCTCTGTTATCGTAACGACCTTGTTCTTTTCTTTTGATACGCCGGCATTCAAATCCACAGCATCAATACTTGCTATCTCATCGCCCCGTTCCAATCTCATCCCCCTTACTCCTGCTGCATATCTGCCCATTTCCCGCAATTCCTCTTCCTGGAACAATATCGCCTTTCCGTTCTTCGAACTTATGATTATACCCTTTTTCCCGGCATCGGCTCCTGTTATTGACGCCACGTCAGCTAACAAATCGCCTTTGATACGGTCAATCTTAACGGCGACGATACCTGTAATGCGTATAGACTTCAGATTAGCAAGTGAACTTCTTTTTACCACGCCTCGTCTGGTAGCGAAAACGATAAAGGAATCCTCGGTTTCAGTTTTTATACCCTTATCTATATCTTCAGGTATAGAAATAGCGGTTACGAAGTTTTCACTCTCTTCTGCCTCCGCTGGACTTATGCTCAGCCCGGGAATGTTCACCAGTGGTTTCCCTTTTGCATGTCGGCTGCTGGGCGGGATTGCGTATGTCTTCACCTGGTATGCCTTACCATATTCAGTAAAAAGGAGCACACGTTCCCTCGTGGAAGCGCGTATGAAATTAATGATAGCATCATCGTCTTTTTTCTCTATCACGGCTATTCCTTTTCCTCCTCTCCGTTGCCGCGTAAAAATATTTGCTGATAATCGTTTCACATAATCACGCTGCGTAAAAAAGAGGATTACTTCCTCCTCTTCTATAAAATCACGCTCGCTTAACGTCACCATTTCCTCTATTTCTGACCTTCTCGCATCGCCATAGTTCTCCTTCAACTCTATCAGCTCCTCTTTTATGATACCAAATATTCGTGCTTCGGATGCCAATACCTCCGTTAACCAGCTTATTTTCTCCTCCATCTCTGTCCGTTCGGTTTCTATTTTATCACGCTCTAACGCGCTCAATCGCGAAAGTCGCATCTCCAGTATCTCTTTCGCTTGCTCCTCGCTCAGTTCAAATCTGTCAATCAGAGCGGTTTTAGCGGCTTTGCTATCGCTTGATGCTTTTATTAGTCTTATCACCTCATCTATATGCGAGATCGCGATGATTAAGCCCACCAATATGTGCCTTCTCTTCTCTGCACGCTCTAATTCATATTGCAGCTTTCTAATCGTTACTTCTTTCCTGTGCTTTATGTAGCACTCGATTAACTCCTTTAGCGTTAATACTCTCGGCTCGCCATCCACCAGTGCGAGATTGATTACACCAAAGGTGTTTTCCAATTGTGTATGTTTATAGAGATTGTTTAAAACGATAGCGGCATTAGCGCCGGTTTTCAATTCTATTACAATCCTCATTCCTTTACGATCGGATTCGTCTCTTAACCCACTAATACTCTCTACTTTGTATTTCTTTGCAAATTCCGCTATCTCCTCTACCAGCTTGCTTTTGTTTACCTGGTACGGTATCTCGGTTATGACTATTCGCTCCTTTTTAGCCTTTATTTCTATCTCTGCTTTTGCTCTTAGCTTTAAGGAGCCTCTGCCAGTCTCATATGCTTTTTTTATGCCCTCGTAGCCAAAGATGGTTGCACCAGTAGGGAAATCAGGCGCTTTTATTATTTGCATCAGCTCGCTTATACTCACTTCTGGCTCGTCTATCACATTTATTATGCCATCCACCACTTCTGCTAAGTTGTGCGGAGGCATGTTAGTAGCCATACCAACAGCAATACCGGAAGAGCCGTTTATCAATAGGTTAGGGAGCTTCGCAGGTAAAATCTGCGGTTCATCCAGGCTGTTATCAAAATTAGGACTCCAGGCGACGGTATCTTTATCGAGGTCAACCAGCAGTTCCTCTGCTATTTTTGACAGCCTCGCTTCGGTATATCGCATTGCCGCAGCAGCGTCGCCATCAACGCTGCCGAAATTACCCTGACCATCAACCAAAGGGTACCGGTAAGAGAAATCCTGCGCCATTCGCGCCATCGTGTCGTAAACGGCAACGTCACCATGAGGATGATATTTCCCAAGGACATCTCCTACTATCCTCGCCGATTTCTTATGCGGTCTATCGTGTCTGACGCCAAGTTCGTGCATCCCGTATAATATGCGGCGATGCACCGGTTTTAACCCATCACGTGCATCCGGAAGAGCTCTTCCTACAATTACGCTCATTGCATAGTCTATATACGAGCTCTGCATCTCGTCTTCCACGCTTACTTCTATGACTCGCTCACGTTCTTCTTCTTCTTCTCCTCGCTCCGCCACATGCTCGTTCGCATTCATATTATTGCTATGTTAAAACTAAGGGTGTTTGAGTAATAAAAGGTATCGGCTTCTCCACCTGTCAGCATGAAGGCGTTTCTGGAGGCATGTATGCGGAAACTTTAGCTCATGCTCTTTTCAATGAGAAACAATTCATAATGTAATCTTTCCCAATCAGGTAAATATACAGATAACAACACCCTAAATGTTTTTCCGTGATTTGGTACTATCAGATGCAACAATTCGTGAAGTATAACATATTCAACGATTTCCCTGGGTAATCGTGTTAACTCGCTATTGATGGTTATATTACCTTTTGAGGAGCATGAACACCATTTATTTCTCATTCTCCGTATCTGTATCCGATTTGGTTTCAATTTTAATTTATCTTGCCATGCATGAATAATTTCGAGCAAATCGCTTTTGTTTAGTGGCTGAACGATTTCAAAACGCTCTTTGATGTCTGCCAATCCCCCTTGTTTTTCAATCATTATCTTCATTATCTACCCCCCAACTAACATTCTCTGCATTTTGAGGATATTATCCACCATCTCGCTTAACTTATGAGTGATATAAGGCGTGTCTTCTTCTATTGCTCTCGTTTTTTGAGGTTGCAGCAACCTTGTAAAGGCTCATTCTTAATTCCCTTTCAATCTTTTCATTATAAAGCCATTCGCGTGTTTTTCTATCCCATTGTAAATTCGTTTTGCCATCACATCTGGATTGTCCACGCGGTAACTTCTGACAATCCAAAATATGCTAAATTCTTCTTTACTGAGCCCTGATTCTTCCTGCTCCTCTTTT
>JANJFQ010000051.1 GCA_025435355.1 Candidatus Methanophagales archaeon | reverse complement strand
CACACATTTGATGAGGTGTAGGTGGCACATCTAATTCTGTTCAGGTCGATAGTTCATACCCGGGGCCATAATCTTTAAGAATCTCGTTAATTCCCATCCGATATTTCTCTCTTCCTTTCTCTCTATCATATTCGGAAGAATGCCATCCACAATTATCCCAGCTGTGATACCATTTATCTAGCGGTTCCGAGACATAATCATAAAAAAATTCGATAACAGTAAACAAAGTAGGTTCATCATAGTTTCCAATCTTTTTCTCTATCGGCCAAATGTCATCCATTCCCAATTCCAAATAGATGAATGCTTCAACATCACTGTCTCCACTACCCCAAAGACCACGAATCTGCCCACTATCGACACAATAGTAACCTGTTGCCTTTTGAAAATGAAGACTATCTTCAAACTCTCGGTAGATCCGGAGAAAAACTTTCTTCAACAATTGAAAATTCATGGACATCGGTTTCAAGATTCCTTTTCTCGCAGCATAGTAATTTCTTTTATCCATCACGACACCCCCTCCACACACCTTTTTAATTGAGGTTTTGTATAACGTCTTGCGGGTATGCAAAATCCTGAGCAAAGAAAGGGTTGTTGGCGAGCGAATGCTAGTCGTATAGCCCGTGATATGTATAGTTGGCATTGTTACCCCCCTCTGTCCACCCCTTCGATATAACTTCGGGTACTTTCTAGGTCAAACTCCAATCTAAATAAATGGTCTCGCCCATCAACATAACGGTAAATGGTAATATTAGAGAAATATTCCTGCTTTGTCTGTAAAGCTCTTCCACGAACATCATCAGGGACGCCAAATATCCAACGAGCAAGTATTTCTGGAGGCCTAAACGACAGTCTATAAGCTGTCCTATCCTCTGTTGGAATTATCTCCCAAGTTCGACCATTATCAATTCGTCTACTCCATGTAATATTTACCCTCTGTCGTGGATGCTGCCTCGCATAAGTAAGAAAGGCATTGGGATCATCTGCTTTCAGTAATAACATGAAAGGTCCGTTTGCCATTGCCACGAATAACTCATTATACTGCCTTGCCACGGTTATGACAGGTTCTAGTTCATTTCTAAGTAAGGGTATGTCATATGTTTGATACTCAAGTCCCATAGGCAAAGTTTCTAGTTGTCTTCTTAAAATATCTCGCACACGTGAAACTACTTTTCCTCGACCAGAAATATTTGTCTCGTCAGGCTCATAGCCCTCTCTACCTATCGGAATATCTCTCTGATCGACAATCTTGTCAGCAGCTCGGGTGATTGCGTTTCGTAGCTCATTAAGCTCATCACCGCTTAAATCAATTAAAGAAATTTGATGAGCCAGTGCCATATCCATTGCGGGTTTAGAAAAACCGGAAGTCGAAAACAATGCATAGGCATAATGATATTTTTGAGGGAATACTACTTGTTCTCGAGTAGGCGAGTTATTCTGATTTATATCCAAAAGAACACCGATTGCATTTCTTACAGCGTCTATGCCCGTTTTCCCTTTTCTAAATTTTGCCTCAATAAAAAGCCGGAGCGGAAATGTAAATGCCGGTATCCATTCTAACTGTCCTAAGACATCTACTTGGTGGACTCCTCCTCTTCCCTTAACTACGAGCCCGTTACCACGGCGATCCAAATCCCGAGGATCTTGACTGGGATCCACTAGAAGCTTATATCCTGTTGTCCTAATAAGATAGGCTAAAACCTCCTCTAATATATAGCCTTTTAATGTATCTTTGCTTATTTTCATAGAGCCATCACCTTAAATTGCCAATTACACATAACAGTATCGGTGTTTGCAAGCGTATAGTCCTTTACCTGGATTGATTTTCATCGTAACGCCTCCTATAGGCAAACTTTCTCCGTCCCCAAAAATTCCCCTGCTCATCCCTTATTGTTACCTTCTTTATTAACCCAACACATTTTATCTATGAATAGCATAAGAAAAAGAAAAATTCTGAGGAGTTAGACACTCTGTGACGTTCCCACAAATGAAAATATGCCTTGCTGCCATTCTCTTTGAGTCCGGAAAACATCTACCACAAGATATTCCATTTTATTTCTTTCTTCATCGGGCATTTCCAAACTTTGATGCATCTTAAGCGACCACGAAGCAAGTTCAAGATGACGATTATCTGCAGGGTTAAACTGCGGTAAACGTAGCTGCTCCATCACCTTTTTACTCAATCCTCGTTTGCTCTTCCCGCTTCGAGCACTTAAAAATTTATGAACAAATTCGGAGTTAAGCATAGCACATACAAAATGTGCTTCCTCTTTCCTGTCCAATGGAATAAAATAAATCGTTCCATCGGGAATGGGCAACCTCTCTCCAAGCAACCCGTCTCTAACGCTGCTTACCACCACAAATTCCGGTTTGAATCCTAAACCACACCAACAAACTTTATAGGGCTTCCATGTATATGTTCCCAGCCCAAACAATCCATAAAAGGGGTTTTGAGCGAAAATACGTGATTTTCGAGCCATAAAACGGTCTTTAAACCGTTCGAGGTATTTGTAAGTTAAGGGAAGTGTTCTCGCCAATCGCTCTTCGTTATTCTCTCCAGCTTTACGTTGCGGAATAATTGCATAAGTGTATCCTTCAATTTTCCACGCACTGACATGTCTTGGCTGCAAGAAAGGATAAACTGCCTCCGCTTCTATTTCATACATTTCTTTATCGTCATCCGAATTTCGCTGAACAACCAACCTATCTCCATTCCGTTCAATTGGGCGAACAATAAGCACATCGGCAACATCGTGTTTGAGTCCATGACGAATCTCATAAACGCAGTTTCCTTCCATGAATTCTGTTTCTTTTAAATCCGGTGTCAAAACGACCCAGGAAGACGTGAGATCTCTATTCGATGGTTTTGCCTCGCCCTTCTCTACAACTATCCCACCGTCACTTTTCGACCATGTCTCGTAAGGCACGGGATAAACGGTTTTGTCCCCTCTCTTTAGCACTATTATCGCCGTTTCACTTCCAATTCCAAAAGGATTCACTCTCCGCAAATCCGCTACTTCTTTAACTCCTAATCGCACGTTCTCTCGAACATGACGGACGGAAAAACGGCGGAACGTCTTACCTGAAACATTTGTCAATAAAGGTTGTTTGATAATAAAACTGCATAAACCACCTTCTTTTAAATACCTGTGAATCGTAACCTGCGTAAAAGTCACCAGATAATCATCGTTACTGTGTCCTAATTGTGCCTCTTGCCCATGAAAGTCGAAAAGAGCATATCTTGGCAGTAATTCCCGTTCTATCTGTTTTCGATACTCACCTGGAAGAGAGTTCCAGCTAATCCATGGTGGATTGCCCAAAAGATAATCACACCCATCTGGTAGTATGCCGTCTATATCGTCAAACTGTTCGCTTGCAGGTCGCTTGAAAACCGTATCGTAATGCAAGGCGGGAATTTTGATATCGGGAAGCGGAAGCCCGAATTTAAAAGCAAGCAAACAAACCAGGTTCAGTCGTGCTGTTAGGACACAAAGCGGGTTTATGTCACAGCCAACAACCGTTTGCAAGATGCCATTCATCACTTCTTCCTGCTGCGATTTATCTTTGTTAGCGTGATATTTCATTTCAGCAGCAGCGAGAAGGAACACACCCGAACCACACCCGGGGTCTAATAAAACGCTTTTCAAATCCCCCCTAAATCCGCTCATTTCTATCGTTCTCTCCGCTAACCAATAAGGAGTGAAGTATTCGCCAAGGTCGTGCCTGATTTGACGTGGTATTATTTCTTCGTATAAATTTGTCAATAGATTCGCCCATGACGATAGTGAGTCCCTGAGTTGATTTGCAAGGGAAGTTGCCAACCGCATAACAGGTTGGAATGCTTTGTTGACCTCTTCCTCGCCGTAAGCGGAAATAAATCCATCACCCCACAGTTCTGGAAGAAGGTTCTGCACTCCCCATTGCTCTCGATAAAAATCAGGGCTTGCAAGGCATTTAAGAACCTCGTGAATCGAAGGGCAATTCGCAGGTCGGATTTTGTCTAAGCGGTAGAAAATAATACCGCGTGCCAAAACGGTATAGAGTGATTGCAAAACGAAAAGGAGTTCCTTGGGTGATGCATCACAACCTAATTCCTTAGCGAGGCTTGAAAAATGTGTTTTTACTCGCGCCTGGTTCCAAATTTCGCCAAAAAGGCTGTCAATACTTGCACACCATTCAGAATACTGTAATGCCTGCGAGTCTTGACGAAGTTGGCTTAGCAACCACTGCACGGTATTCCTGTAATTGGATATGTCTATTCGTAGATTCACTTTTCGTTTATTTGCGATTTTCACTGCTTTGTTCATACTCATAAGATTACAATCACCCCTTCCGGGAACGGTGCTTCTTTCAAACGTCCATATTGTAGCCGCCATTGTAATGCAAATGAGATTGTCAATACACCCGGTGCTGGAGGATTATCAATTATACGCTGCACTATCCCCGGCGTAACATTTAAATCCGCAACTTCAGTAATACCAAGTTTCTCCTCTAACCGTCCAATGATTTCGTCCACACCGATTTCCTTCCGCAAATATTTATCACGCAGTTCTCTTGCAAGCCTTGTTGTGTTATAATCCCCTGTTAATTCTTTAGGGACATAGCAACACCGAAGAACTTCCAGCCGTGCATAACCTTCTTTGTCCTCTTTTCGGTAAATAAATAGCAGAACATTGTAGGGCAAACCAAAAATTTTCTCATCAATACTTCGATAAGGACTTGAAGATTGTGGCTGCACTTCTGATGTAGTTTTAATATCTATATTGAACAACGGCAAATCCTTACCCAACGCAGCCGAGCCACCCATAGTTAGACCTGCTCGTTGTTCGAGGTAATTCCTGCACTCACGCTCGATGTATGTCCCTATTTTCTTACCATCGGTCACCTGAAAAAGTTCTGCAATTTTACGCTGACTAACATCGGCACAGAGATCTCGAATAACCTCCGCATATTGAAGAAAATCGCTTTCTTTTTTACTATTTTGATTTACCATAGCAATCACACCTCAGATTACAATATTGCTTGCAAAGATAAAATACTTGCACATTGCGCCTAATGTTTTGCGATATGCTGTCGCAAAAGATGCTATGATAATTTTCCCTCTTTTATCTTCTTTGCCAAACTCTTCCATAAATACGCCGCCATACCTTATAAGAATGCTCCAAGCAGCAGGAGAAATTGAAAAAGAAACCGTGGAAGGGTTACAGAGGAGCAATTTAGAGCATCAGATGAATGAAGGTTTTGTGTTTTACAATAGCGAGCTGTTCAGCCCGGATAATGGAGAAATGGTGCCTGTTAAGAACCCGGTTCAGTTCTGGTCGCAATGGGCGGACCCGTACATATTTTACATGTAAATGGCATAGGGGAAAGAAAAAGAGTTCTGAGGAATGTTATGTGCAGTGCCGAACGTTTCTATTTCCTTTCCTCTGAAAAAATGGTGCGTAACTGTTCTACTGTAAGCCAAGGACGATGACGATGCAGCATACTATGACAATTTGAACAAACATGAACTAAGTCAGCCATGCTTACAATTGTATCGGGAGCGATTGACGAAATTGGTTGAGTATGATGCGCTTCGATAAAACCTTCTCCAACCTTGCCGTATGTTTCTGGAAAAGAGAAAGAACAAATCGAACATCGTACTCGTCCATTTTGTTCCCGATTCCATATTTCCTTGGCACGAATAACGAGGAAACGGTTGCGTTCCTTTGTTAAATGGAGTCTAAGTTGTGCCTTCCCTTCCTTGAAAGACGCCTCATTCGGGTCATATCCAAATTCTTGAGCCAAAAGAATATGGGGTTCAGGGGCCTTCTAAAAGGCGGTATTGATCAACTCTACATCCCGGCGATCAGATTTGTGCTTGAGAATGATATCCTTAAGTTCATCCGAATCGTGAACCAGCCAGTCCTCAAGGAACTTGTCGAAGTCAGCGGCAACTTCTATATCTGGTTGGAGTTGTCTAATGAACTTGTCAAGCACTGTTTGGTTTGCAATCCCTCGCCGATCTGCTACTGCAGCGACAGCTCTAACACGCATAAACCTAACAGACATATTATATCCAGTTTGATTCTGGAATTTCTCACGAACTTCTTCTATGACTTCAAGGATTTGTTCAATTCTTTGGCTCATGTTACTTTAGACTCCTTTAAGTTATCGGTAGCGAGGCATTGCAGATAACTCCGGTATATCCGAACCCAATGTCGGATATCCATCTATATTGGTATCAGCTGCGAACCCCGTGTCGTATATACTCCTCATAGGCAACCTTCCCCCATCCTCAAAAACTCCCCCACTCATCCTTTTTTATCACCTTCGAACCCCACACATATTTTTATAAATAGAGGCTATATAAAATTAACTCACCCCCTCAAATACTTATACAGCTCGCCAACCCAGAAAACGAACGACGAAAGTATAATAATCACCGCCAATTCAATTACACTCAACGAAACAAACCGAAACACATCCTGAAAAAACGGCGTATATATTACCATCGCCAAAAGGACAACCGAGGCAGTAAGAGATGCAACAACGTATCTATTGGTATATCTTGACTTTGTCACATTTCAAATTTACCGCAGAGAACGATGAGTTCGCAAAGAAAATATGTAAGAATAACCATTATCCTCTACATCCTCTGCGTTCTCCGTGAACTCTGCGGTTAATCTGACAATGTCAAGATAGATTTCCTTCTACAATATACGCATGAACGAATTTTGTTTACTTTTTGATTATGTATTTCGTTAATACAATAGTGGAAGGAGATGAAAAAATGGCACTAAGTTGGCAGGCAATCTACGTGTTGTGGCTCAGAGAGATGAAAGGGATGTGGAGGGCAAAGAGCAGAGTTGTTGGTGCGTTAGGGATGCCGGTATTCTTCCTCGCATTTCTCGGACTGGGTTTCGGGCACGCATCTATACCGGGAATACCCACGGGAGTAAATTATATCGAGTTTCTCACACCAGGGATAATAGGAATGACCATGCTTTTCAGTTCGATGTTCGCGGGCATTTCCGTTCTATGGGATAAGGAGTTCGGATTTCTCAAGGAGGTGATGGTGGCGCCGGTATCCAGACTTTCTATCGTCTTAGGAAGGATAGCAGGTGGCTCTACCGTTTCCGTAATGCAAGGGATTATGATTTTGGCGTTAAGCACTTTGCTGGGCTTTAAAATAACAGGTGTGATTCCCGTTATTCTTGCGGTAATGTTCATGTGTTTGATTTCATTTACGTTTATCGGGTTGGGCTTGATCTTCGCTTCGAGGATGCGAGACCTGCAGGGTTTTTCATTGATAGTAAACTTCGTTATGTTCCCCATTTTCTTACTTTCCGGCGCTTTGTTCCCGGTAGAGGCATTGCCTTCATGGCTTATTCCCGTTTGTTATGCTAATCCGTTAACGTATGGCGTGGATGGATTAAGAGGTGTTTTGCTCGGAGCAAGAGCTTCCGTATTTTCTATTTTGCTCGATTTTTTTGTGATCTTCGCGATTTCTATTGGTATGGTAAGCGCAGGTTCTTATTTATTTGAGAGCACGGAAGTGGAAAGGTGAGGTGGTAATTGCAAAATGCATAGTGCAAATTCCACCGAATTTTTAGCAGATACTCATTTTCTTCTTCTAATCAGATACCGCACAGTCATTAATCCAATTATTACGA
Source organism: Candidatus Methanophagales archaeon (assembly GCA_025435355.1). GTDB lineage: Archaea > Halobacteriota > Syntropharchaeia > Alkanophagales > Methanospirareceae > WJOV01. The sequence continues at coordinate 5,348 of JANJFQ010000051.1, read as the reverse complement.
ATATAGCTTCAAATCCGCGTGATGAGGTTTCCGTTGGTGCTGATGTTGGCGTTGATGTTGGTGGTCTTATTTCAATTGACACGTTATCGTTCCGGGCAAGTTTTTCACCACTCTGCACTGATTTGATATAAGCTTGGATTTTAAAGGTTCCGCTAAAAGGGATTTCTTTTCTATTCCACGCGTTAACTGCATAACTTGTTTTTCCACCTGGACCCAGGTCTATCGTTATTAATTGTTCAGCCGGCAATTTCCAGTATTTGGCTCCCTCATTGGGATAAACTATCTCTACACCAACACAGTATGCGTTTCGATAGATGATCTCTTCGCCTTTATTCTGGACGGTGACGCGAAGTGTGACGGATTCGCCGGGGTCAATTGTTACGGCTCTATCGTTTAGTAAGGATGGTTTCGGGTTTTCAACTTCGATATCAACGATCTGCATATCAAACGCTGACGTTTTTTCGAAATATCCCGAATACGCAACTACGGCGACCAGCGGCAATAGTAGTGCCACTACAATCCCTATTGCGATTTTGGTTTCCATTTTTACTTCTTCTTATGTTTTTTATCATATTCTATACTTTTAAACATTACTTACAGTATACACCTTACACCAGAAAATGAGAGAATTTAAAGAGAGGCTGGCGAAGGAAGGGAAGTTAATAGAGATTGAGCGAAGTGTATCGTCAAGATACGAGGTTGCATCCATTTGTGCAGAGTTCGAACGGAAGAGTAACAAAATACCCGTTTTTTTCCACTCCGTTGACGGCACGCATAAGGTTATAATGAACGTATTGGGCAGGAGAGAAATACTGGCGGAGTTGCTTGGCACCTCTTCCTCTAATATCGCACCTTTTTTGGCAAAAATCGCGGAAGGTGGAGAAAGAGAGGGCAGCAAGGTGAAAATAGTTGAGGATTCGCCGACAAAAGAGGTAGTTAGCAAGCCAGATTTAAGCGAGTTGCCGATATTAACATATTTCGGTGGAGACGGTGGCGCTTATATCACGGGAGGCGTGGTTATTGCGGAATTGGATGGAGTGAGGAATGCGTCAATTCACCGGATGATGGTCCTGGATGAGAAAAGATTGGCAGTGAGGCTTGTCCCTCCTCGTCACCTGTATAAGATGCATCGCGAAGCGATAGAAAGAGGAGAAGAATTAAAAGTGGGAATAGCCATAGGAGTGTCACCTGTAGTTCTTTTAGCCGCAGCGACAAGGGTTCCGCCGGGTAAAGAGTTTGAATATGCCTCGGCATTGAAAAGAGAACCAGTAGAGCTTTTCAAATTGGACAATGCCGTAGCAGTTCCGCATGCTGAAATCGCCTTGGAGGGGTTCATAGGTGAAGAAAGAGTAAAAGAGGGTCCCTTTCTGGATATTACCGGCACTTATGACAAAATAAGAGAGGAGCCAGTTATCACGCTTACAAGGACGTATCACCGAAAAGACCCGATTTATCATGCTATTCTCCCTTCTGGTGTGGAGCACAAGCTGCTTATGGGTGTGCCTTACGAACCATTGATATATAAAGCAGTAGAGCGTGTGGCACGTGTGAAGAACGTTTTTTTGACAGAAGGCGGATGTTGTTATTTGCATGCCGTGGTGCAGATAAAGAAGGAAGGCGAGGGAGAGGCGAAAAATGCGATTATTGCCGCTCTCGCGGCACATCCCAGCCTTAAACTCGTTGTCCTTGTTGACACCGATATAGACATATTCAACCCGAACGAGGTGGAGTATGCGATAGCAACGAGGGTTCGGTGGAATGAAGACGTGGTGTTCATACCTGATACAAAAGGGTCATCTCTCGACCCGTCCTCGAAAAATGGACTCACAACAAAGATAGGAATAGATGCGACGAAGGAATATGGAGAGGAAGAAAAATATAAAAGAGAATTTAGTTAAAAATGAAGATATACTGAGGGTATCAAGACTTTGTTACCAATGCGGGGAATGCACGGGAGCATGCCCAATGCGAAGAGTATCAAAGTTTTCCCCTCGTAGCATTGTATATAATCTTAATGCAAATGTCTTTGGCCATACAGACGAGAATGAGCAATGGAACTGTTTGATTTGCGAAAATTGTTATACTATATGTCCCCAAGGCGTGGATTTCCCTGCTTTTATACTAAATTTGAGGAGAGAAGAGGATGCAAATGCAAAAGAAGATATTTTAGCGCACAGGGTATTCTCCGAAATAGCCACTTTTATGACTTTCTTTGATAAAGGCGTGCCTACGGAGTTCAAAGGAGAAATGGATGAAAATAGCGAGTATGGCTATTTCCCCGGCTGTTTGGATTATCTCGATCTGTTCATGGACGTTGGTGTGAACTTTCATGAGATAGGCGATTACGCGGTAAAGCTGCTGAATAAAATAGGGATAAAGCCAAGAATTGCAAGTTTGAAATGCTGTGGTCATGATGTGCTTTATCAGGGCAATTATAGGGTTTTCGAGCAGTTAGCTTCATACAATACGGAAAAAATAAAGGAGATGGGGATAAAAAAGCTCGTTGTGAGTTGTGCTGAGGGTTTTCTTACTTTCAAGAAATATTACGAACTGGACGGCATTGGCGTAGAGGTTATACATATTTCTCAATTGTTGAGCGAGCGAATGAAATTCTCAGATGTGGAAAAAGCACATAATCGAGCCATAACAGTCACATATCATGACCCTTGTGCACTGAAACGTTTTCAGTTATACGAGGCGCCGCGAGATGCGATAAAGAAATCAGGGGTAAAATATGTAGAACTGATGCATTCTAAGGATAATTCTCTTTGCTGTGGTGTTAGCGGGATGATGAACTGCAATGATATGAGCAAAGCACTCAGGACTTTCAGGCTGGATGAAGTAAAAGAAATGAATGTGGACGTGTTGATAACCACCTGTCCAAAATGCTTATCGCATTTGAGTTGCTTGAAGCACGAGAGTGAAAAAGGGGAAGAGGACAGAGAAGGAAAAAAAGAAAGCGGAAGTGAATATAATTTTGAGATAGTTGACCTTTCGGTATTTTTGGGGCGGTTATTCAAAGTGTAAAATTCAAATAAAACTAACAGGTGTTATTGACATGTGTTAATTACCCATATTCTCTTATATACTACATTTTATAAAGGAAACAATGCGAAAAAGTAAAAAGCGAAAGAAGAAAAATTGGAAAGACATTGATATTTGCAGTTCTATTCGCAACGCTGGCATTCGTAAGTGCTGGATGCGTATTAGCAATGTCTCTCGGTGTGGCAGCGGCTCAAGAGACACCACTAACTAATAAAGTTGATTCAAAATTAATTGCATTGGCTTCAGACGAATATGTTTGTTTATCAGCGAATACGTCTGGGCCACTATCTGCCTGGCAGACCGAAATATGAAGGTCTATTATCGAGCTAAAGACCAAGATGCTGCTGTATTGCTAAAAGAATTTGAATACAAGCTAAATAAGAGGTCAGACATCTTAGGCTGGGTATCTATGAGACTTAATAACACTTACCTATGAGCCCTTCCATATATAAAAAGAAAATCAGGGGAAAATTTCCCCCTTTTATTTTTTATGTTTTACCGCCTTATGCACATGGCCCCCAATTTTGTCCTATTACGATCAGGTCTAAGACGTTGATCACCCTGTCTTTGTTAACGTCTTCTGGTATCCATCCAGGTGTTGTTCCAGTTTCGCCCCAATGCTGTCCCACTAGAATCATGTCAAGCACATTTACCTGTCCATCGCCGTTCACATCCCCTAGGCATATTGGTCCTACCGTAACACTACCGTCATTTAATGTAATTGACGCCAGATTTCCATTTACATCGCCTACTATAAGATTTGATAGGGCAAGTGGCGATGTTCCTTCTGTTGTTCCTGCTGTAAAACTCACGGCTGCAAAGTTTCCTGGTAATGATACCGTTGCTCCCGGTTTTGTGATTGCACCTGCTACACCCGTTATCGTTCCAGCAGCGTTATCTATCGTCCCTGGGCTGAAATATGTGTTAGCACCCCCTTGTTTCAATAGATTTCCTTCCGTTACACTGTTCGCACTGATAAGCGAAGCGTTAAAGCTTAGGTCGAATTGAACGCCTGCTATTGGAACTGCTGGGTCTACTGTCACGTTTACTGTGAATGACCCTTCTGGTAAGACGGTTTGTGTTGATGGATCAATCATGACTACTGTTGCCCCATCAGGATTAACTGTTATCGTATCGTTGCCACTTCCCGGGTTATATCCTGTCTTCGATGCAGTAGCAGAGATTGTGTATGTCTGTGTAGATGTTACGGTTGGTGCGTGATATGTCGGCTTGAAGTCACCATTACTATCTGTTGTTCCAGAAGTTGGCGTGATTGACCCACCAGTTACTGAGACTGTTACATTTGCGCCTTGCACTGGCGAACCGTCAGCACTGGAGGTGACATGAACGGTTACCTGTGAAGTTCCACCGGAAGTTACTGGATCTGGTGTTTCTGATACTGATACTTGGAGTGTTTGACCTGGTGGAATATACTTCTCCACTAGTATCTCGTCGAGGAACGTGCCATTGTCTGTGTTATTAGAGTCACTTTGAAATATGAAAGCTAACCAGACTTGAGGTTCACCGTAGTAATCGCTTAGATCAAAAGTCGTCTGTTCCCATAGAGACCAATTACCTGAAACCCTCCACCCAGAGAAATTTTCACCGTCAATCGATGCCAGATAGTAGAAGGAATCATAACCAAATTCAGTTTTAGTCCAGTGATAAAACGTCACTCTTGCATCTTCTGCATCACTAAGATTAAATGGTCCGTACACCATCCAGGCATTCATGTCATTTAGATAATCATTCGATGCAGGATCCACTCCCATTGATTTTCCTTTTGCACACCAGCCACTAAAATTGCCAGTATAAGGTCTATAATCGTCAACGTCCCACGTCGGATTACCAAACAATACCCAATCGTTTGGAAAGGCACCTTCAAAACCCTCATATTTTATAGTTGTCCAACCGTTGCTGCTTGCTACTTCAGTAATACTTGCCTTCGATTCGTTCTCTGTGATAATGGTCCGGGTTAACTCGGGACTTGCTGTTTTCTCTGCTTGCTCAATTTTTTGCTCTGTTTCCCCATCCGTACTTGCTGTCATGAATAACGAAAGAACGATCACTGTGCAAATGGCGATTATTGAGGTATTTATTGCATAATTGCGCTTCTTCTTTTCTTTTTGTTCTTCTTTTTTCATTTTTCACCTCCTTTATTTTTTTCACCATTTTCATAAATGGCAATCGTGATATGGCATAAACTATTTAAAAGAACTTTCTATTTTTCTTTTTACCTAACAATATATTTCGTTGATTACCAGTATCTCCGAAAGCCTATATTTAAAACTTTTTATGGAGGG
>JANJFQ010000050.1 GCA_025435355.1 Candidatus Methanophagales archaeon | reverse complement strand
AACAGAGGAGAAATATGAGGAGGTATGTTCCTGGGGTGAAGATGTCTGGATGCACCAGTTATAGCTATAGTTGGGTGGAGGTAATAATTGATGCGGAGCGAATGTCGGGTTATAGTGTATATACCATAAAAATACTTCTCAAATAACCTTTTATCTATTCGTGTAATCGCATCTTTTGGATATGTTCCCTCACTTATCACGTTTCCGAACTCTCCTGATTCATCAATGTCCGTTGCATATATTCGCACATTTCTGAAGCCAAAATCACCCATGTTCTCTTTAAGCATTATAGCCAGCGAATACGCCTCTGGACCATCTGCACAGCCTGCATCCCATATATTGATATATTTCCTGTCACGAAGTTTTGGTAATACGCGTTCACAGATCATGTCTAACGTTTCTCTATCTCTGAAGAAATATGTAAATGCCATTTTTCTCACTCCTTTGCTTTTTCAGCACTGCTTATTTATTTTCATAGTGTAACACCAACTTCCCTCAACATCGCCTCTATCTGCATAGACGTGAATTGCTTTTGTGTCATCGCACCAACGGGGCATTCGGGAATGCAAGCGCCGCAGCCTTTACAGAGCGCGGGGTTCACATACGATTTCCTCGTTCGTAACACGATTTCCTCAAACTGCAGTTCCTCTTCTTTTAACTCTATCGCTCCGAATGGACAAACTTCCTCGCAAGAACCACAGCCGATGCAAAGTTCTTCATTTACTTCTGCGATTATCGGCTCTACTTCTATAAAGTCCCTGGATAAGATACTGCAAACCCTCGATGCCGCTGCCGATGCCTGTGCAACGCTGTCAGGAATATCTTTTGGCGATTGACAGCATCCAGCGATAAAAATACCATCGGTAAGCGTATCTATCGGGCGAAGTTTCGGATGCGCCTCAAGGAAGAATTTATCACTACTTTGCGTTATCTTCAGCTTCCTTGCAAGATCAAGAGTATCATTCCTTGGAATAATCCCTGTTGCAAGCACGACAAGGTCTGCTTCCTTCTCCACGGGGCGACCTTCACTTACCGTTTTCACTTTTAACCTTCCATTCACGTCCTGCTCCACTTTTGTCTCGTCTGTCAACTCCCGCCTTATGTAATTCACGCCTTCTTCTTTCACTCGCCAGTAGAATTCCTCAAAGCCCTTACCGAAAGCTCGAACATCCGTATAAAATACTGTTACAGTGGCATCTGGAATATGCTCTTTCACCAGGTGCGCCTGTTTCGCAATATACATGCAACATACACGAGAGCAGTATTCATTCCCTTTTCCTCCCTCTACCTCTTTCTCCCTCGACCCCACACAACTTATAAAAACCACCTCTTTCGGCTCTTTTCCCTTTATTTCTATCTTCCCCTTTGTCGGACCCGATGCGTTGCAAAGTCTCTCGAATTCCAAGCCTGTTATTACGCCGTCATAGTCATACCCGTAATTCGGCTCTAAAGAAGGGTCGAATAAATCATAACCGGTCGCCACAACGATTGCTCCCACATTTAACTCTATTACCTCTTCCTCCTGTTCAAAATCAATAGCATCAGCTTCACAGAACTCCTCGCATATCCGGCATTCGCCGGTAAGGAAATGAACGCATTTTTCCTTGCCTATCACCGGCACATTAGGAATCGCCTGGGGAAAGGGGACGTAAATAGGTGCTCTCGATGTTAAGCCCATCTCAAATTCAGACGGAATTGGTATCGGCTTCTTCCCGGTGATGTCCTCAAGTTTAATCGCACCCGTAGGGCAAACAAAAGCACAAGCTCCACAAGTCATGCATACATCCAGGTTTATATCCAAAGTCCGCTGAAAAGGAGTTTCTACTTTACGGTCCACACCGCGACCAACAAAATTAATTGCACTTACACCCATTCTTTCCTCACAGATTCGTGTACACAAACCGCAGAGGATGCATTCTTCTTCTTTTAACTTTAATCTCGACCTCGGCGCTTCCACGCCATATCCACTCGCCAACTCTTTTATCTCCTTTACATCCGGGCATCGAGCCAGTAGTAGTTCGAGAATCATTTTACGACCCACGATAACCTCAGGAGCTTTCGTTTCTACTTTAAGCCCTTCTTCCACCGGATAGGTGCAGGAGGTAACAATCCTTTCTCTACCATGCCCTGTTGTTATTTTAACGGAACAGAGACGACAAGCGCCAAAAGGAGAAAGTGCCGCATGATAACAGAGCGTAGGAATGTCAATGCCCTCGCTTCTTGCTGCTTCCAAAATGGTCAGTCCTCCCTTTGCCTTCACCTCTCTGCCGTCAATCTCCAACGTTATTTCTTTGTCTTCTTCCATTTCCCATTCAAACTCCTTCAATCTCTCTCTTTCCCCTTTTTATCTGCCTCTCTTCCTCCCGCGGAGGTGGAGGAACGGGTTCACCGGAAATTTTATTCACCGCCCCTATCTTAGGCGGGCAAACATCATAGCAGATTCCACATTTGGTGCAGTTAGATTGGTCTATCACGTGTATTTTCCTTTTTCCTCCATCTATCGCATCCACAGGACAATTATTGAGGCAAAGCATGCATGCTGTGCACTTCGCGGGGTCTATGTAATAAGAAATCAAGTCGTTACATACCAAAGCAGGACAGCGTTTTTCTTTGATGTGTGCCTCGTATTCATCTCTAAAGTAGCGAATGGTAGTTAATACAGGATTATCAGCCGTAGTTCCCAGAGCACAAAGAGAGAAAATACTCATTATCCCCCCTATCTCCTCAAGCAGCTCGATATCTCCTTCCTCTCCCGTTCCGGCAACGATGTTATTTAGTATCTCTCTCATTTGGTCCAAGCCTTCTCTGCATGGAACACATTTACCACACGATTCATCGCAAAGGAAATCAATAAAAAAGCGAGCAATATCTACCATACATGTACCCTCATCCATTACTACCATTCCACCAGAGCCCATTATCGAACCCAATTTAGTAAGCTCGTCAAAATCTACTGGTGAATCAAGATACTGTTCCGGAATGATACCCCCAGAAGGACCGCCTGTCTGGACCGCCTTGAACTTCTTGTCCCCCGGAATCCCACCCCCTATTTTGAATATGACGTCCCTCAGCGTAATACCCATGGGAACCTCCACCAGACCCGTATTGTTCACCTTGCCCACCAGGGATAGAATCTTGGTTCCCTTGCTTCCTTCGGTTCCAATGGATTTAAACCACTCAGCACCGTTATTGATGATAAGCGGAATATTAGCCCATGTCTCCACATTGTTTAAATTGCTCGGCTTATCCCATACGCCACTTTCTGAGGTATGGATGTATTTAGGTCTTGGCTCTCCGACCTTTCCTTCTATTGCATTCATCAAAGCGCTGGACTCACCAGAGACGAAAGCCCCAGCACCTCGATGCACCACGACATCGAAGTCAAATCCTGAGCCGAGGATGTTTTCACCGAGGAAACCATATTCCTCTGCCTGTTTGATGGCAATATTTACGTTTTCCACTGCTAATGGATACTCCTGCCGCACGTAGATAAAGCCCTCATGAGAGCCAACAGCATAAGCTCCGATAATCAACCCTTCAAGAACGCTGTGTGGATTACCTTCCATAAGCGCCCTGTCCATAAACGCTCCCGGGTCTCCCTCGTCGCAATTAACGATGACATATTTGGGCTCACCAGGGGCGTTACGGCAGCTCTTCCATTTCCTGCCCGCAGGGAATCCGCCACCGCCCCGTCCTCTCAAATTGGACTCCTTCACCTCTTCAATAACCTGCTCAGGCGTCATCTCAAATAGCGCCTTTGCCAGCGCCCGGTAACCACCAAGAGCAAGGTAATCTTCGATATTTTTTGGGTCAATCTTAATGTTATTGCCGATAAGAAGTCGCTTTTGATTCTCATAAAATGCAATTTCAGATTCATAAATCGCCTTTTCTCCAGTGCTGGGGTCCGTGTAAAGCAAACGGTCAATAACCTTCTTCCCCTTTATTGTCTCGGAAATAATCTCAGGAACGTCTTCAGGCTTTACCTGGAGATAATATATCCCCTCGGGGTAAATAACGACGATAGTGCCTTTCTCACAGAAACCGGGACAGCCCGTTTCCTTAATATCCACCTTATCTCCCAAGCCCTGTCTTCTAATCTCCTCTTTAAAGGCACTTATAACCCGGTTGCAGCCTAAAGCAAGACAACCAGTTCCAGAGCATATAGCAATACAGGGCTTATTTTGGTCTCTTTTGGACAATATATCTTGCCTCTGTACATCTAACTCAGCATTCGATTTTATTCGTTCCATTATACCTCCTTTAATTTAATCATAGATTTCCAAAATCTCTTTAACCTTCACGGTAGTTACCTTACCATGGTAATCATTATCAACCAACATCACCGGCCCCAATGCACAACAACCAAGACAATTTACCCTTCTCAAGGTAAACTTCATATCCGAAGTCGTCTCACCAGTTTTAATCTTCAAGCAATCCTCTACCTTGTCCAGAATCTTCGGACCGCCACGCACGTGACAGGCAGTGCCTAAACAAACCTGAATCAAATGGCGGCCTATCGGAGCTAAACTCAGCACCTTATAAAAACTGGCTATTCGATATATTTGGCTCACCGGGACCTGTAGTCTCTCGTTTATCCTCACTATTGCCTCCACAGGGATCCAATTGAACTCACTCTGTATATCCAGTAGCAACTGAATTAAACTTCCTTGTTCAGCCGGATAGCTGTCTATAATTTTATCTACTTTCTCCAGATTCATTCTCTTCCTTTTCCCTCCATTTCACTTGAGGCATATATCTTACAGGGCAATTATTATAGCACATGGCACAGCCCGTGCATTTATCCTCGTCCACGTAACGAGGCTTCTTCCTTACCTTCAGCCTGAAATTGCCCACATAGCCATCTACGCTCTCCACCTCCGCATAAGTAATCAGCTTGATGTTCTTATGGCGAGCTACATCCACCATCTTCGGTGTGAGCACGCAAGCAGAACAATCCAAAGTTGGAAAAGTCTTATCAAGCTGTGCCATGCGCCCTCCTACGGATGGTTCCTTTTCTACCAAATACACCTGAAAACCTGCATCTGCGATATCGAGTGCACTTTGAATCCCGGCTATTCCACCGCCTATTACCAGTGCAGAAGGCACCACACCTACTTGCATAGGCTCCAAAGGCTGTAATAACGATGCTTTTGCAACCGCACTTGCCACCAGCCCCTTTGCTTTCTCTGTCGCCTTTTCTTTATCAGAATGAACCCAACTGCACTGTTCCCTTATATTTGCCATTTCCATGCAATACGCGTTCAATCCCGCTTCCTCACATGCCTTTCGGAAAGTAACTTCGTGCATTCTCGGCGAGCAAGCAGCAACGACAACACGGTCCAGCTTTGCATCTAAAATGTCCTTCTTTATCAGCTCCTGACCTGGGTCAGAGCACATATAAACGTAATCTCTTGCATTAGAAACATCGGGCAGATTCTTTGCAAACTCTGTTACCTCCTTTACATCCACCGTTGCTGCTATGTTCGTTCCGCAATGGCATATATAAACGCCTATTTTCATATCACACCATTGCCTCCATCTGTGCAAATATCTGCTCGTCTTTGAAGTGGATTATTGAAATTGCCCCGGAAGGACATGCAGCTCCGCAAGCACCACATCCTTTACATACTACTTCATTCACACTCATCACACCCGCTTCGAGGGAAAGAGCCCCAAACGGGCAGATTTCTTCACACGTTCTACACCCCACGCAAACATCTTCATTTATACTTGCCACAAGCGGCTCTATCTCCACTTCACCCATCATTAAGGGTATCGAAGCTTTAATTGCCGCACCAACCGCCTGTGCAACGCTATCAGGAATATCTTTTGGGGATTGGCAGCAGCCTGCGATGAAAATACCATCGGTAAAGGTATCTAAGGGACGGAGTTTGGGATGTGCCTCTAAGAAAAAACCATCTGCACTTCTCGTTATCTTCAATAGTTTAGCGAGTTCATCAGCGTCTTTTCCTGGCACGATTGCATTAGCCAGGACCACTAAGTCCGCTTCTATTTCTATCGCATTGCCCTCGCTTATCATTCTTACCACTACATTCTCATCCTCTTCACTTCTTTTTATCAACTCAATCTCGTCTTCAAGCTCTTTTCTTATGTATTCCACACCTTCCTCTTTCACACGGTTATAGAACTCCTCAAACCCTTTTCCATACGCTCTTACGTCAGTGTATATTACTTTCACGCTCGCATCGTGAATTTTTTCTCTTACCAGATGCGCCTGTTTCGCCGTATACATGCAGCACACACGGGAACAGTATTCATGTTCTCCTTTCTCATGAGAACGAGAACCCACACAACAGAGGAAAACCACTTCTTTCGGCTCCTTACCATTTATTATAATCTTTCCACCAGTGGGACCCGAAGCAACCGAAAGCCTTTCAAATTCTAACCCGGTTATCACCTCATCGTATTTATAGCCATACTCCGGTTTTCCCGCTGGGTCGAGCAACTCGTATCCAGTTGCAACCACAATCGTCCCTACTTCTACTTCTATCTCTTCCTCCTTCTGCTCGAAATCAATCGCATCTGCCGGGCACGCTTCTTTACACGCTGGATATTTTCCACATTTTCCTTTCGTTATGTATATACAGCTATTTGCATCTATGTTGTATACCAGAGGAACAGCCTGAGGAAATGGAACGTATATCGCACTCCTGCTCCCTAATCCTGCGTCAAATTCACTTGGAATCCTTCCACGGAGCAGGCACGCATTTGCACATTCACCACAGCCCGTGCATTTATCCTCGTCCACATAACGAGGTCTCTTCCTTATCTTCACCTTATAGTTACCGATATATCCATCTACTTCCTTTACCTCTGAATAAGTGAATAGCTGGATATTCTTGTGTCTTTCCACTTCCACCATCTTCGGCGTGAGAATGCAGGCAGAGCAATCTAAGGTCGGGAACGTCTTATCAAGTTGAGCCATGCGTCCACCGATAGAAGGCTCTTTCTCCACCAAATACGTTTCAAATCCTTTATCCGCAATCTCCAAAGCCGCATAGATTCCTGCTACTCCACCACCTATCACAAGCGCTCTTGGTATAACGGCAACTTTTTTTCTCGCTAAAGGCTCTAAAAATGCCGCTTTAGCGACCGCCGAAGCCAACAGGTCCTTTGCCTTCTCAGTAGCTCCTTCGCCAGAATGCACCCAGGCGCACTGTTCTCTTATGTTCGCCATCTCAAAACAATATGGATTCAAATCCGCATCTTCGCATGTATTTCTGAATGTGGGCTCATGCATCCTCGGAGAACAAGAGGCAACGACAACTCTGTTCAGTCCATGTTCCTTTATGTCACTCTTTATCAACTCCTGACCCGGATCTGAGCACATGTACTGGTAATCCCTCGCAATAACCACGCAAGGTAACTCTTTTACAAACTCCACGACCTCTTTAACATTCACCGTCGCTGCTATGTTCACACCGCAATGGCAGATATAAACACCTATACGCGGAGTTTCTATATTTGTACTATTTACCATATCCCCAGGATTTTATTTATGATATTTGACGTATTTTTATCTTTCTATCAATACCTGAAAAAGCCCATTACATCTTGCATTGTCGCAATGCCGCTTCCTTTATCTTCCTCGCTCGCTTCTTTCCAACGCCAGGAACTCTTTCCAACTGCGCCACATTGGCTTTTGCCACTTCTCCTGGATTCCTGAACCCCGCCGAATACAATCCCCTTGCTATCACTCTGCCAACCCCTTTTATGGATACCAATCTGAGCACCTCTGTTTTAACACCCTGCCTTATCCTGTCCTTTAACACGTTTAGCCTCGCACACATATTCTCATCTCGAAGATACTCTGCCATCCTCGACGCCGCGTAACATATCCATCCCAGAACGTAGATATTGTTGTGAATCTCTCCCGGATATATTCCAAATTTCTCCTTCATTTCCAGATACGTCATTTCATCTATCCATGCATGTGCGACGATAGCACTACCCAACGCATACTCACAGCTATACACCCATTCGAGATTGTCGCTAAAGCTGCTTGCAATTTCCATCGCTTCTTTCACCTTCAATGGAACCACTTCATCGCATTCGCATAAAAGGAGCAAAAGATCAAAATCAGATATTTTCGCTTCCGTCTCCACATCACCCAGAATGTTTATGCCACTTCTCAGCTCTAATGCTGACTTTCTGGACAGATACAGCCTTGAAGAAAGCGACCCAAAATCCGTAGCTTTTATTTCTTCTTTTTCACCGTCCATTGTCATGGTTATGAACCCTTCCTCCGATAATTGCACCAGTATGTCGTCCATTTCTTCTTTCACGAGTTCCATTTCGTCGCGGTTTTGATATGCATAGAAGGTGCTATCAAGGAATTCGAGGATTTCTTCCATACGATGCGCACCACCAACAATAGTTGCAAGAACCTGTTCTGTCATTGTTTCTGCGGAAAACCGCGATTCTATCCGTTCTAATTCGCCATTTATGTAGATGTCTTCTATTTCCTCGAACTCGTCCTCACTCCTCGCCACTATCAGCCCTATTCCATACTCATCGTGTTCTGGTCTTCCTGCACGACCAAATACCTGCTTCACCCAACACACCGACATCGGCTCATTTCCCTTGCCAAGTGTAAAAAACTTATAATTCCGGATTAAAACCATTTTTGCAGGTAAAGAAACGCCCATTGCCAACGTTGGCGTGCAGCAGATTACTTTTAATACACGCTCTCTGAAACTCTCCTCCATCGCTCTCCTCTGCTCCGGGTGCAGCCACGAGTTATGGTAAGCAACACCACACCTGACCATGTCGCCGAGGTCGTCCACACCGAAGTCAACCTTCTCCGCGAGCTCGTCCAACTCCTTATTTACCATTTTCAATTGCGCTGCGATTTTTCTTGCAAAAGATGCCGAACCTCTTTTCGTATTTACAAAAACAAGCGTCTGCGAACCTTCTTTTACTTCTTCTATCACTCGCTCTATTATTTTTTTGTCGTCCTCTGCCAGGAACACTTCCTCTTTTAGCGGTACTGGTCTCCATTCAGATTTTATCAAAGATGCATGCAGCCAGTTTCCAAACTCATCCGCATTTGATATCGTTGCAGATAAAGCAATGATTCTTGCGGAAGGATTAAAGCTCATGAACCGCGCCATTGCTCCTTCTAACCTCGGTCCCCTTTTCTCGTCTCCCAGCACGTGTATCTCATCCACAACCACAACCGAACTCTTTCTTAACCAGGAAGGCTTTATCCTCGTGAGTGAGTCCAGCTTTTCCAGCGTGAGAATTATGATGTCGTATCTTTCAAGATACCTCGAAGAACTTTCGTAATCACCCGTTGATATGCCAATTTTTGCAACAGAGCTGTATTTATCCTTAAAATTCTGATATTTCTCGTATGCTAATGCATTTAGAGGCACGACATAAAGGCATTTCCCCGAAGCGGTTAAAATCGATTTCAACATCACCAATTCCGCTAACAGCGTTTTCCCACTTGCCGTAGGTGAAGCGATGACGAAATTTTTATTCTCGTCGAGAATTCCTGCTCTTATCGCCTCCTCTTGCGGGGGGTACAATTCTTTAATATCGCTATCGCCGAAAATGGATTCCATTCCTTTTTCCAGATTTAAGTCCGACAACCTCATCTTCGATAATCCAAAACCACCACATAATTGTGCAATAAATATATATTACCTCATCCTTTTTTATTTAAATTTCAAAAAGAAACGAAAGATGGCGAGGAAGCAAAAGAGAAAGAAGGGTAAGAAAACAAAATCCGCAGGCCGATTTGGCGTGAGATACGGGCGGAAAATAAGAAAAGCCGTTGCGGAGATAGAAGAGAAGACAAAAGCCATACATAAGTGCCCGAAATGTGAAAGAAAGTCAGTGAGAAGGATAGGCACAGGCATATGGAAATGTTCAAAATGTGGTTTCACCTTCGGTGGTGGAACATATATCCCCCAAACCCCGATGGGCATAACAGCACAGAGGGCGATAAAGAGACTGGTAGAAAGAGGAATGGGAACGGGTATAGAAAAAGAAGAAGAGCAGGAAGCTGAAGCTAAGGTAGAGGCAAAGAAGTGAGGTGAAAAATAGAGTATGGATTATTATTGCTTGAGGTGTAAAAAGATCGTAGAGCTCACCACTAACTATCAAGGGATAAGGTGCCCATACTGCGGATATAGAGCATTGAAAAAGGAGAGACCGGAAGTAGTAGTGAAAAAAGTAAAGGCTGAATGAAAGCATTTTTTGGATTAAACCCTTTTTAATTTGAAATGGAAGTAGAAATAGAGGAACGAGGGGAAAAAGAAGTAAAATTTGTGATTAAAGGTGTGAAAGTGCGTTTTGCAAATGCACTTAGAAGAGCAATGATTACAGAAGTGCCGAAGTTTGCAATTGATGAAGTGAACATTCACGAGAATACGTCTTTATTATATGACGAGCAGTTAGCGTCTCGCTTGGCTTTGATTCCTTTGAAGACGGACCTCCGTGATTATAGTGCTGATGACGTGGTTTCTCTGACTTTAAAAGCGATAAGCCCTGAAAGAGCGGGCTACACGGTGGTTTATTCCAAGGAACTCATCTCATCTGACCCTGAAATGGAAGCGGCGTTTGAAGACATACCGGTAGTGAAGCTGATTTCAACAGAGAGAGAAATTAGGGGTATAAGAACAGTTGCGAGGCAAATGATTTCTTTAGAAGCGATAGCAAGGCAGGGCAGAGGGAAAAAGCATGCGAAATGGCAGCCTGTTACCGTTTGCAGTTACAAAGACCTGCCAGGCGAAGATAAGAACGGTTTACTTTTCTCTGTTGAGAGTGACGGCGCTTTGCCAGTGGATGAGATAGTAATAGAAGCGGCGAGGATAATGCGTGAGAAGTGTAAGAGCGTAGTGAACGGGCTGTAATTGCCCAAAAAACGTTTCTGTTCTGATTTATCAATCCAATTTCATCTTTGCAATTATCTCACAAGCCTTGCATATTCTTGATGCGGAAGCTTCACCACACCGCGTACACCTCAAAAGCTTCTTCGCTGGTTGCGCTGTCGGCAAGAACTCCGATAGCCTTTCATAACCCCGCAACAAAGAATATTTTGTCCCCGGATGTTTCATTTCAAACTCGTTCAGCATTTTTTTCACCGTGAAACGAAAAGAGAGCGAGGCATAAGGACAATGAATCGTACTTAGCGGTATTCCCGCTGCAAGAGCATACAAAGCAACTTCCTTCTCTGGAACGCCTCTTAACGGCTTAATCCTGGGAACAAACTCTGCTCTTCGCCCTCTCAGCCTCCCTAACCGCTCTATATCTCCTCGTATATAGTTAATTAAGATTGTCTGAACCTCGTCGTCCAGGTTATGTGCAGTTACAACCTTTGTAGCGCCAAATTCCTTCGCTTTCCTATCCAATATCTTCCTTCTCAAGACACCACAGAAAGTGCAAGGCGCTTGCTCGAATCCTTTCGATGCGATTTCGTCCATCGTGAATCCAAACTCCTTCTCGAAGGAAAAGATAAAAAGCTCTACTTCTAACTCCTTTGCAACCGTTTCCGCCTTCTTTATTGTTAACGAACGAAAGCCGTTTATTCCTTCATCCACCGATATTGCAAAGAATTCCAAATCGTAGCGATTATGAAAAATCTTTTTTAGCATATATAAAAGGGCTGAGCTGTCCTTTCCACCACTTAATGCCACTGCAATCGTATCCCCGTGCTCCACCATCAACTGCTTCCTCATCTCTTTCTTTACTTTCCTCTCTACATCCTCAACGAAATGGTCTTCGCAAAAATGCAGCCCGGAGTATTTCTGATGAATTATAGCAGGATTTTTACATTTTCTTTTACTGCATCTCAGGGTCATGTTCATTGTTGCGTTCTCAATTATCCACACCTTGTTGAGTACAGTCCAAATATTTAATAAGGAAGTGATGAAAATAAAGGATAAAAGGATGGTTTTTTAAGTATGAGGGATATAAAGTGGCAGGGATGAGGGAACTTAGCACAAAGGAGCTGAGATACATACAGAGATGGGTTCTCTGGAGCATAATAATCGGAGTAGTGGCGGGACTCGGTGCAATTGCCTTTTATTTATTGCTACAAACGACAACGACATTTTTTCAGGGTTATGTTTCTGGCTACCTTCCTGCTTTACCGGCAGGCGAAAAGGATATTTCTCTTTTTCCGTTATCTTCAACTCCATCCCGCCCTTTATGGGTGCTTGCACTGATTCCCGCGATTGGAGGAGTTATTGCCGGCTTGATTATATATACTTTTGCTCCTGAAGCAGAGGGGCATGGAACAGATGCAGTAATTGATGCATTTCACAACAAAAGAGGGGAGATAAGAAAACGAGTGCCCCTAATCAAGACGATCGCTTCAGCCATCACCATCGGCTCAGGGGGTAGTGCCGGGAGAGAGGGACCAATTGCGCAGATAGGAGGTGGATTTGGCTCTTTTTTAGCTTCTCGTTTGAAGTTAAGCGAAAGAGAGAGGAGGGTGATGATGGTTTGTGGTGCTGCTGCGGGTATCGGAGCTATATTTAAAGCACCGCTTGGAGGTGCATTGTTTGGGATAGAAGTGCTATATAAAAGAGATTTTGAGATGGAATCCATGGTTCCCGCGATTGTGTCTTCGGTGGTTGCATACGCAGTGTTCTGCTCTTCTCCACATATAGGGTGGGAGCCCATATTTACGACTTTACCCTATACATTCAATCATCCCTATGAACTATTTTTTTACACGATATTGGGTGTCGTTTGCGCTGTCGTAGGTATTTTCTATATAAAGATGTTTTATGGGACGAGGAATATTTTCAGGAGGTGGGATATTCCGAATCATCTAAAACCCGCGGCTGGAGGAGCAATGCTTGGAATACTCGCGTTGCTAATTGGATACTGGAAACCCATGGCATTGGATGGAATTCTTGGTATGGGCTATGGCTTCATCCAGTCAGCCATTGATATAGAATTGCCTCTTTTTGAATTGATGATATTAATGCTTATTGTTGCGATTGCGAAGATATTTGCTACGTCG
>JANJFQ010000177.1 GCA_025435355.1 Candidatus Methanophagales archaeon | reverse complement strand
GTGCCAAATCGACCTTCGGCAAAGTCAGTGCCGATGCGTAATGCGATCTCCTCCCGGCCGTTACCCTCGCGCTCTAATTCGTGTATCCTGGTACTCAAGCCTTTGACGCCAATGAGTGCCTCTACGCGTTCTGCAAGGTCTTTCGTGATATGTATCTCAGGAGCCGGCGCGGGATCAAAACCCTTTCTCCTCGCCTCTTTCGCTATTTCCAGCTCTTTCGCTAAGGTCTCTTGTAACGTTTTGTGGTAGACCGAAGTCGAAGACATCGTAATTACACAATATCCTGAGACGTTATAAGTCTTCCTCTCGAGGTCGTTTCATGCGTAAAAACCCATAAAAACCGTTAACTGGCGTTTTTTTAAAATGAGACAAGGGGATCCTTCTTGTTGAAAATACCATTTCAGTAAAACCACTCACAAGGTGTACGTCTTCCCAGGTTCAACTAACTCCACGTTTTTGAAGAACGCCGTGAACAGGTCTGGGTGTTCCGTATGCACGGGAAACACCCGCTCAGGATTGATCTCTGTAATCATTGCTTTTAGTTCAGGCCCCGAGGCATGTCCAGAAGCATGAGCTAAATATTCTGCAATTCCAAAACGATCTAACCAGTTTCTTTTTCGTTCCTCATCCAACTCCATCTCCTCACTGAAGGGTTCACAGGACGACTTTATCCATATGGCCGCTTTTGGCTGGATATCGGTCAGTTGAGTTATATCCCAGAAGCTCATGGAGACCACATAATGTTTGGGATTGTTCCGCAACTCGTTGCAAGTTATTGCATTCTCTCTACTGATAAAGGGTTTTTCCCAATTCGCATAATCCTGCTCGACGAGGTGCCAATCAATCCCTGCCTTGTCAATTAAACCCCAACTCTTCTTCGGGACTAAGAGCTTTACATCAGGAAGATCGAACGGCGCTAAATCGCCCAACGCTTCTACAAAGTACGCTAGTTTTATGGGCACGACAAATTCGCGGTTATTCGTCCGCGCAGCTTCAAAAATGGTACTCACCCTATCGAGATCGCGAATTGGATGTTCAACAAAGACCAAACCTTGCGCCCTGGCAATCAACCGCGTGATTTCGCTCTTTACGCCTGCTTCGCTGTCTTGTTGTACGCTCTCGATTCGTGTGCCTTCTGATACGAGCCAGGTTGGCTGTGCAGCTTCCGCTTTTGCCACGAATTGCTTACTTAACGCTTGATTAGAGCCGTGAAAACGAATATCGCCCGTATAAACTAACGTTCCTTCAGCTGAATGAATAATGTAGCCACATGCGCCAGGTAACGAATGATCTACGGGCACCATTTCGATCTCTAACGAACCAATGGTAACTTTATCCTCGGGTTCCAGCACGTGGAATATGCGCTCGTGAACAAACTCCCTATTTCTCCTTGTTACCCTGCTCAGGGTTCCTCGTTTATTCATGTAAAAAGTAAACGCGTCGCAGGCGGTGATTAAGTCTGATAATGGATTGCTACCCGTTTCTTCGATTGCTTGGAGTATGATTCTTGTCGCGTCCGTGCAGTAAATAGGAATATCAGTCCGCAGAAAATGGATATACTGTGCATGATCAGCATGAGCGTGGGTAAGGAGAACGGCATCTACGCTACACTCCTCTGCTGGCCGGCCCATGTGCTTCACATAATCTTCGCGGTAAATGCCTTTGATATCAGGCAGAAGCCCTAATTCGAAGAAGTCGGCTAACGCAGTGCATTTTCGGGGTTGTAAGAACTCGGCAAAGTACTGGCTCGCAACGTTGAAGCTCATGCCGAAATCGAGGAAAAGTCTCGTGTCGTCTGCTTCCAGCAGTATCTTGTTGCCGCCGATTTCGTTTACTCCACCGTAGAACGTGAGGGAAGGCATTTTTAACACTTATAGATTTGGAGTGCAAACTATAAACTTGTGAAGGACGAAAACAACAAACCACTTGTAGCTGATTGTGAGCGAGAAAAGAAAAGAGATAGGCATTAAAGGACGAGATATGAATATACGTACAGTACGTATGGATGAAGGGATTAAAAATGCCCAACTTAATGGATAATAACCTAAAGTTGACTTTGTGATTTAATCAGTCTTATCGCACCGTTTATCGAGAGTGGGTAAAGCAGATAAGGTCGCCTTCTACGGCGAAGCGATAGAAGAAAATTTTGATTATCCTCAAGTTGACTTGGTATTTTTAGGTTAACTAAATCGAAGTGGCATTACCAAGCAGCCCAAGCCGCTCCACCATAGGAATAAAATTCCGAGGCATCCATTTAATGGCATCCGTTTGGTGTATAGACTTATAGCAAGCATTTCGTAAGACCAAATCAAAAATTAAGAGATGAGCGGTTTTGCTCATCTCATCTTTAAATCTATTTGCCTTTTCCTGACCCACATCCATCCAGTAGCGATTTCTATCCAATTGCAGAGATAGTCCACCATACTCGCCAATAAAAATCATCATCGCCATTCTTATCTTGATAGCATCCTACTACACTCCATGTCACTGCACCAGTAGCTCCGTTATAGCGAATGTTTTTAAAGCGGACGGAAATCGTGTTGATGTGATGGTCCTTATTCCTGTAATCTAGGTACCAGCCCGCAAGCTGAACATTCACACACCGATAGCCAAGACCGATTGTATCTCTTAAATTTGCACTGAAACAGCCTCCAAAGTCACTACGCATCCCACTATCACCATGTTTAATAGCACATCTTGTTACCTTTGCCACCGTGATTTCTCTAGCCAATCTTCCAGTCTCGATTAATTTTTCTTCTTCCGGAATTTCTGGAACTTTCTCCACTTCATGTTCATGAGTTACTCCATGAACATCATAATCTTCCTTTTTTTCAGCCATTATATCACCTCCTTTTTAGTATTGGTATTTATATCATCACGCCCCACCTCGGCGCTATGATGCACTTACCACAGTGCCCTTTTCAAAGGGCAAATCCCCGTGCATCTCGGATTTTTTAAACCGTGGTTTTCTGCTCAACATTATTATACACATCCTATATTTCAGTCACGATGCTGTGTTAAGTCACAATACCCCGTACTTAAGAGCTTGTCCCATAATTAGATATTTTGCGATATTGGATGCTTATTTTCTAATATCCAGCCCTATTTGGGCTTATTTTTGTTGGGATTTTGAATTGTGAGACAGCCTCTTAAGTACGGAGCCTGTGTTTATTCACCCCCCTCTTTTTTAATCTTTCCCGGCGATGAAGGATATTTGCATGCTATTGTAGCATATCCTCATTAATGCATAAAAGCTTTTCTGCAAAGGTTATTCACTTATCTGACTATTTCCACGTAGCATATCTAAAAACTCTTGGCTTCTTAGGCCATGTAGCGCCTCAACTCATCCCAGAATACTTTTTGTTTTCAATTGTTTGTGCGAGAAGAGCCCTTCAGATGTAGTTAAAATAACCACACTTTCAAAAACCATACCGGTAAAAAATACAAGAAGGGATATGGTTTTGTAGGTCCTATGCAGCATTGCATACACAACCAAAAA
The DNA here is from genome assembly GCA_025435355.1 of Candidatus Methanophagales archaeon. GTDB lineage: Archaea > Halobacteriota > Syntropharchaeia > Alkanophagales > Methanospirareceae > WJOV01. The sequence goes on along the minus strand of JANJFQ010000177.1, from coordinate 212 downwards.
GAGAAAGGACAGGTTGTAAACTGAGTCTGACTTAAAATATTTTGAACTCGGCATCTTCTTCGTACCGCCATGATGTGAATCGAAGTTAATCAAAATTTCTTGGTAAACCCCTATCAAGTTAGGCTAAGTCCCGGAAATTGCGTCCGCAAAGTTTTATTTTTGTCCTTAAGAAAAGATTTAAATACAACTATTATCTTATTTAGTCTTACTAT
>JANJFQ010000176.1 GCA_025435355.1 Candidatus Methanophagales archaeon | reverse complement strand
TTGGCAGAAACACTCAATAGAAGTGCTATGATCGAGGCTACGGCTAAAGAAGCGATAATTAATGCATGGCCCCTGTTATTTTTCCTTCTTTCATTTTTTATCATCTCCCCAAAATTTTGATTGGCGTAAATACAGTGTATTCACCTCTTCACGTTCCTTAATAAGCATAACAACATCTTCATGCTCCGCAAGTTTTGGATTGATTTCCAAAAGTGTTTTGATGAACTTTTCCGTGACCTGGAGAACTTCCTCGAGGAAGTCAATGTAGGGTATTATAGTGCTACCTGTGATGTCCTTTCCTGATCCAAACTTTAGCTGCACCTCATCACCAGTTCTCTTAAAATGGAATTGTAAGGGGTCGTCTATAAAATCTACTACATGCTCTCTTTCATCAAAATGTTTTGCTTCCGATAATAAGGTGTAAAAGAAAGACCAAAGATATTCTGTGTCTGTACAGTCCAATTTCAATCCTTTGTCCCTTACCCAAGGAGATTCTAGTAACTTCCTGTCGAAGAATATAGAAAGTTTACCACCTGCCCAAATATATAATGGCGTGCAGCTCTTTTTAGGATATTTCTTTAGTACCTGGTTTATGCCCCGACCAAGTTGTGCGAACTTTATCTCCAATTTAGACATTTTTGGTCCCTCCTATTTATCCGGTAGGATATGATGTGATTATCCTGCTTTGAATATCTCCATTAGAATCAAAGGCAGATTCTACGATGGTTTTCATCTTCCGACCATCTCCTAAAGGTTCATATAGATAAATCCGCCTACTTCCTGATTGAGTAGATGTAACACTTAAGCTTTCCTGAACCCAATTTTGTACAATTTTGTAAATTTCATCGTCAGATTTGCCAGAAAAAAACTCAGTAAACTCGTCAGTAAACTTTGTTCCCCCAGGGATCTCACCGGTTATGTGTTTCTTTACTATTTTTATCCAACCATAGCCTTGATCATCAACAACTTCCCCCTTGGTCAATAAAGTTATACCATTAACACTTTCACTTCCAACATTTACGGATCCTCGTGCATCTGCTACCATTTTCAACAATTGGTCCTCACCGATATCTTCCAAAGGATCACTGATACCTATTTCTTTGACCCCTCGAATATATACGCTAGCTTCTCGGGATTAACCTTATTCATGTCAATGACGTTCCTCTCAACACCCTTCGATGTTATCTCAACAATTTCTTCCTTATACCTCTTCACCAACGTATTGACAAACCCTTCGCCATGCTTCTTAAATATCTTCGCTAATCCTTTCTGTGCATCATTGCACCACTCCTTCAAAGCTTTTCTGCCAATCTCTGATTTCGCCATCCATTCTGCTGCATCATCTGCCATCTCAGCTAAGTTGTTACCCGCTCTATCCGCCCCCCCTTTCCCTAAGCTCTCCAGAAGCTCCTTCCCAGCTTGCTTGTCAACATTCTTTAAAGCCTTATTCCAGCCGTTTAGAGCAGTTTGACTTAATTCATCCCACCAGGAGACGTAATGTATGATACCCAATTTAAATCCCATGTCTTCAATTACAAAACTTGTCTCAGGAGAATCGCTGATAATCACTTCTTCTCCATCCGCGAATCCCATGCACAAAAGCAATGCCAGAGTACATACCATTGCCGCTATTTTCTCCATCATTAATTACTTTCCTCCACCTCCACTTTCATTTCTTCTCTTAGCCATTTCTCCATTTCCTTTACGTGCGGTGGCACAGGTTTGTTTGAATATGTTTTAAGGGTTACGAAAATCCTCGCATTTTTCACCCTCTTCCTAAAATCGTTAATATCCCTCTCTAAGTGTTTCTTTAGAGAGTGCATGTTACGAAATTCTTTTCCGTTGATCTCTAGTTTATACCTCTCTATGTCAAATATATCCACAAAATAAGTTCTCCAGCCAAAATGGTCACATATTTTTTTATATGAAGTTCCGATAGAACCCCCGATATACAGAGCTGGAAGTGGAGATTCAACGAATAATACTCCCTCATTCAATTCTTCAACTTTATAAGCGGGAACGGATAACAGTTTCTCTTTGCCAAACTTTTTAACCAGTTCCAGACCAAAAAAGTTTAACCAATAAATATTGGGTTCTATTTTTAGACTTAATATTTCTTCCTCGCTAGGAGAGATAACAGAAAGTCCCTCCTCTGGGACATCATCACCAATACCATAAATAGGTTTTGGCTCTAAAGCATTCCATACCACTTTTGCTATTTCTATAAGAGCCAGGGCGTTTTGGGTACATCTTTTGATTGCTTCTTCCTCACCCAACTCCCTCCTAGACCAGCTGGGATTTAATGCAGACTCACATATGTTTAATTCAATGGTGCCAAGTTTACTGCCTTCAAATTTACTTGGAGCATCAGGGCAAAGCCAAAGTCCATAATATATATCTTTGTAAACGAAGTTCATCACTCCGATCTCCTCTGAGAGTTCTTTTTTTATTTGTTCCTCTAATGTTGCAGGGGCTTTGAGACTCCATTTCCATAATCTACATTTTGATCCTATATCTATTAAACTTTCTACTAAATCATAAATAAATTTCTCATTATAAGCCATTTCTCTTACGAAAAACCCTATTTCTACGCCTGGCTCCATATCAAAACACCTCTAATGTTACATAGTTCATTATATCATTGCCGTGATCAGCAATCAACCTTGATTCAATATCCGATCTTACAGTATCAGAGAGTTCATTGAATACAATTTTTATATTCGTATTTGGGTCATAGTCTCTATAAGTATCAACTTGGTCCGATATCCTCCTTATCCTTTTCTTATATACATTAGGACTGAGAGAGCCCCAATTAATATTTTTACATTCAATAATGTCACCATTTTTCAAAAGGATGTCTATTTGCCCATTCAGTATGTCTTTCCTGAGTGCTGCCACATCATCAATATATCTAGAATTCGCAGCGACTTCTACCTCGAAGACAAGACCTTTAAGGTTTTTCTCAGCACCTTCCCTCACTGATGGTTTCGGGTCACTTAACTGTTTTGAAATCTTTCCAATCTCATCAACCAATTCATCTGCACCAGCTATTCCTCTCTCTTGAAGTTTTTTAACACATTTCGCTATTTTTTCTGCATATCCTTTAGAAATCTTTTCTGTTACTTCCACGAACTTCTTTGCAGCTTCCTTGCCTTTGGGTCCCTTACCTCCAGCAACAGCTATGCTCTCCAAACCTTCCAGAGCATCATCATTCCAATGTTCCGTTCCTTCCACGATAAACTTCTTAAACTTTCCAAGGTCATCGAACCACATTGCGAATCTCGCCAAACCATCCTTTATATACGAAACCAAATCCTCACCTTTTTTGCCTATAACCCGCCCCGTCTCGCCAATATCATCTACGAGCCAAAGCACACGACTTTTACCAACGACCATAGCCAGGCCGTGACCTGCGATTCCGGCAGGTATGAACGGAGATGCAACATCGCCAACGAGCATCGCCTCCTCAAACTTACACCTATCTGCAGTAGGTCCGGCATTCTCGCGGATTTCCGCAATACAGTTCCTTGTGTCGCCAACACAGCCTTTTATCGCATTTATACACTGCTGAACGCCAAAAGAACCTTCTTCTTGAAACACGCACTTACAGAATTCATCCGTGCTCCATGTGACTGAAGCGACGTCAATAACAGCCATTGCCACAGCCATAGGTGCAATTTCCGGTGTGAAATTATCAATTCGTGAGAAATTGGAGCAGTCGCCTTTTGATTGCGCCACACGC
>JANJFQ010000049.1 GCA_025435355.1 Candidatus Methanophagales archaeon | reverse complement strand
ATTTCCTCTATTGATTTTTTCTTTTCAATGCATGTCTTAATTGTTGCAAAAATGTCAATCGTTCCTTCAGGGGTCAGTTCTAAGTCTAAACCTTTTTCAGTGAGCCAGTTTCTCCATTCCTTTTGAGCTTTTTCTTCTTCTTTCCTTAGTCCTTCCAGTCTCTTTTTTACGGTATTTGCTTCCTCTCTGAGTTTTCCCAACTTTTGATCCAGCGTTTCCTGTTGTTTCTTCAATTCATTTAATTTTAACTGGTTTTCAAAAGCTGCCCGGAGTTCTGAATCTTTATTTTCTATTTGTTGAGGGTCTGGAATGTCCTCAAATTCGCATATCTGAGCATTTGATAGTATTTCACTTTTGATTTTTTGCAGCGCAGATTCAAGCTTGTTTCTCCGTTCAGACAAGTCCTTCGATCTTTTGATTAAATCTTCAGCCTCTTTGTCTTCGAATCCTTCTGGTGTAGTTGTTGGAAGTTCTTTTCTGCTTAAAATAATATAAATGATAGATGATACAGATAAGATTGCGAGAATACTGATGCCTATCACCCAGTTATTCCCAAAAATTGATAGTATCAAGGAAACGATTCCAGCAGCAATAAGCAGAAGTGCAGGCCAAAAGGGTAACTTTGGAAGGGGCTCTGCTCGATGTGGTTTGAGAATAGTGAACAGTTCTTCTTTTTCTTCGAGATTGCACATGTCAGCTTCCTTTTCTTTTAAATTCGGGTATTTTATTCGCAGGAGCTGTAGAGATGTTCTTTGTTGTTCCAATTTTTTTTCGTCTATTTGTTGAAGCGACTGGGTTTTGAGATGTTTATCTACTTCCTTTATCTCCTCTTCGATATTTTTAGTATCTTTTTGCTCGATTCCTTGAACTTCTTTTTCCGTATCACGAATTTTTTCTTTCGCCTCTTCCAATGTGGTATGTTTTCTTCTTACTGTTTCCTTGGTGGGTATGGAAATATCAAATTTGGAAAGTTTTTCTTCATCCCAATCAGGTCCTATTTCATGCAGAGACCCCTTTAACTCCTCTTTGTCTCTTTTTAAGTTTTCTTCTAACGTTGGCAGGTCTTTTGCAGCAGAGATATATTTATCCTGACCTTTTTGAAGTTCAAGGATTCTTCCCTTATTGCTGAGCAGATTTTCATCTATTTTTATCGCCGATTTTTGAATCTTGATCTTTTCGAGCCCCTCATTCTTTTCAGAAATACTCTCTTTTAATTCATCGATTTTTTCTAGATTTCTTTCCAACAGTTCTATGCCGTTTTCAGGAAAGTTTTCTATCTCGGGAATTTTTTGTAGACGCTCTTTAGCTTCTTGTAATTTTCTCCAATCATCCCAAACTGTAACCAAGTTTGTAGTGTGATTGAATTTGGTCCTTATTTGATTTCGTTCTTGTTCGACATTTGCAATCTCCTTAGTTATCTCTTCTAAATCTTTGTGGAGCCGATCAAAATTTTGGGCGTCTTTTTCTATTTCGCGGAGCCTTGAATCTATACTTTTAATTTCATTGAATAGAGCATTAATTTCTGGTTTGCTCCCACGCTCCTTAAAGAGGTTGCCAGCCTCTGTTTCCAGATTTTTTTGCACTTCTGAGAGGGAAACAGCACCTATTCCTGTTCCTGCGCTGTAGATTCGCCCTTTGACTGCCTCACTGTTGAGTGTTTCGAAGTCTTGAAGTTCAGTAAGACCAAAAGCGTAGATGTTCTCAAAAATGTCTTTGTTGGCATGTCCGAGGAGGTTAGAGAGTTCTGTGGTTCCACCTGTTGAACCATCGGGAAAAATTACCTTTACATTATGGGTCCCCTTAGAATAGCGTTCAATTGTATATCTTGTATTATCGGCATTTGATATGATTAATCTACCGCCGTGATTGCCACCAGCAAGGGGCGGATAAAGATTGAGTCCACTGCGTCTGTCAGGAAAACCGAAGAGGATTCGCTTTTGGAAACAGAGAATAGTTGATTTCCCAGCTTCATTCGGTCCAATGAAAATGGTGAGACCCGGGGTTAAATAATTTATGTGATAATCATGAAATATTCCGAAACCATCAATATAAATTTCTTCAAATTTCATGAGAATTCACCCCCCATAAGTTGATCCAGGCAGAGCGCTTCTGTCCTTTTTATTAAATAACGAAAATGTTCGTCATCAATGGATTCAAGAAGTTTTCTCCCACTCGGAGATGTAAATAATGGCTCGAGGAACTCTTTAAGTTCGGCTATCTTATTTTCATCGTGCGAAAATTCTTCAAATAGCTTGACCAAATCACCGATAAAGTCCTTGCGCTCCAACAGTGACTTCCGATCGATTTCCGGATTCGTATTGTCCCCAATACTTTCAATCCAAACGAATTGTTTTTCCCCTTCTTCATTCTCCCTTATGTCTTTGAGGATGTCATCTAAAACACCTTTTCGAGCGATAGATGAGTGCAAGGCACCTCTACCAGTAAGGATAATTCTACAAATTGATGGGCGTTCCTTTGCTTCTTTCCGAATCTTTTCGACGTAGTCGTGTATTTTTGAGATTAGTTCTTGTTCTGTGTGGAGGGTGTCAATTGATAGCTCTTCTGCAAACCATCTTATGGAATCAACCGCGATAAATTCAGCAGTTGGTTCACCATTTTCGTCAACATTGACCAAGAAGCATCCTCTAGCGCCTGACTCTTTGGGATGAAGACCCTGATGATTCCCCGGATAAATTACCAGCGGATTATCCTCATTTAGAATAGCCTTTTTGTGGACATGACCGAGAGCCCAATAATCGAAATTTTGGGTGATTAAGTCCTGTAATGTGCAAGGTGCATAAGGTTCGTGTCCTGTGTTAGTGCCAACATTGCAATGTAACATACCAATGGAGAACAGAGTTTTTTTTGATTGTGATATGTTAGGGTATTTGTTAGTAAGATTTGTTTTTATCTCTCGGTTGTGAAAACTAATGCCATAGATTTGGGCAATTTCCTCACCATCTTTTTCGACCGAGACTTTCTCTACAGATTTTTCCTTGAAGATATGAACATTTTTTGGCCAGTCCAAGCTGGCTGACCACCCATCTAATGGGTCATGGTTTCCGTGTACAATATATGCTTTTATTCCCGCATCAGATAATCTTTTCAGACCATCTCGAAATCGAAGCTGTGCTCGCAAGCTTCTATCGGTCCCATCGTAAATATCCCCTGCAATTAATAGGAAATCAATTTGTTTTTCAATACCAAAATCAATTATTTTATTGAATGCTTTAAATGTTGCTTCTGTTAATTCTGAACTTATCTCTTCATTTATTTCAGAAATCCCCTTAAAGGGGCTATCTAAATGTAGGTCTGCTGTATGTATAAAACGAAAAGGTTTCATTATTTGGCTCCTTTATGAATATTCTTACTCTCTCCTGTAGACTATTACTAAACATTTTGTAATAAAAAGGTTTTGAGACATTAAATAGGATAGATACACAAAGAAAAATGGGATACATGTTGAGTTTGTGTGAATGGTCAGAAAAGGAAAAATAGAACCCATAGATGAGGGAGTAAAAATGGATAAAAAAGAACTCGAAGAATATGAAAGAAAAGAAGAGGAAGGAGCAGCCGAAATTTACAGAAAGATTTATAGCAAGAGAAAGATTTCAATAAAAGATTGTTATCCAGATTTAAACAACAGAATTTGCTAACTTAGATTACCTTGATGAAATTTTGGAGTTTAAATCACCCTCAGTGAGCTGTCGAACTCCATTATACGATGAATTGTCTTTTGGCGAGGATAAGATTTCGTTTTACTCAAAGGAAGCAGAAATGATTTTGCAAACTGTGAAGTGTTCAAAAGGTTTTGAAGAATATACTTCACCGGAAGAAACACTAAAGGATTATGTGTGGAATAGTTATAAGAAATAAATGCAAAATGTGTAGAGATAGAGGTGAGCTAATATGCGAAGAGTGCAATGGTTTGCACTTACAATCGTATTTTTCTTTTTTTCTACGATGTGCTTAATAAGCCTATATTTGCCAATGTTTTTGGGGTTTATGCATACTGATGAAGGTAGATTGGTTAATATGCTTCTTGGGTTATTATTTTTGGTAATAGCAGTTGCATGTCTCGCTTGGGGGTGCTTAGAAAAGGAGAAGTAAGAGGGAAGGGGGATAGGGATGTCATTGGCTAAAATAATCTTAGAAATCATTCCATATATCGTACCGTTTATCGAATCGTTGCTTGTTGCATTAGAGGATGTGAAAGATTATATGGAATACGCGTTGAGGGTGACGGAAGACGAGGGTGGGGTATAGGGTAGGATAGGGTGGTAAAGTTGAAAAGAAAGGTGAGTTTGGCTTTGATTGGAGCAATAATAGGTGTTGCGTTGTATCACTTCCGTTCAGCACTCTTGACAAAATGTGCAGAAATAATTGGCTATGTAGAATCTAAACCAGCTATGGCGCAGGTTATTGTCGCACTCGCCACACTAATATTAGCTTTCGTTGTGGTTTTGGATAGATTAACAGATAAACCAAAGCTGGAAATAAAAGTGAAAGATAGAACGAAAATATCAGATGATGGTAGATATTCCATTGAAGTCCCTGTTTTAAATAAGGGTCGTAGAGATGCTTACAATTGCAGTATATCGGTTCAAGTATTCAATCGAAAATCCGGGAAGAAAGTAGATGAAGGTTCAACCGCGCAACCGCACCTGAAACCTAGCGAGAAAAAGTCCTCTTCTATCCGTAATCTTTGTCCGTTCAGCGGTGATTTTGTAGCCAGAATCTCAGCGGAAACACATAAATCAAAAACCGATAAGATAGTAGGGTATAACATAGAAAATAATTCTGAAGTTATTATATTCAAATATGGAATCATACAATCTCTTAAATTTGAATGGGATGAGTTTCTACGTAAAAAATATCGAGATGAATGGGATATAGATGTTCTTTCAAACGGGCTGAAATTTGAAAGATTCTATGATCCTCGTGTAAGGAAGGAAATAATCGAAAAACTAAAGGAAGTTTGCGTTAAAGCAGTTAATCCACTAATATATCGCTTAAAAAAAGACTCCAGTAATATTGTTCGCGAAGAAATTGTTAAAGTATTAGGCGATATAGGAGACAAACGAGCAGTAGAACCTCTACTGAAATTTCTACGAGAAAGCGAAGAAATGGATGTCCAGTGGTGTGGTGAGTCAATCGGAAAAATAGGTGATGAAGAGTCTGTAAAGCATTTGATTCAGATATTAAAGAATAGTAATATGCATAAAGAGCGACGGAAAGCAGCTGCGGAAGCACTGGGAATTATTGGAAGAAAGATAAAAGATGAAAGCATCGAAGAAGCACTTATAGAAGCACTCGAAGATTCGGAGAAAACGGTTCGATGCATTGTTGCTAAAGCATTAGGAAAAGTCGGCAGCGAAAACGCATTAGAAGCATTTGAACAAAATGAACGCAAAAAAGAAGAGTGTGAAAAATACAAAGAGGCAATTGAGCAAATAAAATTTAGAATAGGGTGTAGAGAGTGAGTTTTGGAGAACAGTTTTCTTCATATTACCCTTACTCCGTAATCATCCTCCTTTTGATTTTTATCTATTCATTATAGCTATCTTCAAATCTATCGTATTGCGCCCGCTTATCTGAATCAGATAACACTTCATAAGTTTTTTGGATTTCTTTGAATTTCTTCTCTGTATCTGGATCAGCACCCCTATCAGGATGATATAGCTTAGCAAGCCTGCGATATGCACTCTTTATCTCATCTGGGGTAGCGGTCTTACTTACACCAAGCACCCTATAATAATACGGAACAGGTTCTGTCTTGGCCTCTTTCTCTCTTTTGTAAGACTCTTCATATCGTTTCTCACCATACGCTTCATCGTCTCTCTCCTTCTTTTGAAAAGTCCTGGTTAAATATTCCTTTACTCTTTTTATAAATCCCTTTTCGTCTGCTATGTATATCCCAATCAGCAATAGGATAAAGGGAAATAGCCCGAAAGATAGAAGATCTAAGAAATACCTACCTTTAATTAATAACTCTGCCAAAAACAATGGCTCTGAAGATATCTTTATCGCTATTGAACACGCGACACATATCAAGCAAGGAACTGAAAATATAAATAAGATATATCCAACAAAAGCTCGCCAATATTTTGATTTTAATCCTATAAGCGTCCACATCCATACAGCAACCAGCAGCCAACTTTCGATTGCATATTTTTCTATGCTAGTCATCCATATCTCGGTATTTACCAGGCTGGTCATCCATATCACGCCAGACAAGCCAGGATTTAAGATTATAAGTGCAAAAGAGAGAACTGATGCAACGACCACTCCTATAAAGAATCTGGCTTCATCGCTAATTTTAGCTCTGTACTTTTGTTGCATCAGATATGCTATAGAGAAGATCATACCTATCCCCAAGACCAAGACGCAAGCGAGAAAAACATAGGCATCTTCGGCGGCAAAATGTTGAATCGGAGGGAATAATAAGAAAAACATGAAAGAGAAGATGAAGGCGATAGTTAGGTACAGTTTTGGACTATTACTCCTTTTTAGGATTACTTCGTTTATGAAAGAGGCGATAAGATACGTTATTGCCATAGGGCATACAAAAAGAAAAATCAATGCAAGACCAAGGAGCAGAAACACAGCCATGTTATTTTTCACCTTTCATAGACCACTTCAATTTGTTATTGAGTGTCATACACATATATTGAGTAGTTACATTTTCAACATCTTCCGCACCACGTCCACGTCTGCATCCACCTCTTTTGGCGCTTCGCATATCTTTATCACACGTTCCGGGTCTTTCAATAGATGCCCTGTAGTAATACATACAATCCTCTCATCGCGTTCTATCTCATCCATCCTAACCAATTTCTTCAACCCTGCAATTGAAGCCGCACTTGCAGGCTCTACACCTATGCCTTCCATTCTTGCCAGCATAAGCTGCGCTTCCGTTATCTCATCGTCAGTCACCGATTCCGCAACACCACCTGAGTCTCTAATAGCATGCAACGCCTTTGCTGCATTCACCGGGTTCCCTATCCGTATCGCAGATGCAATCGTTTCCGGTTTATCTTCCGGTATTATCTCCGCTTTACCTTCTTTAAAAGCGGTCACTATTGGTTTCGCACCCTCTGCCTGAATACCTGTCATCTTTGGTATGGAATCAATGACACCCAACGTCTTCAACTCCAAAAAACCTTTAAAAATCGCACTTATGTTGCCAGCATTCCCAACTGGCAGAATAACTCTATCTGGCACTTCCCAGTCGAGTTTTTTCGCAACCTCGAACGCTATTGTCTTCTGACCTTCCAACCGGTAAGGATTCACGGAATTCAATAAATAAAGCTTCTCTTCCTCGCACAACACTCGAACGACGCGTAAAGCATCGTCAAAATTACCTTTTAGCGAGAATACTTGTGCACCATGCATCATCGCCTGTGCTATTTTACCTAATGCTACTTTTCCCTTTGGTAGCAGAACGTAGCACGGAACACCGGCTTTTGCCGCAAAGATAGCAAGTGATGCAGAAGTATTACCAGTGGATGCACATGCTACGCCTTTTACACCCAATTCCACCGCTTTCGTTACACCTACGGTCATCCCCCGGTCTTTAAACGAACCTGAGGGGTTCAGTCCTTCGTGTTTCACACACAAATCATCAATGCCGATGGTTTTAGCGAGTCTATCGCACCCGTACAAAGGTGTGTTCCCTTCATTTATCGTTACAGGTTTTGTTTCTTCCGCGAAGGGCAATAAATCACGATATTTCCACACACCTTCCCCTTTCGCTTTAACCACTCGCTCCGTATCTATTTCCGAATAATCGTATTTTATATCCAGCAAACCACCGCATTTTCTGCATGTATATACTATGTCTTCCCGGGAAAATCGTGCACCGCATTCTATGCATTCTACTTCGTAGTCTCTCATATGGTAAAACTATATCCTCTGTGTTAATAAAGATCCTAAACAATTTTATATATACCCCTTTTCCACCAACACTTCTGCGTTCAATATAGATGCCCCGGCAGCTCCTCTTATCGTATTATGCCCCTGTACAATGTACTTCACCTCGTTGCTCGCCTCTATTCCACCTGCTCTTATTCTTCCTACCGATATACTCATCCCCTTGCCTGCATCGCGGTCTAACTTCGGCTGCGGTCTATCCCGCTCCTCGCGTAGTATTATAGGTTTCTCAGGAGCGAAAGGTGTTTTTATATCTGTGGTGAAATCCTTAAACGCCTTCTTCACTTCTTCCGCACTTACGCTTTCTTCAAACTTCACCCATACCGCCTCTGTATGCCCATCTATCACTGGAACCCGATGGCAAGAAGCACAGACTTTGAACGCTGCATTTTTTATCGCGTTTCCTTCCAGCGTCCCAAGGATTTTAAGTGGCTCAGTCTCCATCTTATCCTCCTCATGTTCTATAAATGGTATCACGTTATCCAGTATCGCCATTGAAGGCAAACCCACATACCCGGCACCCGAAATCGCCTGCATCGTTGAAACCCGCACCTCTTTTATCCCATAGCTCATCAGCGGCTTCAAACTCAAGGTCATCACGATTGCCGAACAATTGGGATTTGTTATAATGAATCCATCCCAGCCCCGCATCGATCTTTGCACCTCGATTAATGCTAAATGGTCTGCATTTATCTCTGGAATAACCAGCGGCACGTCCTTTTCCATTCTATGCACCGCAACATTAGTGGAAACCGCATATCCTGCCTGCGCACATTTCTTCTCCACTTCACGTGCAATTGGCCCCGGCAGAGCGGAAAACATAACTACTCTGTCTTCATTCCCCGCAACACCTATATCACCCATGGATTGCACCACCATCTCCGCTGCTTCCTCAGGCATCTCATACGGAAGAACCCACTTTGCCACATCTCTGTATCTCTTACCCGCACTTCTCTCAGAAGCAAAAAGAGCTCCGAGCTCAAACCAGGGATGCCCATCCAAAAGTTGTACAAACCTCTGTCCTACGCTTCCTGTCGCACCCAATATCCCTACTTTTAGTTTTTCCATTTTCTACCACTCTTTCCTTTATCTGCGAAAAGATTTAAAAGTAAATGTTTTTTATGCGTGTAGGTAAAGTAGATATGTAGAGGTGAGAAATGAAATGGCAAGATTTCCGGAGGCGGAGGCAAGACTCTTTCGCGTGAGAATATGCATGGACTGTAATGCGAAAAATGCGCTCAGGGCGACGAGGTGCAGGAAATGCGGGTCACATGATTTGAGGCTGAAATCCACTCACAGAGGGAAATAAATGAGAAAAGGCAAAGTGATAAGCGTGTCGGGCAAAGGTGGAACGGGAAAAACAGCTATTTCCGCGCTGTTGATACGCGAAATACTGAACCTTGCTGGTCAGGGCGTTTGTATATTAGCCATAGACGCTGACGCTGATTCAAACCTGCCTGACGCTCTCGGGATATCGTATGATAAGACGGCAGGCGATATAAGAGAAAGTTTGTTGGATGAGAAGCATCAAGACGTTGCATTAGACGTGAGGTCACAATTCGAGGGTAAGATAGCAGAGATAATCGAGGAAGAAGAGTATTATGACCTGCTGGTCATGGGTCGTCCTGAGGGTCCGGGTTGCTACTGCCCGGTAAATCACATGATAAGATTGATTTTAGATACGTTGACGAAGAACTACGACTACACGATAATAGATTGCGAAGCTGGTCTGGAGCATCTCAGCAGGAGAACAACAAGGGACGTTGACGTTATGCTTGTTGTGCTGGATACGACATTGAGGAGCATAAAAACAGCATTGCGGCTGAGAAAGATTGCCGAGGAAATAGACGTTGACGTAAAGAAACTAATAAATATAGCGAATAAGATACCAGAAGGTGAGGCGGAGGAGATGATAATAGCGGAAGCAAAGAAATATGACCTCGATATAGAAGAGATAATACCGTTTGACCCGTTAATTCCGGAATACGACATTAAGGGCATGCCGATTGTGGATTTGCCCGATGATGCACCCTCTGTTGTCAGCGTGAGAAGGGTGGTGGAGCGGATAATGTGACGGTAAAAAAACACGGCGGTAATTTAATTTCATATCTCCGTGTAAATCCCGAATAAGCTATTGCTTCCCGTCCATTAGTGATGGGTCACAGATTTTTAGCTATCAATATTATGTTTGGATGGTCTCTAAAATCGAAAAGCTTTTTATAGTATATTTCCCCTCTTCATTTCTGTCCCGATGTAATAAAAAGGAGAGAATAAGGGAGGAAATAAATAAAAAACTAGGGGGTGACATAAAAAAGTAGATAGTAAGAAAATAAATTCGATAGCTTTGACGGCGATAATGGTCTTCTTCTTTTTAGCAGTGATGCCGGTGAGTGCAGAAGTAAGTGCGTTATGGAGCAAAACATATGATGGTGGAAACCGTGATTACGCTCACGGAGTTGCTACTGACGCATCCGGGAATGTGATCGTTACTGGCGAGTCTTATGATGGGACGTCTTATAACTACTACACGATAAAGTATGACGCAGATGGAACTGAGTTATGGAACAGAACCTATGATGGTGGAGACGGTGATTACGCTCAAGAAGTTGCCACTGACGCAGATGGGAATGTGATCGTTACTGGCGACTCTCATGATGGAAACGCATATAACTACTACACGATAAAGTATGACACAGATGGAACTGAGTTATGGAACAGAACCTATGATGGTGGAGACCGTGATTACGCTCACGGAGTTGCCACGGACACAGATGGGAATGTGATCGTTACTGGCGAGTCTTATGATGGAAGCACCTGGAACTACTACACGATAAAGTATAACAAACATGGAAAGGAGTTATGGAGCAGAAGCTATGATGGTGGAGACGGTGGTTTGGCTGATGGAGTTGCCACTGACGCAGCTGGGAATGTGATCGTTACTGGCGTGTCTTATGATGGAAGCATCTGGAACTACTACACGATAAAGTATAACAAACATGGAAAGGAGTTATGGAACAGAAGCTATGATGGCGGAGGCCGTGATTACGCTCACGGAGTTGCTACTGACGCATCCAGGAATGTGATCGTTACTGGCGAGTCTTATGATGGAACTTGGAACTACTACACGATAAAGTATGACGCAGATGGAACTGAATTATGGAATAGAACCTATGATGGTGGATTCTCTGATTACGCCGAAGGAGTTGCCACTGACGCATCCGGGAATGTAATCGTAACTGGCGTGTCTAATGATAGTAGCACTGATAACTACTACACGATAAAGTATGGAGTACCAACTCCAACTCCACCAACACCGCCACCACCAACAGTAACACCAACAGTAGAAGAAATTGACAGTTATATTCAGGACTTACCCGATGACGCGTTTAAAAAGCCGGCAGATAAGCGAAAGAAAGCCTTCTCAAATAGCATTAGTGCGATAGGTAAGAATATTGATAGAGGGAACTATAAAGGTGCAATAAAAAAGTTGCAAAAAGATGTCCGCGCCAAGGCTGATGGTTCTGTCGATGGAACTCCAAAGAACGACTGGATAACAGACCAAAAAGCACAAAAAGAGCTATGCACGAGGATTGACAATTTGATAGCCTATCTTGAAGATATGCGCGATGATCTTGAAGATATGCACGATGATCTTGAAGATATGCACGATGATTGACAAATTGATAGCCTATCTTGAAACGTTGCGATAACCATATTGCGGCAACATTCAAGATTGTTATCATCTTTTTTTATTTTTCAAAAATTTTATAAACGCTTTTAAAGTATTATAACCAAACATAAAAATATGGCTGTAATAGAGAGTTTGATTCGAAATGAATATTTCCAGTTCGTCTTGATTCTGGTAGGCTTCGCTATTATTACCAAAATAGTCCAGTTTATCCTCGTGAAATACGTCAGAGGAATTGCTGCTCGAACAAAGACCGATATTGACGATGTCATATTGAAAATAATTACAAAACCGTTGTGCATTTTTATCATGTTTGCTGGTCTTTATTTCGCATTGAAATCTCTGTCAGTACTCGCACCCTATTTCACGCGGTTAGATGCGATATTTTTCGTCGGTACTGTATTGTTGCTGTCATTGATTATATCCCAGATTTTGGGCGTGTTGTTAAGTCGGTGGCTGAAGGTGCAGAAGAAATATGAGAAGATGCCAAAATTGATTGGCAATATGGTCGCGATTGTCATTTATTTAATGGCTTTTTTAATGATTCTGAACCAATTCGGAATAAAAATAACACCTTTAATTGCGGCTTTTGGGTTGGGTGGTTTAGCTATTGGACTGGCTCTTCAAAACACACTTTCAAACTTCTTCGCGGGATTGCACATTATCACTGACCGGCCAATAAATTTTGGAGATTTTATAGAGATAGAGGGAGGTCTTTCGGGTTTTGTCGAGGATATAGGCTGGCGGTCCACGAGGGTGCGAACTCTGCCAAATACGCTTGTCATTATTCCAAATTCAAAACTTGCAGAAAGTGTAATCACAAATTATTCGTTGCCGGTGCTGGAGATGTCTACTGTAATTCAATGTGGCGTTGCTTACGGGTCGGATTTAGAAAAAGTGGAGAAGGTCACGATTGAGGTGGCGAAGCAGATACAAGAAACTGTCGCCGGAGCTGTTGAGACCTTTCAACCTCTCGTCAGATACCATACTTTCGGCGACTCGAACATCAATTTCTCGATTATTTTGCGTGTGGAGGAACCTGCGGCTAAATACATTGTCACACATGAGTTTATAAAAGCGTTGAAAAAGCGATACGACAAAGAAGGGGTTGAAATATCGTGGCCTGTGAGGAAAATATATTATGGGGAATAGAAATTTGACAAAGTCAAAATAAATAACTTGCCATATTTCCCAATAACAAATGTTTTCCGAGACAAAAGAGGGAACCACGAAGATATTAGTGCCGAAGCAAATCAGAAAGTCAATTTTTTATAATCCAAAGATGGAGTTGTGCCGGGATATAGACATAGCGGGAGTAGCTGCTTTCGTTTCCTCGCTACCGAATCGTTCTCGATTGAGATGCATAGACGCACTTGCGGGGACAGGAGTGAGGGGCGTGAGAGTGGCGAAAGAAGTTGGGCTGTCTGTGGACATTAACGACCGAAGCAAGCCCGCCTATGAACTCATAAAAAGAAATATAGGGTTGAATGAGATAGGCGAAAAAGCGAAGGCATATAACGAGGATGCAAATGTGCATCTACTACAAAACAAATACGATCTGGTGGATGTGGACCCTTTTGGGTCGCCAGTTCCGTTTTT
>JANJFQ010000048.1 GCA_025435355.1 Candidatus Methanophagales archaeon | reverse complement strand
TCAATTGATAGTGACGTCTCTGTTTTGTCAAGGTCATCGTTTGGGTTATCTGCATGGTCCACATAGACACTTATATTCACCTTTATTGATGCAGGTGGACTTGTCTCTGGTCTCAAATTCCAGCCATAAACCGCAACCTTCCATGTTCCATCGTTCGGACTATCAACCAGCAACGACTGTGGTTTTGTACATATTCCACTGTAATACTCATTTGACCTGCCTACCGAATCTGGCGGGTCCACTAGTCCGCTTGCATTATCTGGCTCAGAAGGATAAGCAAATATCCATGTTCCATCGGGTCTTTGCAGGTTTATCACTACTTCTGAAGCTTCTGACCCTCCATATCCAGGAACGCTATCCCATGTTATTTCTGCTGCGAGTTTATCCACATCGAGATCAACACTAAACGTGTTAACTGCAGACCAGCTATCCCCTGGAACGCTCACATCATTGAAGGTATGTGCAGGTTCTTCTTCTTTTATAAGCGCCCATCCACTCTGTCTCATACTCCATGATCTGTCCGTCACAAGCATGACATCCACATCTCTTTTTTCTGTCGTTTCATTGGCTACTGCACGTAGAGTTACCGTTGTAGTCTCACCAAGATTTATCTCCTCCGGATTTACTGATGCCTCGGTATAAACTACTCCACCAGCGGAAATTGCGGGTACAAAAAACGCCGCAAGCCCGATGCTGATGATAACCCAAAAAGCTATTGTTCCCATTTTTTTTTTCATTGTTTTTTTCTTACCTCCTATATCCACTTTGCGTGGTCGGATTATTTAAAGCTTGCTATATACTAAATATTTTTTTAAATAAACGGTTTTCACGCATTATTTTTTTATTCTAACCATTTTTGGTGAATATTTCTGGCAACCATCCAAAATTAAATTTCTAACGGTTGAAATAAAAATCAAATCTTTTAAAATTTTAGTTAAATAAAAATTGAACTTAACTTGAAAAAAATTAGCACTAAACTAAAATTATTTAAGTGGTAGAAAAGATTTAATAAATACCCTTTTAAAAAGGGCTAAGTAAAATGAAAAAATTAGCACTTATCGGCATCGCCGGCATCTTAGTCGTCCTCGTAATAGCAACTTTCCTCGTAATATACCAACCGATGCCACCACTGTCATCGAGGCCTTACGAAATCCTGAAATCGGCACGGAGAGCGGTAGAAAACCTTGAAAGCCTGGAAGCCGATGCTTACTTCTTCCAAGCCACTGAAACCGATTCCATCAAAGAGAGTTCGAGATATTCGATGCAGATTGAGTTCCTCCGCAACGAAGGTATGACTATAACCATCAAAAGTTACGGATATGAATGCTCTGACGAGAGAAGCGAAGTTGTGGATTCAGATGGTGATGGACTTCCAGACGCACAAGAGGTTATTCTCGGAACTAATCCAACTATTTGGACGAACACGGATACGGATGTAGCCCCTTACAAGAGGTTGGAGCAACTGCTAAAAAATGCATGGATTCTCGATAAGTCCGATAAATTTTACGTGTACACTCCTATGATTTTCGAGGAATACGTTACTGAATTCAGGCCTCAACCCTCTCTGCTGAGGTATAGATACGATTTCATCCCCCTTGCGGACCCCCTTCACCTCGCCGAGCGGTTTGACCACGCAGAAAACGCAACTTACGAAGGCATTGAAACTATAAATGTGGAAAATGACAACAGCAAGGTAGAAGCATACAGGGTGTCCTATGAGTTTTCGTCTCCAACCACGAAGTTTGCAGAGAAAGCGAAACTGCGAACTTGGATTTCAACCGAAGACTACATCCCCGTGAAGACCGAGCTGCACGCAACTAATGAAACTACCGGCGCAGCGATGCACTTTGTTTTCGGATTCGATAGCTACGAGAAAGATGTTTTCATTCCCGAAGAGAACCTCACGCTCCCTGAAAACCTGAAAATCTTACCCCGGCACTGAGGTCATACGATATCTCTCGAAGTGTCAACTTCAACACCGCTTAAGGCTATCTTGAGACGTCTGTATTTCATCATTGGATTTACGCCTCCTCTTATCTTTGGCACTGCGAACTTCACAATCACCTCCTCGCCTATCCGCTCTGTACGGAGGTCGAAGAAAACATCGCATAGGTAAGCAAGATGATTCGAAAGAGTTTCGTCACAAGTACCTTTAGGAACGTACAAGAAGCACAGAACGTCCTTATCTACACATTCATTTAAAAGCTCGTTCGTAAAAAAATCATCGCGGATGAATGGGATGTATGTATCTATTACCAGGTTAGCGTCCACCGCATGCGTGAGGGTTGAACTTATTTTTGAAGCCTTTTCTCCCCTCAAATCTACGATTTCAACCTTTTCGAGGTCCATGCCCGTCTCTTTCATCTCCGCCGCTACTCGCTTCGGATTTCGTTCTGTAACGAAGTAGTACGTTTTTCGCGTTGTACAGAGCTGGAAGAGTATCAGCTCCGAAAAGAATGTCGGGTCTGCCGAGAAGTATATAAGAGCTCCGGCTGGAATACCACTGATAGAACTGTCGAATATCCCTCCAATATGCTTCTGCTTCATCTTCCTTTCCTATTATTGCTTTTATTCTTCAGATAATAAACACAAACAGCGACCAGGTGATAAAAAGCATTAACAAGACATGCTTTAAGCCAGAAAGCACGTTCCCTGTTCCCATCTCTCCTGCCATGAGACCGCAGAATATAGATTGGAACATCGTAGCTTGCAAAAGAAGAGCGCTAATTTCCTCCTTGTTCAAAGCACCTCCAAGTGGCATGCCTGCTCCACCCATGCCCCCTGTGCTACTAAACGCCTCGAATAGTGGTGGCAGCAGGCTTGTAAACATCATGTAAATAATTGCTATGAAAACGAAGAAGGCGATGTAGATTATCATGATATAGATGAGCATGTTCACCGCTCTTTCCTTTACAAGCGTTCTCTCTACTTCCGCATCCCTTGCTGAAATGCTCAGTGCTTCTGGCATATTCCCCCCTGTCCTCAGGACTTCAGAAAGAAGTGTAACAACCCTTATTAGCGAAGCGACTTTTATCGTATTTGCGAACTTTTTGAAGGCATCGCTGAGTTCAGTGCCCCACTCTATGCCACGATGCATCTTCTTTACTTCTTTATATATCCCTGATTTGCCAGCATCTGCTGCCAATTCAATGCTTTTCATCATCGTTAAACCACTCGCTAACGAGGCCGACATACCACGCAGGAGATCCGGTGTCTGGTTCCTTACCCTGTTCTCATATCTTAACTTTGACTCATGGAAGACTGCGAGTGGCAGCAGTGCAACGAATAACACAGGGATCAGCGTTAGCCACTTAATCTCTAATATAAAGAGTAAAAGAAGGGAAAGGGGGATGCTCGTAGATAAGGAGAACAGAGGTTCATCCCACATCTTTTTGAAAGGCTTTTTTATATATTCTTTGAGCTTCAGTTGTTGCTCCGTCCTTTTGAAGTCCTTATATGCCTCGCTTTCCTTCACCGCTTCCGAAGCTTCAAGAGCCTCCCTTTCTACCTCAAACTCGGTCTTCAAAACCGAAACCTTTCTGACATCAGAGGGACCCATCATTTGGATGAAAACTATGAAGACCGCGGACCCCAAAGGTATCATTATATAGACTACCCCGTAAATTATGGTCATGCTTCCTGAGCCTATTGCAAGCATCACGATTTGAATGATTACAAAGAAAAGAGGGGCTGCGACCAGTATAGTTATGTAAACTTCTGCAAATAGCCCAAGGGTCTCCAGAAACCCTTTCTGCTCCACCCTCGCATGTTCTCGGTAATGTTCAGCCTTCTCTGCAAAGAATAGTGGAAGGTCTCCGCCGCTTTCTATCATCGTAAGAATGCCGCTTATGAACTCTTTTAGTGTTTGAGATGGCGTTGTTTCGCTCAGTTCTATCAAACTCCTTCTCAAGTCTTTCCCAAAGTATTCCACCTTGCGGATAACGAAATCCATCTCCTTTGCAATCTCTCCATAGGTCTCCTCGTGCTTCGCAAGCGACTTTATAATCTCGAGAATGCTTATTCCGCTCTTACTGAGCGCATACATGAAATGCACCGCGTGGGGCATCATCCTGTCTATTTCCCTCCGCCTGTCCCCGGCTTTCGATGTTGGAATTGTGTATAACAGGGCATAGATAACGCCGAACAGGACCAGAAAGCCGGATGATGAAAGGAAGATCGTACCTAAAAGCCTTCCATGTCTGATCATCAATAACGGAAACATCTCATATTTTATGGGGACAATCCCGGCCATTGTAAGCGTGGTTGAAAGCAAAAAGCCAAGAATGAGACCTGTGATTCCTGCGATTAGTGCGTAAAAAAAGGCAGTAGAAAGGTATATGTCATAAGTTAGGGGGTATCTTGCAGCGAGAAGAGCCTTATCAAGTTCTGTATACTTCTCCTTCTCTCGCGCGAAATACTTGCCAAAGTGGGAATATGCAAACTTCTCAATGCTTTTACTTTCTCTTTTACTTTCTGTTTTATTCTTCCCGATACTTTTGTTTTTACTTCTCTGTTTAAATTCCATATTGCTTCTTCACCTTTTCAGGATTTGCTTGAAAGGTTCTAACGGCTGAGATGAACTCTTGCGGTGTAACTTCTTTTTCCCCCATTATCGTGAGCAGTTTTACTCTGCTCTCAAATTCCTCTTCGAGCTGTTCTTTGCTCCATGCATTGAACCTCGCGATCTCAGTCAAGATTTTCGAGGTGGATAACTTAAGTCCTTCGAAAGAGTCTTTTGCAGGATTCCAGTCAAAGACCTTCATTGTCTTTATGTTCTTCGTTGTAGGGTCTATTCCTAAGATTTCACTTATCTCGATGTTCCTTCTCGTCTTCTCAGTTCCTATAAACACCTGTGTTTGAATGGAGATAACATCAAGCGATTGCATCATGGAGCGAGGGACGCTTAACGGTGGATATTCCAACCTGTGGATAGTGGCATCTACCGAGTCTGCATGGAACGTAGAAAAAGACGTGTGCCCGGTGGACATCGCTTGAAAAAGCGTCAACGCTTCCTTCCCTCGCACCTCACCCACGAGCAGGTATTCCGGTCGCTGCCTTAATGCCGCTTTTAATAAGTCATACATATCCACCGAGCCTGTAGCACCCGTGAAAGAAACCTTCGTGAGTGTAGGAATCCAGTTATTATGTGGCAGTCTTAGCTCCCTTGTGTCCTCTATGGTCACGATTTTCGCGTTTTGCGGGATGAAAAGTGAAACGGCATTCAGCGACGTTGTCTTTCCAGAAGCGGTTCCGCCGATGAATAAAATGCTCTTTCCATTCTCCACGCATAACCACAGATATGCCATTTCTTCTGCACTGAAGGCTCTCCAGTGAATCAAGTCTACCGGGGATATAAGAACATCGTGGAATTTTCTTATTGTTAACGTGCTCCCCTTTGTCGTTATTTCGCGTCCAAGGGAAAGTTGTGCCCTGGAACCATCTTCCATTGTTATGCCCATTAGCGGGTCTGAGAGCGATAAATGCTTTCCCCCCTTCTGTGCAACCTTCACGACGAAAGAGTCCAGCTCCATGTCATCAAAATCTATATTTGTTCTTGTGCTCCCATATTTCCAGTGATAGACGTAAACTGGAATGTTGTATCCATCACAAGAAATATCCTCAATTAACCTGTCACGCATCAAGGCGTCTATTTTACCAAAATGCACAAAATCTCTTATAATATAATAACTTAGCTTCCCGAGCAAGTTTGGTTCATACTCTAAATATCTTTTCACGACTTCGTCTATCTTCCTTCTTAGAATTTCTTCTTTTGTTTCCTCTTCGCTTCCTTCTTCCCCTGTCTCTTTGAGATCGGTGAAAAGCAGCACGTTCCTAAGCCTTTCGCTTATCTCTGTGAGAAGGAACTTCTCTTCTTCGTTTAGCTTCGACTCCGCCACGTAATACAAATAATCATCGTTCTCTTCGTTGTATAATATGCTGACAAATGCATACGGCTCATTCACAAAGTACCGCTCCACCTCTGTGTAACCCTCTGGGACCGAATAAACATAATTATCCGCTTCCAGTTTATCAAAAAGTGTATCAATACTACTGTCAAGATCCTCCACCGCCTGAAGAGAATGCCTGAGCTCTTCGCTTTTCACGTCCAGGTGGGAAAGGAAGCTCGCGCTATCCTCAACTTCAGGTGTATTCAAAGATTTGTGAGATTTATCATTATCCTCTTCCATCTACAACCTCCTTCTTTCTCTTGAATATGAAAAACATGTCACGTATAGTTTAGGGAAGATACCATATAAAAGGTTTTCAATACATGTTAAAAAAATTTAAACAGTACGCCAAAATAATATCATATATTTTATATTTTTTTTAGAACTACGCGTAACTATTTATGCTGAATCTTCTTTTATAATTCACGTATAAAATGACTGTTTACACGATAGCTTCGGGTAAAGGTGGTGCGGGAAAAAGCTCTTTCACAGTGAACACCGGCGCGGCCCTCTCGGCGTTAGGACTGAAGACGCTCGTTATGGATTTTGACATAGGGATGGCGAACATCAGTCTGATGATAACTTTTGAATCTCTGAAGAACGTTTCACTGCATGAGGTTCTTGCAGGAAAAGCGGATATTTCCGAAGCAATATGTCACACCACTTATGGCATGGATGTGCTTCCCAGCGGCATTTCAATCTCGGGATTCAAGCAGGCGGACCCAGAGAAATTGAGAGATGTCATTTGGCAAATCGTTGACCAGTACGAGTTCATACTTATAGATGCGCCTGCCGGTATAAGCAAGGAGTCTGTGGTTCCTCTCGCGGTCTGCGACGAAGTACTTCTTATCGTCAATCCCGAACTTCCTTCCATCACGGATGCCATGAAAACGAAGCTCATGGCTGAGATTGTGGGCAGGAAGGTGAAAGGCGTCGTTATAAACAGAGTAATGAGTACGAAAGGTGAGCTTGGAGTGCGCAAGATAGAGGAACTGCTTGAAGTTCCGATTTTGGGTGCAATACCCAACGACAGAAGTGTGATGAAAGCAATGGCATTTAAAGTTCCGGTTGTTTTAAAGGAGCCGGGCTCACCTGCCGCAAAGAAACTTAAGGAGATAGCAGGAAAACTCGCAAATTTAGAGGTGCTAGAGGAGAGTGGGGTGGAGAAGAAAAAGGAGAGATTTTTAGAACGGCTTTTGAAAACGTTAGGGGTAAAAACATGACAACTATATTCTTCCCTGTTGTTCTTGGAATGTCCTGGTTTCTTATCGTACTCTTGTGTCTGAAGTTATATGTATTAGAATCCGAGTTTAAGAGGCTTCTGACAAGAGAGGAGATTACTGATAAAGAAATTGAGCAATTGTCAAGGGACGTAGACTGGCTGAAAGAGATGAAAACGGCTGGTAAGCTCTATTAATCGTTGCGACTTTCTTTAAGCGCACGCTCATTCTCCGCATCCGCCGTTTCCTTTTCCTCGACTATCAGATGTTTCAGACCACCCTCTTTCAACATTCTCTTTATGTCAATAGATAACTCACCAGTGTCAAAAAATTCCTCTTTTATCTTAAAAGGGAGTTTGACGGTGTGTCCTTGTGCAGATACGAGCACGAGTGCGGAGCCTGAAGCATTGAGTTTTGTTCTGAACTCCTCAATGTGATCCCCTACGGAAGTCAAAACCCCGAGCTGCTGAGTTTCAAGAAGCTTATCATTTAAGAACAACTGGAATACGATTTTCCGTCTCTTCTTCCTGAATTGTCCCGGGATTACAAGCTTCGCAACACATCTCAGCTCCTCTCCCACCACGTAGGCATTCTTGTCCAGCTCAGCCGAGAGTTTGAACTCGAGTGGAAGGATCTTAAAACTGCTTTCTACGACCTTCTTGATTTTTTCAAAGCTCACACGTGCAACTACGTTAGCCTTTCCTACCTTTTCCACAATCGTCCTGAATTCCCTTCTCGTACCCCCCTCAACCACGATAGTATCCGACTCTGAGTATAGTTCTTCACCTTCAACCGTAAGAGAGAAAAAGACATCCACATCCCTCTTTATCAGGGGGCTCATTGAAATGTTCAAAATACCGAGAAACTCATCACCAACGTTATATAAATCCTTTTCAAGTTCTAAAGAGGTTTTGAGGTCTATGATTTCAAACGGGAGCTCAACCGATTTCTCTACACCGCTCATGGTAGAGACTGCCAGTCTTGCATGCCCCGCGGATTCGACATTGAGCTTGAAATACTCCTCCAAAACCGTTTCTTCCTGGATAGAGACTTCCCTCTTACGCTCCTCCAGAAGTTTGTCATTCACGAAGAGCTGGAACACCATCCCGAGCTCCCTACCTGCGAGATATTCGGGATTGCTAATTCTTGTAGTTGCAATGCACCGGAGCACCTCACGAAGCAAGTAGGACTCTTTATCGAGTTTGGCAACGAGCTGGAAGTCAAGCGGGCGAACTTCTATCTCTTTCTCCACCACCTTCTCAAAACTTCCTACTGTTATCCGGGCAACAGCTTTTACAACACCTGCGTCTTCAAGCGCAGCTTTGTATTCCTTCTTTACCTCACCGCTTAGCATAACACCCCTTTCTTCTCCGAAGAGACATTTTTCACCTGAAAAGATGGAGAAATTTACACTTGCGGTATCAGGAATAGGCATTTTGAGCTTGAGTGTCGCAGGGAGTTTATCGCCTACGACATAGTTATCTCGACTCGTCTCCAGGGAAGCTTCTGGAATGAATATCTTGGCGACATCAAACGATTCGTTAAAAATTGCCTCGGGATTCCATTTCTTTACCGCGTTTAGTTGTTCTTCCGTTAGCTGGAAGATATCAAGGTATCCACTTCCTCCCTCGAATATCCTTTCGAGTACTTTTTCACCGTATTTCTTAAACCCCTGGTGCGACTCTTCACAGCCAATGACCTTTCCCTTTTCAATGAATATTATCAGTTCGAAATCGCCATAAACATCGGAAACTTTGAAAATATGAATGTACCCCAAAAAATGTGCATCTCCGATTTTCGCAAGGTCCGCATCCACGTAAATGGAATCAAGAGATATATTCTGCTTCCAGGGGTGCCCTGGCATTAACCCCCTGCCATAACCTATCAGGTCTTTTAACTCATCAGCAGCATTACGCATGTCAGGAAATAGAACTCCGAGCTTCGCATCCTTCCTTGCTAGTATGATGAGAACTGCATTCTCATTAATAGTTCTCATAAGGATGTATCCATTGCTGTCTTTCACGTAAACCTCACTCAATCCTTCTCGACCCAGCTCCTTTGTACTTCTCTCAGCCGTGGAGACCATCCGTGCAGACAGAGCGGCAACAAGTTCCTCATCAGTACCTGTAGGAAGCGTGGATGCGATTAGAAAACCATCGTAACTTACAATCGCTGCTCCTCCAATATCATGCGAAGTCGCTTCTAACTGCTCTAATTTCTTAGTTAGCAGGTCTGTTCTTGCTGCCATTACTTTTTTAAACTCAATCGAAACATATAAATATAGTGAAACCTTACAACTTTTTTATGGCGAAAGGGCAAGTAAGCATAGACTTTCTCATCGCAATTACCATCTTCGTCATCGGACTCGTCCTCCTAATCTCGCAGGTTCCTATGCTCTTCACATCGCTACAGACTGTCTCAACAGACATCCAGCCAGTTGCATACCGAACGAGCATGATATTGACTGAGGATGGAGGGGTATATGGAAGTGGTGGAGAAATAAACTCTAATTGGGAAAATCCCGAAGGAATAGGGAATTACACTCAAAACCGTGATAATATAACGGATTATATCGAAAATGTCAAGAGGATAGGGCTTGCGAGGTCTGCACCTGGTTGGTCTTCCTCTGAAGGGATCATCCCGAACAATCTTTCAGTAGAAAAGATAAAGGCGCTTCGAGATTGGGGGAACGATTCTACAAATGAAAGTAAGATTCGGAACAAATTAGGGCTATTTGTAACCTACAATGACAATCCCCTGAATTACAGTTACAATATCGCGCTGAAGGCATTCAATGAAAGTTACATCGAGAGCACAGATACAGGCAGTCCGCTACTGGAAATAGGAGATCAAGTCCCTACAAGCGGCGCCACTGTCGAGAAAATAGAAAGAATTGTTGCGCTCAGCGATGCTACCAATCTCGCCAATACCACAACGATAGCGGGGCGCGAGTGCGCAAAACTCGTGGTTTGTACATGGCGTTGAGGATGATTAAGGAGTAAGTAAAGGTAAAATAAGGTGAGGCGACAGTAAAATGAAAAAAAAGCGGCAGGGACAGATGCACACGATAGAAGCATTGCTCGCTTTAATGCTAATTATAGGTGTGGTAGCTTTCGCCGCCCGCTCCGCACCCCAAGAAACGCAGGTGGAAAGCAGTGTGGATACGCAGCTCGTGCTTTACGGCGATGATTTTCTCTGTATTCTCGATATGGAGCGAGAAGACCATAAAAGTTGGTTATACGACCAGGTTAATGGAACCGTAAAAAGCGGATGGATTTTTGCAACTAATTTCAGCGACCAGTGGAACCAAACCAATCTTACGGATAAAAAGGGTATATTTTACAAGATGGAGCTTTTGAATTCCTCATCCTATGAGGGAAATCTGCCATATCCCCCCGATTCACCTTATGGAGACCCTCCACAGAATGCAGTTACCGTGACAAGACTTGTAACGCTTGTGGAAAGTGGCACAGTAAAAGTTTACGAAGTCAGGCTCACGCTCTGGTATCTGTGAATTACGCCTTTTTACTTAAAAGAGCAATAAGAAGATAAAATCACCGTAGAACGCAGCGGTGAAGAAACCGGCAGTGAGATACACGATAAAAGGGAGCTCAGGCGTTACCCATACTTCTCTCAACTTACCTTTTTGCGAACGCTCTTCCAAACAACGTATAACTTCTTCTGTCGGCTCTACGCCACCCCATACATACGTACTCTCTATACTGTCGTGCATCAGTTTGAAGTTCTTTTTTGCACTCAGTTCTGCGATTCTGACTTTGTAGCCGAGGAACATAAGTGGGGAAATATGTTTCTTAATGGAATTATAGAGGAACAGAGAGATAGGAGAAGAAAGAGCGATAAGCAAAGCGTTCGTCAGCATGCTGAGCACGAAGATGTTCAATAGCGGAACCCCCGTCATGGGCAGGGGGGCGAGGTGAAGGTGAAAACTTTGAGAAATAATAGAGGGATAGTTCGGGAATAACAAAGAGAGTGAAACAATCGCTTTTACGTCTGCACCACCGAAATTAAGAATGTAGAGAAGAATAGCAAAGATAGCACCCACTGCGAGCGACTTGAATAGTTGAAACAGGGACAGAGAACCAGAGCCGAGGAAAAGCTCAACGAGTATAAAGGATACACCGCAAAAGCTCATCAGTATCCATACGAGATCCGAGACTTCCCTTGTTTTTATGTCGGAATAGCTTGCGTATACCAGCAGGCAGGAACCTATGCAGAGACGTAAAAGCGAAACAAACTCCGTTACCATACTGACGTTATGATATGCTTCCTCCTATTTCTCTTTTTATCGTTAAAATTGTTAGAAATACCCGTATAAAAGTTACCGATAGTTTTACTTAAAGTTGATAGAATATCAGTATAAAAGTTACCGATAGTTATAAGAAATTCTATAAGTGCAAAAAAAATTTAGAATAATTTCAAAATTATATCAAACAATTGAAACTTTTTTAAAATTGTTAGGAACCCTTTTATAGTGTATTTGTATCTTATTAACAATATGGCTGAGGTGAAGAAGTAAAAAATGAAAGGAAAAGGATATAAAAATTTAGGAGGTGATAAGAAAAGATGGAAAACAAAACGAAATCTTTTGGAAGCAAAAACCGAAGGAAGAAAGGTGTATCGCCAGTCATCGGTGTTATTCTCATGGTGGCGGCGACAATCGTGATTGCATCCGTTGTGCTAGCTATGCTCGGCGGGTTCGGACCTCCAAAAAAGACATATTCAATAGGCGTAACGGCGAATAGAGCCCCCGATGGTAATGTTTCAGTGACATACATTGGAGGACCCGATGCTAATTATGTTTCCAGTATTAACGTGGGTGGTGATGTTTCTCTGACACTTACCGGTACTGTTGGTGACTCAAGCTCAACAACTACTAGTCCCGCCGCCAATGCACACGTAATTGCCACTGCTACATTTACAGACGGCTCATCGCAAGTAGTTCTCGACACGTACGTGTAAACGCAAAGCAAAAAACGTTAATTATTTTTTTCTTTTTTCTTTTTTAGAATCGTACCTAAGGTTCGAACTTTTGGTTCTAATCAGCTACCACTGTTATTTATGAAAATATCCTAACCTATTAATCAAAAAAATTTAGGAGGTGAATGCGAAAAGAATGGAAACCGAAAAAAAAGACCGCAGGAAGAAAGGAGTATCGCCAGTCATCGGTGTTATTCTCATGGTAGCAGCGACAATCGTGATTGCATCCGTTGTGCTAGCGATGCTCGGCGATTTTGAACCGCCGAAAAGGATATATGCGATAAGCGTAATGGCGTCAAGAGCACCCGATGGAAATATTGCAGTGATATTCTTTGGAGGGCCGGATGCTAATTATGTTCAGGAAATTACCGTGAGTGGTGACGTTGATCTGACACTTACTGGTTCTGTTGGGGGCACAAACACAACTACAACTAATCCCGGCGACACTGCACACATAGTTGCCACTGCTACATTTACAGACGGCTCACGGCAAGTGGTTCTCGACACCTACGTGTAACCGTAAAACAAAAAAACGTTAAATATTTTATTTTATCGCCACTCTTTACCGTGCAAATAGGTAAGTAGGAAGTTGGAGTTATTTGATACCAACCATTTCCAGTGGGCATCGCTCGCCTATGCTTATGTCCGCTCGGTACCTTCACTGCCGCACTGAGGGCATCTTATCGGCATCTTATACGGGTCTTCCTGGAATACGTAGCCACAAATAGTGCATCTGAAAAATACCTTGCTCTGGTCTATTTCAAAGGACATCTTTCTTCACTCTACTATGATATCGAGACGTTATGCGTGACAAGTGTTAGGTTACAATTGTTTATTGTTATAGGATGAGAGCCTCCAAACGTCTCGGTTAAATATCTACCCCAGGCATCACCGTAGGAGCTTGTCATGCTGACAGTGATGTCGACGCCTGGATGAATAGCAACATGGGTATTGTCGTGCTGCAACGGTATTTCTGCAATTCCTCCACCAGCGGAAAACTCACCAGAGACGTTGATGGCGGAGATGAAGACATTTTTATTGCCACTGTAATTCGTGAAGTATATCGGCGGGTTCGAAATAATAATATTTCCACC
>JANJFQ010000006.1 GCA_025435355.1 Candidatus Methanophagales archaeon | reverse complement strand
AATCGTTTAAATGTGCGACACTTCTGAATTCACCGCCTTTCGCTTTATTATATAACTGACGATACGTAGTTCTGCCAACGTGGCCTTCATCCCGGAGCTCTTTCAGCCTTCTGCGTAAAGCCCTTATTTTAGTTATCCACTGCCTTTTCTTGCCACTCCTCGCACCTTTTGCACCTTTTCTGGAACCATGCCCCTTTCTACGCCCAAGTGATTTTTTCATTGCTCGCTCTCTCGCCCTTCCCCTGCTAACACCTTTTTTCTGCTTCTTTTTTATGATACCTTCTTCTACCAGTCCTCGAATATCATCTCTCGTTATTGCCTCTGCTATATCCCCTGTGACTTCTGGGTCCGGGTCTATCCAAACCCGTCCCACGCCGACCTTTAACACCTGTGCTGCTATCCTCTTCTGTTTTGAAAGATTAACCATTGCTACTTATCCTTGCTTCCTCCTTTATCTATTTATTTTTGTCGCCGGAACTAATAAAATATCCAAACCTTTTATAACTATACCTATTTTAACTCTGTCTTTTATATTCTTTTCTTCTTCAACGGCTTTCCAAACAGATTTGTAGGCATTTATTCCCCATCTATTTAGCACGTGCGTGCTGAGTTCAGAAACAATAGACAGGCGGATTCGTTTCATTGCTTTCCTCATATAAAATGCTTTATGTCCACCGAGCACAAAATTCGTTCTGATTGTACCTTCGGCTTCTTCATAGCTCGCATATTTGTTCATCCAGTCCTCGAAATACGCATCGCCGATTCCTTCTCGACATTCCGCGACTAAGATTAACTTGCCACCCGGGACTACTGTGCGATAGCAATTCTCGATTGCCTTTGTCGCCTGATACAGGTTTCTATCCTTTGGGAATCCACCGGCACTTACCACCAGAACGTCAAATAAATCGCCTGTTTCATGGCAAAACAAGCCCTTTGCGATCTCAGCGCCCTTAAGAAACACGGCGTTCATTTCACCCGCGTATGCATCTACCAGATTTCCAGAAGCATCGGCGACTGTGTTTAGCACGAAATCCGGGGGTGCAAAGGATGCCGCTTCGGACATATCCAGATGCACAGGGTTATTGTCTATGTTTGCAGTTCTCGCATGGTCATCCACCAGAAGCGCATGATTCTTTTTTATCGTCTCTCGTGATGATATACCCGGAAGGATGCTCTTTCTTCCACCTCCAAACCCTGCATAATAATGTAAGGTAATATCGCCGGTTAGAACTTTTATATCAGCTTCCACGTAGTTCCTGTTTAATATCACTGGTGTCCTTCTGCTTGTCGTGCCCAGGTATACCAAATCGTTCGCATCGCAATCATGAATCAATACGTTAAATTGATAAAAAGGGTTACCAAGTATCCTCTTTAATTCTTCTTCAGTTGGGGGTGCGTGAGTGCCGCAAGCCACGAGCAGAGTGATTCGTTCTTTACGTTCTTCTCCAACTTCTTCTGTTATTGCATCAAGCATTTGTTCAGTAGGTGCGTCTCGTGTATGGTCATCAACAACGACTATTATTTTACCGTTCTTTTTCGCATTCACTATTTCTTTCAGCCTTTTTGTGCCGATGGTGTTTTCGAGGGCGTGCTTTATCACGTCTTGATCTTTAGAATTATCTTTACTTCTGCTGCTCTTTGGGTCTAATAGTTTACCGTCTATGTCCACGTCTATCAGCCTGGAGCCGTAGGGTATTTGTATTTTTGTCATGGTGGCATTATAGTTTCTTACGATGAGTTTATATATTGTTGTGCTCTTAAGTAAAAAAGTATCGGATTAAGAATGATGGAATCTGCGGGCTTAAGAGTTGGAGAAGTTATAAAATTAAAGCCAGAAGATATAGACACAAATAGAAAATTGATCCGTATAAAAGGGGCAAAAGGTAGGAAAGATCGATACACTTTGCTTTCTGATATTGCCTTGCAGACTTTACGACTTTATTAAACAAAAACGAATGCTTTATATAAGCATAAGGGATGGTGATAGGCATGGAAGATGCTAACGTTGCTTTGATACTTAAGGAGATAAGAGAGATAAAGAAGGAGATAGCATACATTAAGGAGCATATGATAGACATGGATAGAATCTTGACGGATGAAGAGATAATAATGTTAAAAGAAGCTGAGAAAGAGTTTGAGGAGGGGAAAACAATAAAACTTGAAGACATGGAGAGGAATTCAGAGTGAAGTTCGAGATACATTTGAGCAGTAGGTTCAACTCTCAGCTTCGCTTCGGTGCTAACGCACTCGGACAACAGAGCGTATCTGGTTCTGGCTTTGTGCCTTCGGCACTTCGCCCAAATCCTGCTTCGCAGGACTTCAGATACGCTCGGAACGTTATACGCCATTTCGCTTATGAAAAAATGGAGGAATAAAAAATGTCCAGCTGTTTGATAGAAATATTTGAGGATCCAAAACTCGTAAATAGAATTAAAACACGCCTACCCTATCTGTTTCAACTTGCAGAGTTAGAAAGTTCAAGGGCTGGGAAGATTGGAATGGAAGTAGGTTCTCTTCGTGAGACTTCCTAAACCTGGAACAAACCCAAGGGGTGTAGAGATAACTAAGGAAGCATTGTCAAGTTTGGTTGAAGACAAAATGTCCAAAATTATTGAAATTTCTTGGCAAAAAACGAAAGTAGATTATAATCCATACAAAAGGTGGGTAGATTATTGGAGGGAAGATAAGGATGAAAACTAACCAAAGGAAGAGAGGAACTCAAACGAGCTCTTTCGGTTCTCCAGGTAGAATAAATCATGATTCTACCGCTTTTTACACGAGCAAATTATATGAAGGGTTACCTAAGGAGCAGAAAGTCAAATATGTAGAGAATCTTATCCCTTTGCAGTTCATGGATAAAATTTTTTGTAAATCTTCTGAAAACATGGAGGAGTTGCCTGATAATAGTGTTCATCTAATGGTGACCTCACCGCCTTATAATGTGGGTAAAGAATATGACGAAGATTTTACACTTGAAGAGTACTTAAAATTTTTGAAAGGGGTGTGGAGAGAAGTTCACAGAGTGCTTGTTCCAGGTGGTAGAGCATGTATCAACATAGCGAATTTAGGAAGGAAACCTTATATCCCTCTCCATGCTTTTATAGTGAATGATATGCTTGATTTGGGGTTTTTAATGAGAGGTGAGGTTATTTGGAACAAAGCATCAAGTTCCAGCCCTTCCACGGCATGGGGAAGTTGGCTTTCTGCCGCTAATCCAACATTAAGGGATATTCATGAATATATTTTGGTTTTTTCTAAGGGCACATTTAGTAGAAAAAATAGCAACAAGAGAAAAAATACCATTTCCAAAGAAGAATTTCTTGAACTTACTAAGAGTGTTTGGACATTTCCAGCAGAGGCAGCTCGTAAGATTGGACATCCAGCACCCTTCCCAGTGGAACTTCCTTATAGATTAATTCAACTTTATACTTATGAAGAAGAAGTTGTTTTAGACCCATTCATCGGAAGTGGACAAGCGGCAATAGCAGCAGTAAAAACAAATAGGCATTATATAGGGTACGATATAGACGAAAATTATGCAAAATTGGCAGAAAGGCGGATTAGAGAGGTTCTAATAGAGTTTAAATCTCCAAAGTTATTTGATTTCAAAAATGAGGAGAGTGAATAATGGCAAAACGGCGTATAACATAGCATATCTGGCTCACTTTGTTCGCCCAAATTTTGCGCCACTTCGTTCCGCAAAACTTCAGATATACCAGAACCGTCAGACTGTGTGAAAACTATTATGTAGCAAAAGGAGATAAGGTTATTAAAGAGATCGGTGCTCAATCTAATTTTGTTCATGCTGAGCTCAAAACCACCGGTCGTCCTCCATACAATCCTGCTGATTTGCTGAAACTCTACATTTATTTTTAAAGAACTGGAAGAGAACGATAATCGTGAAGCCCATGTAAGTTCTCCGGATGCACAGGAGTTAGCGGCAAAGATAGAAATAAGGAAGTAGGAAGCACAAGTCATCGGAGGACACAACTTCCACCGGAAATCTAGGGGTGTGTGGGTCTTTGAGAACAACCTTTTTAGTAGTTTAAATCTATTAGAAACTAATGACAAGAACCAAAACCGCAGTTTGTGTATGCTCCGGCGGTATAGATTCCACGATTGCAGCGACGATTGCCTCACGTGAAGGCTACGAACTGCATCTCTTTCACGCATCCTATGGGCAGCGAGCAGAGGAGCGTGAAAAAGAAGTGGTAGCGAAAATAGCTGCTTATTTAGATGCGAAGGAGTTGAAGTTCGTGGAAATACCATTTTTGAAGGAGCTTGGCGGGTCTTCTTTGACAAATATTACGATGCGAGTCCCGGTAGGCGAAGAAGTAAATTTAGATAAAGAAAAAGAGACACCATCTACATGGGTGCCCTGCCGGAATTTAATTCTTTTGGCGACGGCGAGTGCTTATGCAGAGGTTATTTCTGCCGATGCTATTTTCGTGGGATTCAATGCAGAGGAGGCGAGAGCATATCCAGACAACAGTAAAGAATTCGTTAAGAGGTATAATGCGGTATTGGAGAAAGCAGTGGCTTCTTTTTCTCAGCCGCCAGCGGTAAAAGCGCCTTTGGTGGATTTGTTAAAGCCAGACATAATAAAAAAGGGAATAGACGTAAAAGCACCATTGCATTTGACTTATTCATGCTATCTCGGCGAGGAGAAGCATTGTGGAATTTGCGAGTCGTGTTTACACCGGAGGAGAGGGTTCAAAGAAGCTGGTGTGGAAGACCCGACTGAGTATATCTAAAAAAAGATTTAATTTGGGTTTGTTTTGGATTTCGAGTTTAGAGATTACACCTGCGGTTTAGGCTGCCTTTCTTCCGGAAGCACAGGTAATCTCATGGTATTCAACAACAGAGTATCATTGACTTCCTTAGCACGTTCTAAAAGCAATTCCTTGCCCACGGGCGTAAGTGCGAATATCTGGATCGCTGTGCCAGCTTGTAAAAGAGCTTTCTTCTTTGCGAGTTCTCTTATGTGTGGCGATGCGCAAGCAGTAATAAGGTCAGCGAATTCGCAGAACTCTTCAGCCTCTTTTCTGGCAATGCCTGTGAGATGCACACCGAATACCACTGCATGCTTGCTGATAGCTCTACATTGCTTAGCGTCTGCCAGTGTGGACACTGTAACACCTATTCTTTCGTATCCAAGCTCAAGAGCCATCTGCAAACCCGCTGTCTGGTCTATCGCAGGCGGGTCAAGAATCTTCCCCCCTTTATCCTTTATTTTATTTATTATTCCTTCAACAGGTGTGGTCTCAATTACGCCACTCAGCCTTCCTCCTATTCCCTGCACAAGTGCAGGATTAGAAGCAATTACAGTACCTGCTCCTTCGCAAACCGTTACGGTGGTGTCGAGCAAACCTCTGCGAAGTGCAGTCATGAAAGTCTCCGAAGCGCCAAAACCAACAAAAGTATCCATCTCTACTTTCCTATCCGCGGTACACATCCCAAAATCTCGTATCCGGAATTCTATATTCTCTTTTATCACTCTCTCGTTCAGTTCCTTTATTCCTCGTATCTTTTCCCACAACGGACAATATTTGAGCAGAGGTTTGCCAACTTCGATTACGTTCTCGTTTTCTACCACTACTCTCGCTTTACCTAAAGTTTCAAACACATGGCGATCTTTTTTCATTTTCGTTTCAATACATAGAATGTTAGAGAGTTAATAGCTTTATAAAATCGAAGTTTATGGATATGGCGGTGAAGCCTTTGAGCTGGGGAAGAGGATAAGAACAGTATCCTTCAGAGGGGTGCATTACTTGTTTTTTACGATAATACAGAGGAAGAGGTGGAGAGGTTTTTTGAAGTTGGTTGAGGGATAAGCACTAACTTACCGAAAATAATTTTAACACCTCGAATTAATTACATTTTGGAGAAAAAATGAAAGAAATTGAAGATAAGGCAAATCTCAAAACGCAAGATTTAAAGAACTTTACAAAAGCTAAAATAAATATAAATTTTTTAGGTAAATATGGTGAATAAAAATGGAGATAGAATCTGGGGAGGTAGTGGAATTGAAGAGGCTTGGTGCAGCAATAAATACAGGGGAACAGATTTCCATCATGGACCTGCTCTATGAGGATGAGGAATGCACCATCCATCAGCTCTGCAACGCTTTGGATATGTTAGAGGAGGAAGCAGAAAAACATTTAGCAAAGTTAGAGGAACTTTTAATGATAGAACATCAGCTTATCACAACCCATCCTTTAACGAAAGAGAGAATTTACTACCTCACTGGAAGAGGCAAGCGATATTACGGGGCGCTGAGAAAGATCGTTGAGTTTGAATTTGCAGTACTAGAAAGTGCCGTCGAAAAAAATGAAGATGATCTGACATTACTAACTGTGATAGACGAATTTAACGAGGTAAATGCAATTGATCTAGATGACTTAACCTATATACTAAGATCTCTAGGCGCCATAAAGGACAATAACTTTATCGTAGAATATTCTGGGCTACATTCATGGAAACTTAAGGCATCTATCGAACAAATGATTAGAGAGGGGCTAATAAGAGACAGGAGGACTGCATTTCATTCATATACCTTGACAAGAGAAGGAAAAACATTTATGAATTCAAACAGTTCAAATGACAGAAATAGAGAAATAATTAGAGAACTTAGGAGAAATAGTCTCTCTCCTTTTAGATTTGCTTTATATTGCAGGGTAGTTGATACCGACAATAAAGGCGATGTTTTCAGATCAGCAGAGCGGCTCGGACTGGCTGAAGATGAAATCGCAAGCTATGAGATACTATATAATCAATTTAAGCAACTAAATATGAAGATTCGTTCTACTATCCCACAAATGCTCTATTGATGCGTCCTTTATTTTTCTTCTTACCTCCTTATCCCCAGTATCGGTGAATACATTAACGATGAGGAAGCGCTTGCCAAACTTGCTCAGATGACTTAAAATCCTCATTTTTTCTTCCCCCAATCCAGACAGATATCGGTCTAATGTCATTTGACCCTCCTCATCATTAATGATAGTTATTTGTGAATGATCCAGCATCACGATCTCGTACGGAATATCAATACGAACCATATTACTCACTTTAGCAGTGCTTTTTATTTTTTCCTCTTTCTCAGCTTTTTTAACAGGATCCCCTAACAATTCTGCCAAGAGGGGAGAATCAAGGAAAAAAATTGTATCATAAGCGTGGCGATAATGTTCGCGATTCCTGATTTTATTCATTATTTTGAGTTTCTCATCTTTTTTTGCGAGCTTATTTAGCTCAGACATCATACTATAGTCATCCATAAGCAGATAATCAGATAGAAAGTTTTCAAGCTCATCGGATTCATTTTCTATTAATTTTTTAATTTTTGATGCCCCCTCAGTGAACCGTTTTAACCCCGGAATTCCTTCGATTGCTTTTATCATTGCATCACAAAGCATCAAATCAAAACTTCTAGCGGTTCTATGGTAATAAACAGCTCTATACATATGATATCTTGATAGGAATAATGATTCTATTGCAAACGCTGCTCTATCTAATATTCCAATTTTCTTAACACCTTTATCATCCTCTATAAGTCTTAAATTTAGTACCAATCTCTCTACATCTATTGACCCATACTCGGTAGTGCCAGTATGTAACGCATCTCTTTGCAAAAAATCCATCTTATCAGCATCTATTTGACTGCCAACCATTGGAGCCAAATACAATCCCGGCCCACCATCACCAACAGCCATTATTTCACCAACAGCCATTTTTGAAATATCTTGGACATCTTCGTCCTGGAGACCAAAAATTTGTTTGATTTCTTTAGCTAGGCATTTTTCTATTATCAATTGAGTCATTTTTTGATGGTTTAGTTCGATATTAAGCATTTTCAAAAAACTTTCAAACGTATGTGAGAAGGGACCGTGTCCTACATCATGGAGAAGAGCTGCTATCCTAGCTTTCTGGACATCCTCTTTCCAGTGCAAATTAGGAATACTGCTGCTATTTTCAAGGGAGTTAGCAATTTTGCCGACAAGGTGACACACTCCAAGTGAATGTTCAAATCGTGTATGATTCGCTCCTGGATAAACAAATGATGCTGAAGGGGTTTGTTTTAGATACCTTAATCTCTGAACTGGTTCTGTATCAATGAGTTTCTTTTCTTTTTTATTTACAATGATATAATTGTGAACGGGATCGCGAAGAATATCGCTTTCTGAAGAATCAAAAATTACTACCATTTTATCTTACCATGTATTTGCACAGCTCTTATTGACATTGATATAACAAATGGTAGATAAAAAGCTTCTGATAAATTGAGTTTTTTTAACTAAAGTTTGTAATTTTATTAACAACTATTTGAAAAAATATTTCAAGATATAGATTCACACAATACTTTTACTTTCTAAGAAAAGGTTTCTCGTGTAAATCTGTGTAATCTTGTGGTTATAATTAGAAATAGATACAAAATAACATTAAAAAACAAGTCATGAAGTTAAGATTAACCGAAGAGTCGGAGTTAACGTTTGAAAAAGCAATTGGAATGAGTGGAGCAAAAAACTGGATAGGAGAAAGGTTGAATGAAGCGGTTAATGCCGGACGAACAACAGTCGAAAAGCATCTAAAGAATTCGTATTTTTCAGAGTTCGAGATAAGGTCTGATACGGCTTACATTTTGATTGAGAATTATGAGATGATGCTTGTGAAGAGGTGTGTAGAAGGCGATTATAGCGGTTTAAGAACGAGAGAAAGGGAGTTGGTGTGGAGACCCGGTATAACTATTTAAAAGAGTTGGTTGCAAATGGAAGTAAAAAAAATCCTTATGGAGCGAGGCATAAGAGCTACGAGAAGTCTCGGGCAGTATTTTTTGATTGATGACGGCGTGTCAGCGAGAATGGTGGAATATGCAGGTGTAGGAAGTGGTGATGCGGTGCTGGAGATAGGAGCGGGAGTGGGAAGCGTCACGGAGAAATTGGCAAGGAAAGCGAAGAAAGTTTATGCCGTGGAAAAGGACAAAGAACTTTGTGAGATATTAAGAGCACAATATGGGGATAAAGAAAGTAGAACAGAGGTGATAGAAGACGACATTATGAAAATAGACCTTCCGGAATTCGATAAAGTCGTTGCGAGCATACCTTTTTCTCTGTCATCGCCAATCACGTATAAATTGCTGCTCGCGGACTTCGGGCTTGCCGTGCTGTTATATCAGAAAGAGTTTGCAGAGAAAATGGTTGCGAAACCAGGATCGAAATTGTATGGGCGGTTATCGGTTATCGCGCAGGCGCTTGCAGACATTGAAATTCTTGAGTTCGTTCACCGCGATGCTTTTTATCCCTCTCCGTCTGTTAAAACTGCGATGGTGAGGTTGGAGGAGAAGGAAAAAAGAATAGTAGAGGATAAGAAGAAGTTTTTTGAGTTCGTTACCGAGGCGTTCGAGCACAGAAGGAAGAAGATGCGGAATATATTTAAAACTTCGGGGAGCTTGGCACTTGAGGAGTTGGAGAAGAGGCCGGAGGAGTTGAGCCCGGAGGAGTTTGTAAAGCTGTCAACGAAGATTTTGGTATGAAACTATTTTCTAAATTGGATGAATAAAATTTACCTATCCAATGCTCGTATTACCTGCCTGAACAGCCTATGTAAATTTTTTGTTTCATATACAACTCCTTTTTCAGAAAAAACTTTTTTGCTTGCAAAAATGTTTAGGGTAAAGCTTATGTATACTTAACGTTAGATATAATTGGTAGAAAAAAGTCTCCATCAATTAATTACAGGATTTGTTACACCCACAGCAGGTAAGAGGGTGGGGGTAATAGCAAATAAAAAGTAGGGGTTGAAGAATATGGGGGTGATGGATGAAATGTTAGTTGCAATATTGAGTGATATTAGACTCCTTATAGCACTATTAGTGATATTCTTTAAGCATCAGTTTAGGAATGTCTAAATTATAAAATAGGAGGCAAAATGCATGAGTATTGATAAAAAGCAATTAAATCTCTTTAACAAGATCGGTATTTTAAATCAGAGGATTGTTAAATAACACTATAACCAAGACCAAAATGAAACAAAAGGGAAAAAAGGGACTTGAAGAGTTAAAGAAAACACTGAAAGAGAACGAGGCTATTTTGAAAGAGAAGTTTAAAGTTAGAGAGCTGGGTATTTTTGGCTCCTATGTGAGAGGAGAGCAGAAGGAAAAGAGTGATGTGGATATGTTTGTAGAATTCAATGAGCCTGTAAGCCTGCTTCACCTTGTAGAATTAGAAAATTTTCTCACGGATTTGATAGGTATAAAGGCGGACATTGGAACAAAAAATTCCATTAAACCCCGGATAAAGGAACAGGTATTAAAAGAGGCAATCATTATTCCAATGCATGAAAAGAATGATATGAATTGCCAGAAGGAGCGGATCATGGAAAAGCTCGATAAGGCTGAAGAGGAGCTAAATGAGAGTGGACAGAGCGCTGTAAGTATAACTGACCCTGAAGCAAGATTTATGAAGAACAAGAAGGAGCGAATCGAATTGTCATACAACCCGCAAATCACCGCAGATCACGATTCGGGGATAATCGTCGCCAATGATGCTACACAAGATTGCACTGACCACGCACAGTTAGAGCCGCAGGTGAATAGTACGATGGAAAACGTGGGGGAATTGCCCGAAGGTGCGAAAATGAGTTTTGATAATGGATATTTCAGTGGTGCTAACCTGCGATATTTGGAAGAGATGGGGTTGGATGCCTATATTACAGACAGCAAGCAGGCACAGGAGCAGAAGGGCAATAAGCCGAAGATGAGTCCATTCTCGAAGGATTCGTTCTATTATGACGAAGATAAAGACCAGTTTCTATGCCCCAATGGCGAGATAATCAGCAGAAAGGGAGAGTATGAGTATAACGGTAAGCCTGTGTACGCCTATTACGGTGCGAACTGTGCAGAATCCCCGGTCAGATCGGAGTGCGCAGGTGAAGGCAAAATAAGGAAGATCACCAGTGACGGTTACGAGGGCGAACGCCGTAGGATGGTAGCTAAGATGCGGTCGGAGACGGGTAAAGAGGGGTACAAGAAGCGTAAGGAGACTGTTGAATGGCCTTTCGGTAACATTAAGCAGAATATGAAGTTTCGTGAGTTTCTGACACGGGGAATAGAGAAGGTTCGGGTAGAGCATAATCTGGCATGCACAGCGCACAATCTGAAGGTAATCTGGGGTAAATTGGAGAGGAATGTGCCGGTCATCGATACGATTCGGACGTTAGTAGCTAATTCGGCATCTAAACTAGGGAACTTTTTACGTGTTCACACAATAGTTAACTTTAAGTGTCACTGTTGATAATGAATTGGGGGACAGCCTCTACACTGCAAAAACTTCAGAAAGAGACGGAAAAGGAGATTGAAAGGCGTAAAGAATCAATTCTTCATAAAGCATTTGGAGGGGAGTTATGAAGTTGTTACACTCTTTTCTCCTTAGTCTGATAGGAAGGTTTATCTAACATTAACCGAAACTTTTAATATCATATTGAAGTTAAACGTAAACATGGTAAAAACGATAACGATAAAGGATGAGGTATATGAGAAACTTCGCATGCTGAAAGGGGATGCGTCGGTTAGCGATTTAATTGAAAGATTGATTGAGGGTGGAAAAGGAATCGAAGTGCTTAAAAAGATTAGAGAAAACATTGAGCTAAGTGGTGAAGAAAAAGAGGCAATTCTTAAGGAAATATATAGAAAAAGAGATGAAAAGAGAGATTTCGATGATTGTCTTAGATACTGACATCTTGATAGAGATCTTCGATAAGAAGTCCGCAGTGGGAGAGGGGCTCCTCGGAGAAATAGAAGGGCATGAGATTGCAACTACTTCAATTAACCTGCATGAGATTGTTTATGGATTTTATAAAGTGAAAAAGGAGATTGTAAGCGATCTTATTCTGAGGAGGTTCCTACGTTGGAATCATACCGTCACAACTCGTATATTGTGTTGCAAAAGTATCCTATCGCGGGGATAAAATCTTTCTTCCGCGATAACGTTCCAGGAATACTACATTTATCGTCCTGTATTTTGACTGCGAAAGCCTTTTCGGTTATCCTCTTATCTCCTTTGACTAAAATCTCTTCACCCCTTTTTAATGGATTGGTGATGAGGAAAGCGACCAAATCGTATTGCTTCTCCTTACGTAAGCGTTCCATCTCCATTTTAATATCATCTTCTTTTGCGCTTATCTCCTCCTCATCCAGGACCATTATTTGACCCACACCAACTTTTTTCGTCCCCAATAATAAATATCTGCTTCTGCTCGTCAGCACCTGCTTCTTCCTGCGGCATCACAGTGCCACTCTGTCCGAATTCGGACTCATGTCTGTTTTTCATTCTCCTTTACCCTTCTTCAGTCTATTTAAATTTATATCTTCCAGAATTTAATAAAGTCGTTGCGAGCATACCTTTTTCTTTGTCATCGCCAATTACTTATAAATTGCTGCTCCATAACGTCGGGCTTGCCGTGCTGTTATATCAGAAAGAGTTTGTATGGCTGTCAACGAAGATTTTGGGACAAAAACATCTTAATGTCCTCCATCAGCAGATGAAATCATTCAAACAATCTCAAAGAATAGAGATACATGAATTGTGTCCCAAAGCCTGATA
The DNA here is from genome assembly GCA_025435355.1 of Candidatus Methanophagales archaeon. Lineage (GTDB taxonomy): Archaea > Halobacteriota > Syntropharchaeia > Alkanophagales > Methanospirareceae > WJOV01. The sequence continues at coordinate 27,453 of JANJFQ010000006.1, read as the reverse complement.
GATGGAAAAGCTTAAATAGTTTCTCATCATAGTATGTGACAACATCAAGTCAACTTTATGGATTTGAAGGTGAGGCTATGAAGGAATATGAGGTAAGAGATCCGGTATATGGATTCATAAAATTTAACGAGTGGGAACGAGAAATAATAAACCATCGCGTGTTCCAGAGATTGAGAAGAATAAGACAACTTGCACTAACAGATATGGTATATCCCGGAGCGGTTCATACAAGGTTTGAACATTCACTTGGGGTTATGCACCTTGCTACGAAAATGTATAATGCAATTATCGGAGACGATACCAATAAACAAATTTTAAAAGATAACTTGGATTATACTGAAGCTGGCTTACAAAGAGACAAGCAGGTGGTCAGATTTGCTGCTCTCCTTCACGATGTTGGGCATGCTCCTTTTTCTCATGCTTCAGAAAGCATACTGAAGAAAAGTTCAAAAACTGGAAAACCATATAAACACGAAGATTATACGACTGCGTTAATTAGAGGCCCTTTAAGAGATGCAATAGAAACTCATAATATAAATAAAAACTTCAATATAACTGCTAATGAGGTTGCAGATTTAATCGAAGGTAATCCAACAACATTACGAGAAAGAGTCTTTTGGAAAATTATTATAGCCAGTCAATTGGATGCGGATAGAGGCGACTACCTCCTCAGGGATTCACTCCATAGCGGGGTAAAATACGGTGTATATGATCTTGATAGACTCATTGTCACAATAGCACTTGGGATAGATCCAGAGACTAACGATGTGACTCTTGGAATAAAAGAAAGTGGATGGCATGTGGCGGAGTCATTAATAATTACGCGGTATCAAATGTTTACTCAGGTATATTTTCATAAAACACGCAGAGCGTATGACTACATGCTTCAAGAGGCGATAAAAAGTACAATTAAAACTTTGCCTCCTCCAGATGAAATAGAAAGTTATTTAGAGTTGGACGACCATGAAATCTGGCATCAGATGAAAAAAAATGATGAGGTATTCTGGTGTAATTCGATTATGACAAGAAATCATTTGCGGTTAGTTTATGAAACAAGGGAAATTCCAACGGTGGAAGATGAAGAGATAGTAAACAAAATAAAAGAAAGCCTTGATTTAAAAAGTATTTGGTCTTGGGAAGACATGGCAAAGAACGTTTGGTATATACAAAATAAAGATAAAGGGGGAAGCGAAGAAATAGCGATAATAGGAAAGGATAAAAGTGCAAGACCACTTTCCGAATACTCTAAAGTAGTTAAAAATTTAGGAGAATTGAGGCAAATTAGATTGTATGTAAAATTGAAGTACAGGGATGAAGCAGAAAAAATAATTGGGGTGGTGAAAAAATGAGGGAAAGTATATTTAAAGGACCTGCTATGATATCTCACTTGGTTAAAACAATAAGTGAAAAGTATCCAGAAAAACAGGTAGGCAAGACTTTTATCCAAAAAATGGTGTATCTACTTGCACGCGAGGGAACTGCTGATTTTGACTATTCCATGTATCACTACGGACCTTATTCAGGACAGGTATCGGAAGAATTAGACTTCACCGAGAATATAGGTGCAGTGGAAATAGATTGGGCACCAAGTAAAGGATATTTCATAAAATCAAAAGACACTTCTTGGGAACAGTATCTAAACGAGGGTGAGAAAAGAGTGATAGATGAACTTGTTGATAAATATGGGGAGTTTAGTGCTATAGAACTATCAATAATCACAACCTCTTTGTTTATTCGAGATAATTTCGATGTTAGAGATAAAAATGAACTTATACATGTTGTAGCTTCTTTGAAACCTCAGCCCACGGAGGCTTGGATAAAGGATATTCTAAAAAAAGCGAGAGTTATACAATGAAATAAAGATACAATAAGGGGAATTTATCAGGGAGAAATTGAACTGATGTGGGGAAATCTTCAAAAAATAAAGTATGGAAGAATGCTTGAAATGCCTGAAAAAGTTCAAACATTTACTAAAACGATGCCGGATAAAAATGCCCCAAAACATCCCTACACCACATGAAATAGAAGAATTAAAAAAAGCAAGTAGCGAAGTAAAAATCTTCACGTTTCACTCGGAGGAGGTTGCCAAACAAAGCGAACCAGGACAGTTCGTAATGGTTTGGGACCCTGGTATAGACGAGATACCGATTTCAATTGCCGGTGCATCGCCAGAAGGAGAAATAGAAGTTGCAATTGCAGATGTCGGCGACTGCACGCATAGCTTACATCAAAAGCATGTGGGTGATTTGATAGGTTTAAGAGGTCCCTATGGTAATGCCTTTTCATTGCACGCCGAAAGAATTTGCATGGTTGCCGGTGGGTATGGAGCCGCGCCGTTGCGGTTTGCAGCGAAAAGAGCGAAAGAATCAGATAAACATGTAATGGTCTTAGAAGGTGCAAGAAGTAGTGCAGAACTTCTGTATATGAAAGATTTTTTCGATTTAGGCTGTGATGTCAGAGATGCTACCGAGGATGGCTCAGGAAGTTATAATGGGTTGGTTACGGGGTTATTGGAAGAGGTACTGGCATCAGGTGAAAAATTTGAGCAGGTATTGACATGCGGTCCGGAACTGATGATGGAGCGTGTTTGCGAAATTACGAGAAGCGCGGGAATCCCTACGCAGGTTTCCGTAGAGCGAATAGTAAAATGCGGATGCGGTGCTTGTGGCTCTTGTGACCTTGGTGGGTATCGAGTTTGTAAAGACGGACCAGTTTTCGATGCAGAAGAGCTAGAAAGAACGGAATTTGGGAACTGGAAGCGAGAAAAGAGCGGTAAAAGAATTTCTATTATGCCAAATGCAGGTGCGCTATTATCAACTCCTCCTTCACAGTTCACGCCGGAATATGAGCCTTTATTGAAAACAGAAGTCTGTGGGATTAATTTCGCTAATCCAATTGCGAATGCAGCGGGATTTGGAGTTTCCGGGAAGTTACTTTATAGATATGCGGTAGCAGGTGCGGGAGCAGTCGTGACAAAATCGGTCGGGCTGTATGAGCGCGAAGGTTATCCGAACCCCACATTCTTTGAAATAGCACCTCGTAGCTACGTGAATGCGATGGGGCTTCCGAACCCAGGAATAAGAAACTATGGGCTGGAAATAGAGGATGCGAAGTATGCCGGTGTGCCATTGATATTGAGTATTTTTGGTAAAAGTGTGGAGGAATGCAGAGAAGTAGCGAAGATTGCTGTCAAATACCCGATACACATGCTCGAATTTAATGCCTCATGTCCGCATACGGATTTCATAGCGGTTGAAAACAATCCTAAACTGCTGAAGAGCATAATAAAGGAGATACGCAGCATTGCGCATCCAATTCCAATTGCAGTGAAAATCTCGCCTAACGTGGGCGACCCGGCAGGATTGGCACTGACGGCGGAAAAGGCGGGTGCTGACGCTATCACGGCGATTAATACCGTAATAGCCAGACCAACAGTCCCAACACTTGCTTTCCCTCTTTTAGGCAATCCCACGGGCTATGGCGGTAAATCCGGTAAGGATTTGACGGTTGGCGGTAAAAGAGTTGTTTTTGCACTGTATAAAGAGTTGAAAATTCCTGTGATTGCCGTGGGTGGTATTTTTTCCGCTAAGGACGTGATAGAATATGCAAAGAACGGTGCGAGCCTGTTTCAAGTGGGCAGCGCACTGGTAAGTGAGGGGATTGAAATTTTTTCGTGTATAAAGAAGGAGTTAAATGCGTATCTTATCGCTAAGAAATATAAAAATATTGGTGAAGTGGTGGGTGAAGCGCATAGAAAATAATGCCCCAGCCGGGAATCGAACCCGGATCTTGGGCTCCGCAAGCCCAAGGGATTTCCACTACCACACTGGGGCTTCTAACTACAAGATTACACAGATTTTTATTTTTCACTGATGTTAGTTAATATTACCCTTCAATGACTTTTACATATACCTCTCTCCTTCTGGGACCGTCACATTCAACGAAAAAGATACTCTGCCAGGTTCCCAGAGCCAAATCACCTTTTTCTATCGGAATCGTTACACTTGAGCCGAGTAAAACAGACCTGAGATGAGAATGTGCGTTGTTGTCTATTCTATCATGCAGGTATCCCCTTCCTTTTGGGATTAACTCGTTCAGAAGCGCTAAGAAATCTCTTTTCAGCCCAGCTTCGTTCTCATTTATTATGATTCCCGAAGTCGTATGTTTTGTGAATATCACGCAGATTCCGGAATCTACAACACTGCTTTTGACAATTTCCTTTACTTTCCCTGTAATATCAATAAGCTCGGCGCTTTCTCTCGTCCCTATATATAGTCTTTCCATGTTAGTTAATCTTTTATATCTTATTAGTATTTATTTATCTCCTTTTTATAACCACAAGATTACACAACACTTTTTCTTTTTTAGTTCCGCTTTACCGACAACGCATATTTCTCCGCTATTTCTATGAACGTTTCGCTCAGATACTTTATCCTGTCCCAGCTCAACCCATAAGTATTGAGCTTCCACACCCTCGTTGAGCCTGCGAATTCACCCACAATTCCTTTTCTCTTCAATTCATCACTGAGAAAGTACCCGCGTCTCTTATGTGTCTTCGCAATCCTGTCAAAGCTATCTCGTGTATCAACCTTTGAAAGCGTATGCTTGCGAGGATATTCACTCGAAATTTTATTCCCGGCTATTCGCAAGAACTCATTGATAAAGTAATTTGACTTCTTCACCTCCGCGTCCCATCTCTTCACACGTTCTTTAACGTGAGGAAAAGACGCCATCATGGAAAGCAAAGTTCCGCCCATCAGCGTGCAACCGAGCATCGCAGGCTCTTTATTCTCGAATCGCCTGCCCGTAACATCGCCAACAATCTGACTGCTTCTGAACACTTTTGGTGTCCATTCATCCGTAGTGGCAAGGATGCCTGAGGGCGCCACGGAAGCCATCCCCTTGTGTCCGGAGCCCACGACAAAATCCGCACCTATATTTTTACCGTTCACAGGCACCATTCCCACGGAATAAGCGCCATTGTATAAAAAGGGGATGTCATATTCCTTTGCAACCTTCCCCACGCCATATACGTCATGCTCGTTCCCGAAGCTGTAATCAAAATGCTCGATTATGATAAGTTTGGGTAGTTTTCCCGTTTCCTTCTTCACACTTTCTATTCTATCCGCTACTGCATCACCGGTAATTATGTTTTTCGGACCCGAAGGCACTTCTTTAATTACGCCTCCCGCGGTTTCTACCGCTAAATACTCCGTATAATGTCCTAAATCCGAAACAATCACGACGTCACCTTTCTCAAGCAGAGAAGAAGTAACAGCCTGGAAACCTCGTCTTGCACCTGGCACAACGCGTACTTCGTCCATGCCCACGAAATCCGCTAATTCCGCATGAAATTCGTCCACAGCCGGTTTTCTTATCTTATCGAGCCTGCCCTCCAGACACATATCGCAGACCGAGTATCCATCACCGTAAGCAATAAGTGTTTTTCTCGCTTCTGCCGTTAATCTCCCTCCCGGTTGAATCGGATTAATGTTTATGAACTCTTCCTCTCTCGTCCTCAGTTCAATTTTATCCTCAGCGTATTTGATTGGGCTGCCCCTGCCTTCTTTTAAATCTTTTATGATGGTCTCTACACGAGCTATGCCATTTGAGAGTTGCTCCTCTTCGCTTTCGTCGAGTCCTCCGGGTAATGCCTGTCGGAATATATCTCTGAGATCTTCGAGTGCAAACAAAGCCTCGTATAATTTTCTTACTCTTAGGTTCATTTTAAGTATCCCTTTTTCTAATCTCTAAACTGTTCGACTTTTTGTTTCTCGCAAAAATCAATTAATTCCTCAAAAGCCTTCAATATTTCTTTTAATTTTTCCTCTGCATCTGTTTTCCTGCGTGTTTCTACCGGGCTGGTACCTATATAAATCTTATCACTACCTTTGTATATGTCATTGTCAAATGATCTCTCTAAAAGTTTTTTCATATCGGCGCATTTGTATAGTATTTTCAACAGGATGCTATCCTCATCCTTTCTTGAACGCAGCGTGATCTCTTTGTTTAAAAAAGCAATAAAACTATATTCTAAACGTCTCGTCCAATTCGAATCGGAATGGTCCCAAAACCAACCATAGAACGGTAAAACTTCATTATCCCGCCTTATTTTCTCTATCCTCTGCTCTATCTCCACCCTTCCTTCTTCTTTACCATTTTTTACTAAATCGGTTAATTGACGATTTAACTCAAAATATTCATTTCCCACTTCGAGAGATTGCTCGAGTATCTCTTTTAGTTCTGTAAAATATCTCTTTGCTCTGACATAATTGCCACTATAAAAATGATTTACACCCAAACCACACAAAACTCTTAACTTATCATTAGCACTATCTACGAATAAAGCGCTCTCTTTTAGATTATTCACGGTTATACCTAACTCCTTTTCTAAAACCTTTTCTGCCATTGATGTGTACCCTATTTCTATGCAGTTTGATACAACTTCTTGCAGTTTAAGTTCATATGCATACTTACCCTCTCGCCTGATTTTGTCTGTCTCTTTGCTCAATGTTTGTATATCCGCCAGGGTTTCCAATTTTTGATACAGATAATTATCCTTCAAAACATTTTCCACCGGATAATTCCAGTAGATAACCCTCCCTTCTAACGATGAAATTTTTCTTTTATCTTTGTCAATGAATTTTAGTTTATCGCCATAAATTTTACCTGCATCTGGAGCAATTAAAAATATGATTAAACCTTCATTCCTTTGTGAAGCTTTTTTTGCAGCCTCGAAAAATATCGTTCTGATCTCGTCATCCCTAAACCTGTAACCAATGACGATGCAAACCTTCACTTCCTCTAATTTTTTGTGGAGGATAGGAATGAACTCTGATCGTGGCGTTGAATATTCTTCAAATTTCCCTGGCATTGGATAGACCATGAGCGTTTTAGCCTTTTCTCCCGTAATGAGCTCTATTTCATCACCTTTTTCTGAGGCAATTGGAACTTTGATATAATCGCCTTCATCTGTCTTATACCATGTCACAGAGCCATGGAGTTTATAAAGCTTTATTTTATAATCGTTTTTAAATGCGTTCGGATTCCAATACAATTCAAAGCCATCGGTATAAGTGAAATTATGTTTCTTACAAAATTGTTCGATACACGTATCATAATTAACAGAAAAAATATCGAGTGTCTTGTATTCATCTACAAACTCTTTCAATGGCGCTAAATAACCTATTTTATCCTCACTGACAATGGTTTTCTCACGAATAAATCGTCTTAACTCTTTTTCTAATGATTCTAACTCATATTTACGCCTTTTTAACTTTTCATTTAATTCAGAAATATCGGGTAAAACATATTTACCCCTATTATTTAGTTCATGTAATGCTTCTAAAAGAAGTTCTACATCAACATCGACTATTTCACGTTTTTCCCTTAAAATCTTTTGTATCTCTTCCAACGTCTCAGCGTTCTTCCCAATAGTTCCCACAAATTCATTGATGAGCTCTTTAGTAATAGAATCTCCCATTCTTGCAGATATCCTTGCATTTAAAACAATCTTTTCATGAACAAACTGCTCTAATTCTTTTTTTAATAATTTTAACTCGGAACTGTCAAAAGCATTCTCATTGTCACTATTTGTGCTATACGCTGCTTTTAAGAGCGACTCCACGTTGATTTCACCATACTTCTTCTTTATTTTTCCCAGTATATCCCTTTTCTTTTTGATATTCTCCTCAAATTTCTTAGTAAAATCCACAATCTGAGGAACATCGGCAGGAACAGACGCTCCAGCACCTAAGAAAAATATTATTTTATTGTTTTCAAGTTTGGCTGTCTCTTTTTCCTCCATTTTTCACCTTTTTACCCCATCACAATCTCCTTTACCTACGCATAACTTTTTATCTTCTCTGTTTCTGGACCATATTTACACCCTTCCACAAACTCCTGCACATCATTCATAGATTTGAATTCATCCGACATAAGAAATTTTATATTGAGTTCTCTAATAAGCGTAAATAGATCCTTCGATACCTTTTTTCTTATATTGAGCCTCTTACCTTCATGGACTATATCATTCCTCAGCTCATACACATCCTCAATAAGTTCTTTTATCTTTATTCTATCCTCGAATCGGTTGCTTAATAGAAAAGCACATCGCTCTGCAAGTAAATATTTTTTATTTGCTTCTTTTTCAAGTAAAAGGCATTCCAGAGCAATTATCATTTTTAATAGTTTATGAACATCGTCCTTCTCTTTTACAGATTCTCCTAACCAAGTTAATGAATTAACTATCTTGCTCTCTATCGAAGTTCTATTTTCTTTTTTCAATACACTTTCAATTTTATTCATTAGTCGTGGATTAAGTCTATATAACTTGTCCAAATCAAAGGGATTTATTTTAGCATCGATGCTTTCAAATTTTCCAGACAATTCCTCCTTATTTCTGTTATAGCTAAAATAAAACCGATGCATACGGATATTCCCACCCTCAATCCAAATTGGATTTCTCCTGTCAAAAACTCTCAATATGTTTAAAAAATGGTCTAAACCGCAAAAAGCTCTTTCCTTAGCGTTAATTTCTTCAGCAGAGGATACATACGCCTCTGATATACAGAACTCTTTATCACTCGCATTTTTTTCAAGATATTTCTCTAAAAAGTCTATTACTTTATCTGAAGGACACTTGTCACCTAACTCCTCCATAAAAACTGTTTTATTCGGATATAATTTCACATTACCAAAATCACAGATTTTAGAGCATTTTAAATTAAACACGCGCGTAAAAATTATATAATTATCTTTATTCCGTATATTTCTTAAAAGCGTCTCAACATCACTTATGATTAAATTGTTTTTATTTTGGTCTTCGCTTAACAAAGCATTTTTAATTATCTCTTTCAATTTCCTCATTACAAATTCTTCACTCACTATCTCAGAAAGATCTTTTCTAACGAAAACGTGATTCAAGGCTTCTTCCATATGTTGAAGAGCCTCTTGTTTATAGGCAATGACAATCCCCCCATTCATGTCAATTTCATAGTATTTCCCACTTTTAGGAAATTCTATCACATCCGTTGAGTCATTGGATTTATCTATATATTCAATCGCTTTTAGTAGCTCTCCGGTGATTTTCTCCTTTGTTTTCATTTTCCTACTTCACCTTCAATCACCCTCACACATTCATGACTCTTAATCTTTTTGATTTCTTTCATTATTTGCTCTTTCTCTTTTTTGACGGATTCCCTCATCTCTCAGGCAAACTCTTGATAACATCCTTATATTCCTTCTTCAAATATTCAAACAGTTCTTTTCTGCCTTTAGGGATATCCTTTTCGATTTTCAACTCGACGAAGTTAAAGCAAATATCTAAAAATGCCTTGGAAGTTTTATATGCTTTTATAGCATCAGTTTCTGAAAAAGCTCGCAAGTGGATATCACCCCTAACGCTAACCGAATATCTTGTTGGAATATAATACCACTCGATATCCTCAATGCTTGGAAGGAGCTTTTTGAATTTTTCTTTAAGCTCGTCTTCAAAATTTTCGACCTCATTACCGAATAAATCCGATATTCGGTGCTCTTTTGATATTAAAATACCGAACAAAGCTAAAATCGCTTTCATACCCTTCTCAATTCCTTGCTGGCTGTGGAAAAGACAGCCTTCAAATAATTTCGCTTCTATTGCCGTCTCAGCAAGTTCTAAATCTCCAAGCGCATCTCGTAAATAAGCTAAAGCCCTTGCCTCTTCCTTATGCTGGAACTCTCCATCCAATTCTAACGCCCTCTTTTATTATTGGTTGGATGTCATACCTTTTAAATACGTCTCTATCCAGAACTTCTTTTCCATAGACAACCTTTCCATCCGCAAGAATATCTAAATTGAACGGATTTGTCAAGTCTTTTAATGCACTTTCCTCTATAAAGATAACATCCACAGGTCTTCCAATATCTTCGTATACCAATTCTTTGATTTTTTTCCAATAGCTCTTGCATCTCTCATCTTCATAGCCTCTAATTACTATTAGCACATCATAATCACTTTTTTCGTCAAATTCACCACGAATGAAGCTCCCAAATAAAACTATGGAGACTAAATCATCCTTTACGATGTTTTTTATTATCTCAATTATTTCCGAGATTAATTTTTGATGCGATTCAATTAATGTCATTATTATCCTTTCCCCCCTCTTTTAATTCTCTTATGATAGTCTCTAAACGGGCTATGCCGTTAGAAAAATGCTCTTCTTCGCGTTCGTCAAGTCCTGTGGGTATCGCTTGCCTGTATATTTCCCGCAAGTCTTCAAACGCAAACAACGCTTCGTATATTTTTCTTACTCTTAGGTTCATTTTTTATCACATTCTTTAATTTATTATCTATTCGACGGTCTGTCTCTCCTTTTCTTCACAAAAACTATTAATTCCTCAAAAGCCTTCAATATTTCAGTTAATTTTTTCTCTGCCTCTTCTTTCCTGCGTGTTTCTACCGGGCGGGTACCTATATTAATCTTATCACTACCTTTGTATATGCCCCTGTCAAATGATATCTCTAAAAGTTTTTTCATATCGGCGCATTTGTTTAGTATTTTAACAGGATGTTATCCTCATCTTTTCTTGAACGCAGCGTGATCTCTTTGTTTAAAAAAACAATAAAACTATATTCTAAACGTCTCGTCCAATTCAAATCGGAATGGTTCCCAAACCAACCATAGAACGGTAAAACTTCATTATTCCGCCTTATTTTCTCTATCTTCTGCTCTATCTCCGCCCTTCCTTCTTTACCATTTTTTACTAAATCGGTTAATTGACGATTTAACTCAAAATATTCATTTCCCACTTCGAGGGATTGTTCGAGTACCTCTTTTAATACTTCAAAATATATCTTCGCTTTGTCATAACGGCCACTATAAAGATGATTTACACCCAAACCACACAAAACTCTTAACTTATCAATTGGTTTTTTATCTACGAATAATGCGCTCTCTTTTAGATTGTTCACGGTTATACCTAACTCCTTTTCTAAAACCTTTTCTGCCATTGATGTGTACCCTATTTCTATGCAGTTTGATACAACTTCTTGCACTCCGTGTTGAAATGCACCAACCTTACTTCCTCGCTCTCGTTTGAACTCGTGTGCCACTTCAAGCCCTTTTAGAATATCAGATAATTTCCTCAAGCTTCGATACAGATAATAATCCTTCAAAACAATCTCCATTGGATAATTCCAACAGATTACCCTTCCTTCTAACGACGAAGGTCTTATTTTATCTTTATCAATAAATTTTAATTTATCATCATAAATTTTACCTGCGTGTGGTGAAATTAAAAATATAGTCAAATCTTTATTCTTTTGCGCAGCCTCAAAAAATATTCTCCTAATATAATCATCCCTGAAGCTATAACCAATGATGATACAAACACCTGCATTTTCTAATCCATCATGCAGTCTGCGAATCAGTTCTAACAAAGGTTCTGCATACTCCCATTTACCACCCCTAGGATAAACCATGAGCGTTTTAGCAGTTTCTCCAGTAATGAGCTTTATCTCATCCTTCTCTTTTGATGCTATCGGAATCTTAACATACGTGCCTCTATCTGTTAGATACCACATCACCGAACCATGAATCTTGTGTAGTTTTACATCATAATCACCGTCAAATAATTCTGGATGCCAATATAATTCGAAGCCATCTGTATATCTTAGACTATATTCTTTACAAAATTGCTCAATACACGTATCGTAATTAACAGAGAAAATATCGAGAGTCTTGTATTTGTCTATAAACTCTTTCAGCGGTGCTATATAATCTATTTTATCTTTGCTGACAATTGTTTTCTCACGAATAAACCCCCTTAACTCCTTTTCTAATGATTTTAGGCTCTCTTCTTTTTCCTTGAATTTTAAAGTGTTCTCATCATAAAAATCAGGTAAAATTTCCAATTCTTTATTATTCATCCCATAAATGAAGCTTTCAGTATCAGGGACTCCCGCAGTAACAGATGCCCCAGCACCTAAGAAAAATAGTATTTTATTGTTTTCAACCTTTTCAATTTCTCTATTTTCCATTTTTCAATGTTCTCCTGTGAGAGATCATGTCTTTTTATTATACGATATATGAAGTTGACAATTTTCTTTTTGGGGATAATTCCTCTTTTGAAACATCTATTATTTTTATTCTTTTGAAGCATTAAATAACTACCCTCTCTCTTAAATTTAGGTAATATAATGGTATTTTATCTTCTCTAAAATCATTTTAACCAATTCCTTAGCCATCGCCAAAGCTTCCGCAATTTCTTCTTTGCTTGGCTCTGAAACGAAGAAAGGATAACGTTCTTCCGTATAATAAGAAGTAATCTCTTGGCAAACCCTCCCTAAATCTCTCAAAATCGCTTTCAAACTGAACAGCATCATCTAAAAGTCTTTCCAGTAGCGAGATTCTTTAGCCATATGCAACTTCTCCTCTTGAAATGATTTCTTGAAGAAATTGGTCGCCAATTTCAAGCCTCGATTTCAACTCTTCTGGTGTAATAATCAAAATGTCAATGTCACTGTCTTCGTCAGGCAAGCCCCATGCATAAGAGCCAAATAAGATTATTTTCTCCGGGTTGTAACTTTCCTTTAATTTATCAGCAATATGGCGAATTGGTTTTCTCGCTTTTTCCATTGTTCCCTCAGACTCTTCTTTCATTTGCTTTGATGCACTTATTCACTCATCCAATACTTCATCTTCTATCTCGACTTCTGCTTGCTTGATTGCCTCCTTGATTTTATCTTCTTCTATAAGTTGCCATGCGAGTTTTCTCTTCTTTCTGACTTTTCTGCAAGATTAATTTCAACATCTTCGTATCAGGAATGTCTTTAAAGTTACCAGGCCAGAGAAATATTTCAAAATGTTCCTTTTTCAGGTTGTTCGTTATAAGATCTTTCTCCTCGGCTTTAAGTTTTTCGTCATTTATGCTTTCCATTCCTTTACCTTATGATAAAGAGCAATCAAGGAATGTGTTTTTCCACCTCCAAAAGGTGTTTGAAGTTGAATAAGTGGGTCTCCACCTTCTCCTTTGAGTCTTTTCTCCGTAATACTCAAGAGATTTTTTAAGCCCTCTGTGATGTAGGTTTTCCTGAAGAAGATGTTTGAATCACGATAATCCTCATGCGCTCTGCCTTTATACACCTCCCAGAGGTTAGCGGCGAAAACGTCCATTGTAAGCCTTCCTTCAAGAATATCCCTGTGTGGTATAGCTATCGTGGAGAAAGGTTTCATTTCATCCTCCTTTCCTTTATAGATTTTTCCAGAGCTTTCATCATCTTGCTCCTTCCTTTCAAATCGTTTATTAGCTTTTCAAATTTATCATTTTTCCTCCTCTAAAAATCTTTCAATATTGAAGAACACATCTATTTCGGCATCGAATATTTCTTTCTTTCCTTTTTCACTTAATGGTTTTACTTTCGTTTGATAGTCTTCAAAATATGTTATGAAAATAGCCACTTCGTCTTTATGTGCTTTTTCGAGGATTGAAAGGAGGAGATACGGATTGTGTGTTGAAATGAAATACTGGTTGTTCGTCTTATCTAGGGCTATTCTCTCAGCGAGAAATTTTGTGTAGTAGGGGAACGCATGAGCTTCTGGTTCTTCAAATACGATTACGGAATCTCTATTAGAATCGATTGCTGTGAGATAAAAGACGATTCTTTGAAGAGTATCAGAAACTAATGAATAGGGATGAGAAATTATTATGTCCTCGAGTTCCTTTTGCACTTCTATTTTGTTTTCTTGCGGTTTAAGAACAACCCTGAGCCCATATGCATCAAATATTTGCTTCATCAGTTTTCTTAGTTCCTTATGAGTTAAAATAATTGCTGAAAAGTTATCAGCAGAAGGAGGAAGGAGAAATTCTGATCCTGGACTGGGGAAGTCTCTTCTTACTTTAAATCTGTAAAATTTGAACGATTTAAGTTCAGGCAAAGAAGACCTGTTCCCTCGAGCGCCGTAATTATAACTAAAAACCCTTCTTTCAATATTGTAAATTCCCATAAACTGCCCATCTTTAAATTCTACATGGAAAGTATTTCCATCAAACTTTATTTCTATCTTATTCTCCAGATTCTCATCATGGAACAAATTAGTCATACTCTCAAGTCTAACAAAATCTTCAATATCCCCATAGTATGTATGTGATAATAGTCCAAATGTCTCCAAAATATTAGACTTCCCTGTGTTTGGCTCTCCTATAAAGATATTTATTCTCTTGCAGTCCAATTTCAAGTGTTTTATTGACTTAAAATTCTCAATCTCCAGGTTCTTTATCATTCAAACAACCTCCTTTGTATAGTTGTTTGTTTTACTTCATTTATTAACCTTTCCTTACCTGAAAGAAAACCATCGAGTAGTTTCTTCTTTTTGCTGTCCAGCGGTAATGTCTCAGATATTGCCTGAGCAACGCGGTAAAAAGCATCTTTATTCCCCCACTCCGTTTCTGCAAGCACTTCTTTCATTTCGTCTCTTTTTCCTTCTTCCCACAAAAGCAGCGCTCGATGGAGTACATCTATTAGTTTCTAGCGATGCTAAAATGGAATCAATACTACGAAGTATCTCTTTAGCCGGAAGATTTTTAATCATGCTTTCACCCCCTTCTCTTTCCATTCCTCTATGGGAACCATGAATCGAACCACTTCAATCTTCTCCTCTACATTTAAATTTTCAAAGAATGTCTCGCTTCCAGGAGCAGAAAAATCCAAAATAAACTCCTTTGCTTTTAGTTCTTCAAGTTCCGCCTTTGAAATTAAATCTTTAAAATAAAACTCATTCACTAAACTAAGGAGAATATGGGACTGATAGACGCATACTACTTCTGTACGACTTCTTTCTAAAGAAATGGGCACCAAAATGTAATATTTTAACGATTATTGTTTTCGCGATAGCGAATGGAAAAACCCTTAAACCCACCTGTATATTCCTCCCATGTAACCTTTACCGATGACACCTTCGCCGCAGGTGGACCATAATGACAATATTCTATCATTTCGTCCACTTTTCCCTTTTCGCCTTCAAATACCGCTTCCACCCGCCCATCTTTCAGGTTGCGCACCAAGCCCTTTACGCCTCTCATATTCGCTTCGTCTCTTGTTACATATCGAAAGAGAACGCCTTGCACTCGCCCCTTGACCAACACCTGCGCTCTTACTTTTGAGTCCATTTTTCGCGTATTTTTACCGCCTAGATCACGGAGAGCGCTGAGATGATATGAGATAAATGATTTTTCTGATTCTCTGCGGGTTCAATGGTAAATAAGTATAGTTATTGTATTTGTATTTAAATACCCCCGATAAATATGATTCGCTTGCTACGTTAAGATGAAAAAAATCGAGATAAAAGTTATTCCCAATTCAAACGTGGAGGAGCTAATAGAAGCTGAACCATTAATAATAAGAGTAAAAGAGCCACCGACAAAAGATAAGGCAAATAAAGCTGTGATTAAGTTATTGTCGAGACACTTCAATGCCAACGTAAGAATCGTTGCGGGAACGAAAAGCAGGCGGAAAATTGTGGAGATAGAAGAAACGAACTAACATGTTTTATCGGGGTGAGAAAGCTTTTCTTAAAAAAGGTTTTGTTATAAAACGTGTTTTTAAAGACTTTCTCTTCCAACGATTTTTTCTAAAACCGCATAATCTTCACGCGTTTTCACGAATAAATGGGCATTCCCAAGTTTGATTTTTCTCAATCCAGCATCCTTTGCCGCGTTATATGCCTCTATCATTTGCCACATAGTAGGCGAAGGGACGTCATTCATTTTATACTCCGGGAAAAAAGCGAGGATGGTGAAAGGAATTTCTGCATCCACAGATGCTATGTCTACCGCAATTTTACTAATCTGGTCTGTATCTACCCAGCCGGGAATATAGAGTGAGAGAACTTCTAAAACGAATCCTCCTTCTTTTATCTCTTCTGGAAGTTTCAAAATACGAGAATTTGACACTCCTGTAAGTTTTCTATGTGTCAAATCGTCAAAAGCCTTTATGTCCAGCCAGAAAGAATCTATACCTGCCTGTTGAAAACAATCCAGAGTACCTGGCGTTAGTCCATATCCATTAGTTTCAAAAAGCACCCAAACATTTCCATTTAACTCTTTTATCAATTCCGCGGACTTTGCATAGAAATCAGGCTGGCATGCGAGGTCGCCACCGGTGAATGCAATTATGTTACGGGCAGGTCCCCAGCCTTGCGGACTTAATTCAATTTTGTCAACGCTGAGAACCCCCGGGCATCGTTTGCTCCTCTTGCCATGCATAACACAACTTCCGCATGATTTACAAAGCTCGTGTGCATGCCAGCTCGTTGCATGCTCTCTACGCACAAGAGTAATTTTGTATTCACTCAAGTATTTCTCGGCTTCTTTAGCCATGTCATAAGGAGACATCCATTCGCCCACCGCATGTTGAGTGAACTGCCATGAGTGGCATTTTTTGCATGAGAGGTTGCATCCCGATTGGTAAATAGAGAGGTAATTCTCAGGTCTTGAAAGAAGGATTGCATTTATCAACCTGTATGGAATCCCCTGTTCATATTTAAGCGTAGAGTCACAAGCTTTTCGCAATCGCAAATCCTTTGCATCAAACACCTGACAACTCCCTTGCTCGAATCCCTGCTTAATTAGCTTACATTCCATACTTCATGCTTAACTCATTTTTAGATGATAATCTAAACCACCCCTTTATACGCGCCTCTTTCCTTCGCCAGCTCAACAAGCCTTTTGTAACATCCTTCGTTTTCAAGCGTATGAGAATCCCCAATTAAAACCAGCTTCCTCTTCGCTCTCGTTATAGACACATTAAGCCTTCTCAAATCGCGGAGAAATCCTATATCTCCTGATTTGTTACTCCTTACAAACGACACAATAACAACCTCTTTCTCGCGACCCTGAAACCCATCCACTGTCTTTATCTCCAATCCATCCACCCGGAGCATCTTTCTAATGAGCGCAACCTGGTCCACATAAGGCGATATAATTGCTATATCCTCAGGTCTTATACCCTGACTTAACAACCGTTCTGCAACATCCTTAACCAATTTCGCTTCTCCTCGGTTTTCTCTCGATGTAGACCCGCTTCTTACCCTTTCCCTGAACTCATCACTACCACTTGTGTCAATAAACAAAAATGGTTTCTTACCCGTGACAAAATTTAATAACGTTTGGTCAACATACTCCGCAATTGGACCTGGCATTGATTGCAGTAAATCTTCCACTGTTCGCCTCTTCACGCTTTCATCTGCTTTTAGCTTACCGTCATAAAACTCACTATTCGGGAATTCCGCTATCTCTTCGTTCATTCTATACTGCACGTCAAGCATAACCCTTATCCGGTCACCGTGCAACGCCAAAAGCCGCTCAAATAGACTTCTGGTAAAACGCCTCCTCGCTGCTTCCTCATTCAAAATCGTAGGTGGAAGCTGCTTGTGGTCGCCAGCCATGATAAACCTCTTCGCCTTGAGCATTGCGATCAAAGAAGAAGGTTCCGTGGACTGCGTTGCCTCGTCAATAACAGCAAAATCGAACTTTTCGCGTTTGAGTAACTCGGAACCCGCAGTGCTGTTCGTCGCACAAATTACTTCTGCATCCTCTATAATACCTTTTATTGCGCGCTCTTCCAGTTCCCTTGCATCGCCGAATAACTTATCTACGCGGGGCTTCAAATCGAGCCACTTCCTCATACCCTCTATTTTTTTCCTCGATATCCCCCTTGTTGTTTTCCCTTCACTTGCGAGCTCCATTATCGCTTCATCACTTAAACCCCTTCTCCATCGCATTTCGGGCACAACAAACCCTTTCATACGTTCTTTTATCTCATAAGCTCTCTCCCTGAGCTCCTGCGCCTTTATATAGTCCGGCACGTTCAGAACCAAATAATCAAGGCTTCTTCGCCTTAAAGAAGCGATTACACGTGCCGGATGCCCTATCCTCACCACGTTCACGCCTATCTTGTCTAATCGTTCTACCAGGTTATCCACAGCCACATTTGAGTCGGCAGAGGCTAAAATCTTACAGCCACGGCTGACGAGTTGTGCTATAGCTTCTACGCATGTTATCGTCTTCCCCGTTCCCGGCGGTCCATGTATAAGAAAGAAATCACGTGCCGCTAAACTCCTCGAAACCGCTTCACGTTGGCTATTGTTCAATTCCGTGTTTAAAAATTCAATTTTACGTATTTTCTCGAAATCTGGAGGCGTATTACCAAGCAATTTATCCTTTCTCCACCTCGACAGTCTTTTAAATTTCTTTAGTGCTTCAATCATCCTCTGAAACGTAATGTCATTTACAAAAAGGTCTATTCTGAGGTCTTTACGGAAAACAAATCCGGGCGGCGCTTCATCAAAAGCAACCGTGATAGTGTATGTGGTCTTCTCAGCAACCGTCCCTGTAGGGTTGTCCTCATCCCACGGGCTTGTGCCGGGTTTACTCACCAAAACGAGGTCTCCAACTTCTATTTCGCTCTCCGGCAGTGTAGCATCAAAGGTTGGCTTTCCAAACTTCACTAAGTGCTTTTCGCCCAATCCCAAGCCTTTAGATTTCCCCTTCATTCGCAGAAAAGCTCTACCCTTCTCCTCCCTCTCACGTCCACTCAATCTTTTCATCTCCTCTTCGTACAGCTTCATCTGTTCCTCTCGCTCCAACTCCACGAGTTCTGTGAAATGCCTTATGTATTCGTTCTCGTCCATGTCTCTATATTTAAATAAGGACTAAATTTTAAAAAATCACATAAATAAGTACAAAAAGGGATATGAAGGAAGAATGAAAAGAGCAATATTTGACGACATTGGAAGTTATCCTTTGCCCGAAGGAACGACAAAAGAGTGGCTAAAAGAAGCCTTTGCTAATGTTGAACCCTACAAAAATAAACTCTACGAACTAATAAGAGAAGCAATGTGGCAGAAAATAAACGCAGGCGTTGAGGTCCCGAATTATCCGCAATTTCAGAACATGATTTCTCAATTTATCGAGCCAATCCTGAACGGGGGGAGAACAGAAGCGCCACTACTTATAAAAGAGGAAGAGGCTAAGGTGGTCGAAATGGATGCTTTAGAGGAAATGGCTGAGGAGTATATGGAAAAGAACGGAGAAAAATTGAACCTCCGGATATGCGTTACCGGTCCGATAGAGCTGTTTTATAACCAATTTCCGCCTCCCGTATATATCGACGTGTTATCAAACCTTGCGAAATCCGTAGGCAGGTTTATAAAGCATGCGATAGAAGAAGCGAAGAATTACGAAGTGAAATGCGTGTCAATAGATGAGCCGAGCATGGGCTTAGACCCACGTATAGAAGAGGAAGGTATAATTACGGCACTTGAACTCGCCTCTGAATATGCATACAAAAAAAATGTTGATACACAAATACACCTCCATTCTCCTATTTTTTACGAGACCGTGTGTCAGGTCGAAGGGCTAAAGGTGATAGGGCTGGAATCGGCAGCTAATCCCTCTCTTTTAGCGCTAATAGACAAAAAACAACTCGATACATATGACAAATTTCTCCGCATCGGTGTCTCAAGAACTGATATACTCAGCATGGCTGCGGAATACGACGAAATACACCATACAAACGCATTTAAGGATAAGGGCGTTTTGGAGACCGTAGTTAATGAGTATGACGGCCCAGAGAAAGTAGAGAAGCGGCTGGAGAAAGCATATTCCATTTTTGGTGACAGGATAAGATATGCGGGACCGGACTGCGGATTGGGTACTTTTCCCAGTCAGGAGCTGGCATATCTGGTTTTGAAGAACACGTCTGCGGGGATAGCGGCTTTTTATAGCGGTGAAAAACAATAAAAGAGCAGGGGGGTTCATAAATGAAAATAATACCGGGAATTTCCACGCAGGTTTTGGCAACGAGAATTGCAGCGGAGTTGGGCTGTAAAGTTTCGGTATGCACGTTTAAAAAGTTTCCGGACGGCGAATTATATACGAGAATAGTAGACGATATAAAAGACGAAGAAGTAACCATCGTGCAGAGCATCAGAACAGATTCCGACTTGATATGCTTATTGCAGTTAATAGATGCCGTGGAAGAAGCAGGTAAAACAAAAGTTGTTATCCCTTATCTGGGCTATGCGAGACAGGATAAAAAGTTTAAACTAGGCGAAGCTATATCCATAAGGGCAATTGCAAGGTGTCTAAGCGTTGCTGATCTTGATACAATTTACGTGGTTAACGTGCACAACAAAGCCGTATTGAAGTATTTTGATGTAGATACTACGGAGCTGGATGCTTCTCCTTTAATCGGTGATTATGTAACGAAAAAGGAAATAGCGCATCCGGTGATAATAGGACCTGATGAAGGGGCAATGGGGTTAGCAAAAGCAGTTGCAGCTCCCTATGGCTTTGATTACGATGTGCTTGCGAAGAAGCGGATAAGTGGTGAGGAAGTGGAAATAAAACCAAAGGAGTTAAACGTAGAAGGTAAAGAGGTCGTTATCGTGGACGATATAATTTCCACAGGCGGGACAATATCAGAAGCAGCTTCTCTGTTAAAAGCACAAAGAACGAACGATATTTATGTCGCATGCGTACATGGCGTTTTTGCGCAAAATGCAATCTCGCGAATGCTCAATGCCGGCGTTAAAGAACTAATTGCAACTGATACGATTGAATCGGAGTTCAGCAAGGTAAGTGTAGCGAAAATGGTTGCAGAAGCGCTGAAACGGTGAAATTAGAAATGAAATGTCGAAAAAAAACAGAAAGCTTTTATATATCATATTCACAATTTTATTTTTCTCGCGTTTTCTCTTTCCATAATATATATGGTAAAAGATATGGTAAAAGTCTTGGGTCACAGGGGCTGTGCGGGCATAGAGCCTGAGAACACGATTAGGGCTTTTAAGAGAGCAATGGATTTAGGTTTGGATGTTATCGAACTGGATGTAAGGATGTGCAGGGATAAGAAATTGGTGGTCATACATGATGATAATGTGGATAGAACAACAAATGGTAACGGTTACGTCAGGCAGCTTACTTTTGAGGAGATAAGGAACTTAGATGCTGGAAAAGGCGAAAAGATTCCATCCCTGGAGGAAGCCATAGAATTATTTAAGAAAGGAAAGCAAAGGATTGCAATTGAGATAAAGGAACCGGATACCTTGGAGGGGATATTAAAGATTGTAACGGAAGAAGGGTTGAGCAGTAAAGTCATTATAGTTTCTTTCTGGCACAATGTATTGAAGAGAATCAAAGAGATAGAACCGGAAATTGGAAAACAGTAAAACCTGTTTTTTTCTTTCATAGGTGGGCATGATTCACATGTATTGCGACAACATGTCTGTGGAAACTACAAGTAATTTTCCCGAGGCTCTATTAGTGGATAATTGTCCCTGTCTGAATTTATGTTGTAAGGTGTATCTCCTATTCCATCATTATCTCCATCGCTTCCAGTATAATCAGCCCAGTAGTTGCCTAAATAGTTTGTGTATGTACTGCCTTTAAAGGTGTAAGTCATTTTTGATGTGGAGTTCCAGATGTTGATTGATTCCGCGGAATAGACATTATTATTATTATTATCCATAAAATTATTCAGGTATATTTTGTTGTTCATTGAATCCCTGAGGTAGATTCCACGCTCTCCATTATTCTTAGCAGTATTATTCGCTATTATGTTACCGTTTGAACTCCAAAGTCCAATACCCTGGTAATGGTTAGAGGTTGCATTGTTATTAAGAATCTCATTAGTGTTTGATGAATTTAAAGATATCCCATGATGGTTATTGTTTGAGGCATCATTATCGGTTATCCTGTTGGTGTTTGACGAGGTTAAGTAGATGCCATTGTCTCCATTGCTCTTAGCAGTATTGTTTGTTATTATGTTGTCATCTGATGTCTGAAGTCTAATACCCTGGTAATGGTTAGTGGTTGCACGGTTATTACGAATCTCATTAGTGTTTGATGAATTTAAAAATATCCCATGATAGTCATTGTTTGAAGCATCATTATCGGTTATCCTGTTGGTGTTTGACGAGGTTAAGTAGATGCCATAGCCTCCATTGTTCTTAGCAGTATTGTTTGTTATTATGTTGTCGTCTGATGCACGGAGTATAATACCATAGTAAGGGTTATATTTTACGATATTATTACGAATCACATTCGAGGAACCCAACACGTAGATGCCTGCACTGTTGTTCTTGTAGCTGTTGCCTTCAATAGCGTTATTATTGGATTCCACACGTATTCCAACATAAGACGATTGATGTGCATTGACACAACTGAATCCTCTGACGGTACAGTTGTCTGCCGTTATAGTGATTGCATTTCCAGAACCGTGAGTATCTATCGTGGGCATCTCAACGCTTGTTAGTGTTAACGTCTTATTCAAAATTACATTTTCAGTATATGTGCCATTATAAACCAAAACGGTATCTCCATCATTTGCATCATTTACCCCCTCTTGTATCGTATTCCATCTATGATTTACAGGATCATCGGTGAACTCATCATCAACGTAAATTGTTTTTACGCCACTTACGGTTATCTGTTTATAAGCCTGATTGTTATCCTCTCTGGCTTCTTCTATTGAATCGTATGGGTCTACTCGCACAAAAATATCATGCGTCCCCGCGATTGCAGTCCAATTCACCTGTGCGGTTCCAGTGCTTACATGAGCAATCTCTGTGATTGTCTGGTCTGTTCCAATCTGAACTCCACCGGTATCGGGATCGCCATCGAAGAACTGGACAACAACAGAGCTAACATTATCAGTTCCTGTATTGCGGATTGTTGCTGTTATGATCACAGTTTCACCATCTGTTGGTGTTTCTGGATCGAACGTAATGTCTGATTCAATGAGGGTCAGGTCTACCGGGTAGCCTTCGAATTGAGTAAAGTTGTATGCTGAGGTTATGTATGCATCGCTCCGGTAATCGATCGTTGTCCCACTCTCATCACATAGTCTAAGATTTCTTACATAATATGGGCTATCCATACCATGCTTTCTAATCGCCATTCCATCAAAGTTAAGTTGTATCGTTTGACTTCCGGTATCTAAGCCAGCAGTATAATTATAGACAGACACTATGAAATTTCCATTGTTATCCGCTAATCGTCCTTCTAAAGAGTAATTTCCTGCCTCTATAACCGTTACACCCACATCTACTGTGAGGTGGTCATAAAGTCCATCATCGTCAAGGTCTGTTCCGTGGTCAGATAATATGTCGTTGAATTGAGCTGATGGTGTTTCGAAGTCGGTATAACTGTATGCTGAAGTGGTGTACACACCATCTCGGCGGTCGATGTCCCTGACATCCGCATTGTATATCTCCAGATAGGTTAGATTGTAAGGTCCATCTACGCCATGCTGACGAATAGTTTGCCCGTCAAAGTTTAGCTGTACTGCTTGGGTACCTGCATCCAAGAAACTGTGGTTGGCAGTCCAGACTGTATGATTTCCGTTATAATCATTCAGTGTCCCGCTAATAGCATAATTTCCTGGGGTTGCGACAGTAACCCCCACCTCAACCACCAGATAATTGTACTTTCCATCGCCATCTGTGTCTGTTCCGTAATCAGAGTAAACATCATTGAACTCCACGAACGGGGTTTTGAAGTCAGTATAGCTGTATGCTGAGGTCGTGTATGCGATATCCTGGTAATCAATTTGTCTGCCGGCTTTATCATACAATGTAAGACCTGTCAGGTTATATGGCCCGTTGAGGTCGTGTTCACGAATTGTTTGACCATCGAAATCAAGTTGACCTGTTTGTGTGCCATTGTCTAAACTAAGATAATTACTTGCTGAGCCAACATAGGCCCCATTTTGATCATACAACAACCCGCTTACGCCATAATCTCCCGCCGCCATGACATCAATTCCCACTTCCAGCGTTAGGCAATCGAAAAGGCCGTCTCCATTTGTATCGACCCCGTAATCGGAGTAGGTACCACTGAATTCGGCAAGAGCTGCCTGGAAATCCATGTGGCTGTAGGCCGCTGTGGTATAACCATTGAACATCTCGCCAACTTTCGTCAGCGTGTCTGTGTTGTACAAGCACGCAGACAAATTGAATGCCCCATCCACGCCACGCTGGCGAATGATCTGTCCATCGAAGTTTAGATGGAGTGTGTGCGTGCCTACATCCAGAGAGGCTTCACTGTCTGCACTCCCTACGAAAATCCCGGCAGAGTCCACCAACAGCCCTGATAAGGTGTAATTTCCTGCCTTTGTGACGTTTACTCCTACATCTATTGTCAGATAATCATATAATCCATCTGTATTTGTATCTGTTCCTTGATCCGAGTAAGCATTATTAAATTCAGCTGCGGTTCTCTGGAAGTTGCTGCCATGATAGGCTGTAGTGGTATAGGCATCGTATCTGTGGCCTAGAATGTGGAGGCTTTCATCATATGCAGCCATATTCAAACTGTATGGTCCGTCCACTCTTTTCTGACGAATAATCGTTCCATCAAAGCTGAGTTGAATTTCGTGTAGCCCCTTCTCTAACTGAGAAGAGTCTGCACTTTGCACAACCGACCTATGGTCTTCACAGCTCAGCCATCCAACTATACTGTAATTTCCTGTTTCGCTAACGTTTACCTCTGCATTTATGGTTAGATAGTCGTATGACCCGTCACCGTCAGTGTCAACTATTTCCTCAGAATAGTTGTCAGTAAAGCTTATGGTTGGTTCTTGGAATTCTGTATTGTTATATGCTGCCGTAGTATATATTCCATCAGCAAAATCAGATCTGTAATCCATCTCATCTCCGTTTTCATTATATAATGCAATATACATTAAGCTAAATGTGCCGTTTACCTCATTTTGATGGATGCTCTTACCATTGAAATCTAACTCCAACATCTGCACCCCTGATGTCGACTCGGCTCCCTTTGTTTCCATGCCTATCAGCTCACCATTACTGTCGGTTAGTGCCCCATGTATTGTGTAATACCCGGAGGTGGTTACATTTAATCCTACTTCAAGCGTCAAAGAGTTATATAGACCGTCACCATCAGTATCAGTGCCATGATCGTCATAGAGGTCAGTAAAGGCAGCACTACCTGAGGTGGATTCAAAAGCTTTGGTGTTCTTCTCGCTTAGAGAAGGATTGCTCGTGTCCCTGCCATGAAAAGGATTTGGGTCTCCGATCTTACTTTCAAAAAGATCACGCGAACCATCCCATCTAAAATATCTCTTGAAATATATCCTTGAATAGACTCGGCGGTTTTCAGGAGGAAACCTTTTTCCGGGGACGCTCCACCCCCAGAAATCGTCTAGATGCAGAAACGTCGCTTTCTGAAACTTGAAGGGTGTCCAAGGGACACGTGGGTTCCATTCTTGACGATTATAAAACGCCGCGTCCCACTTGTTGTCCGCTTTCTTTGCCAGGAAATCGTGTGGTGAATGATCAAAGAAGAGGAATTCATCATATATCGGCTTCCCATCCGTATCATAAAACGCCCGGTACAGATTACCATATATGAATTCACCATTCAGCCAGCAGCGATCATATTCTGGGTATCCAGAGCGATACTTACCTCTATCCCACTCGTACACTCTGCCCGTAAAGCGCACTACCTCAGCTCTATCCAGTACGCGGTGTTTGCCGTTCTTCCAAGTCTCCTTGATACATCCCAGGCGATCGGGGTCATCGTAGTTTAGATAGGCGGTGGCATACCCTACCGTGACCCATATGAGCGGAGGTGAACATAACGCGACTATTGTGTTAGCTGTGAGCAAGCCTATATTCCTCCACTCCTGTGTGTTCTGCCACTTCGCTAGCAATTCGCGTTCGGAGATGACGCCCGTCCCTCCATCTTTTACATCTTCGATATATATCTGGGCAAATGATTCTCGCCTAATAAAAAGACTATTCGAAGCACAATCTTCGCTACCCTTGTCTTCATATTTCTGATGCTCATATTTTTTGCGTGCCTTAACTTCGATGTAATACTCATCTTGATCAAAATCTTTCACGTTTACGAGGTGGATATGTTTGCCTTTGGATGTAAAACTTTCGGCATCGTAAGTGTACGGCTTGCCTATTGGTTCATCAAATGGCCAATCATCCCTATATTCAGTAATGGTTACTTTGTCAACATCTTTATTCAACGTGTAGGTAAAGAAGACCCAATCATTGTCGCTGGGATTTATTGGGTAGTCATCCCATAGGGGGTCGTATGTATTATGCCGTAATCCGTAGCCTGAAGGTAATTTTTTATATCGTTCGCCCGTCCAGTGATAAACACCTTCTGCCCCTATATCTGTAATCTCAATTTCAGGGTCCACCGTTCCTGTCACTGATTCAGTAACAGTGGATTTATCTGAATCTTGGGTCTTTTCAGCAGTAACTTCGATCTTACACGTATACGGATATTTACCTATAATACGGGGGTACCAGTCGGCCAAATATTCACCATCTCCTTCCCCTGGGTAAAACGTGGGGCAATCGTTTGGGGGGGTGATTTCTGCCGATACCTGAGCACCCTTAACACCTTTACCTTCTCCATCTGTTACTTTTACGCGAATCTCATACTTAGGAACCTTAGACTGAACGTACTGCAAAACCTCAAAGCTTTCCCTGGGATATATTATTTTTAAATTAAGCTCCTCTTCCACCCTCACGCTAATGGTATCGGATCCAAGCTTACCTTTGTTCTCTTCAGCTTTGACAGTTATAGTACAATCTCCGGAATTCTTGGGAGTCCATAGACCGGTAAAGATATTACCCTCTCCATATAACGTTAGATCAGCATCTCCATTGCTGAAACGCGCCTTGACACGTATTTGAGAACTGTCGGGGTTGCCATAATCATCTCCCTGGCCATCGGCTCTTGCTGCATTTGCGGAAACAGCTGCAGGGACATAGTCATAAGTTCCTGCTACATATGCTGAAACAATCACAGCGTCACCAACAGAAACAGTGATACCATCATCAGGCTTAAGAATCGTCACCTCTAATTTTGTGGGCTCATTTATTTTGACAGTCTGAGTTTTCTCGCCCTTAACACCAGAGCCCTTAGCACGGATGGTGATAACACATGTTCCAGTGGGCGTGTCTCCTTGATTCCGGGGTGTCCATGTGCCTCTATATACACCGCTACCAGAGGGAACCTCAGCAAGGTGTACTGCTCCATCTCCGTTACTGAATGTAGCCGTTACATCAAGATGTGGTTCTGCAGTTGCCCGAATCGTTGTCGGTCTGCTTATATATACCTGAGGGGTTGTCGAGGTAGCACCTAACGACGCGGAACCACCTGCTTCAGGGACTATTTCCACTTCTCCAATGGTTATGCTATCGGGAGACTCATAAAAGCCTGGGGGTAGATTATCCGCAGCTATCTGATTGGCTTCCTCCTGGCTTG
This sequence comes from Candidatus Methanophagales archaeon, assembly GCA_025435355.1. Classification (GTDB taxonomy): domain Archaea; phylum Halobacteriota; class Syntropharchaeia; order Alkanophagales; family Methanospirareceae; genus WJOV01. Next base: position 156 of record JANJFQ010000006.1, on the reverse strand, counting down.
AGGCTATAACCCATGTTTCATAATTCTCGAGATTGAGACGCACTTCTACATCAGAGCTAACCAGATAATGCCCTCCATTCTGATGAACGGTATGCAGCTCTATGTAATTTTTAGCAACACCTCTCTCCGGATATATCAAGAATGAGGGGTCAACAT
>JANJFQ010000047.1 GCA_025435355.1 Candidatus Methanophagales archaeon | reverse complement strand
ATTCGTCATCAGAGCTAAAGAATGCGTTTCTATCTCCTTTAAATAACGATTGATGCACGTGCATTCCTGAGCCATCCACACCGAGGATGGGTTTTGGCATGAACGTGGCATAACATCCATGTTGCTGTGCTATATCCTTTACCACAATTCGATATGTCATCACATTATCAGCCATCGTCAGCGCATCTTTATAACGAAGGTCTATCTCGTGCTGCGAAGGAGAAACTTCGTGGTGACTGTATTCCACTTTTATTCCCATTGCTTCCAGCATTAATGTCGTATCTCTTCTTAACTCGCTTCCTGCATCCAGTGTCGTTAAGTCGAAGTATCCTCCCTCGTCCAGGACTTCCGGATTCTTATCATCTCGGAAATAAAAGTATTCCAGCTCGGGACCGACATAGAACGTGTAGTCGTATTCTTCCCTCAACTTCTTCAGGTTCCTCTTCAATATATAACGCGGGTCGCCTTCGTATGGACTGCCATCGGGCTGTAGAATATCACAGAACATCCTCGCAACTGCATCCCCCTTCGGTCTCCATGGAACAATCTGTAATGTAGCGGGGTCTGGTTTCGCGAGCATGTCGCTCTCGTCAATCCTTGCAAAACCCTTTATCGAGGAGCCGTCAAATCCCATTCCTTCGTCAAAGGCGGCTTCTAATTCGGAAACTGAAATAGCAACGCTCTTCAAACGTCCCAGGATGTCGGTGAACCAGAGTCCGACGAATTTCACGTCATGCTTCTCTATCGCTTCAAATACTTCTTCTTTTGTCTTCTCCTTTCTCTCTTTTTCCATTCTTTGTTCCTCCTCGTGATTTAATATTTGGTATCCTAATACATAATCAATCAAAAACAAGAAAATGATAGAGTTTGATAGCCAAAAGCAAGAAAAAAGGTTGAACTGCAAAATAGTTGCAGGTAAAGTAGGAATATCAAATGTAGACGGTTTTCTTTCTCTATTGAAAAGCATCGCTCTTAAACATGGTGTGACAATACAAGCCATGGATGCAGAGCTGATAGCTGGTGAGGCGCATATAAAATCAGCGGTGAAAAAGGCATTACGAGCTGTGGAGAGGAAAAGGAATATAACGAGTGATTTAGGTTTGGAAATTCTTCTATATGCAGCGGGGAAAAGGCAGATAGAAAGAGCATTGGCGATGGGTGTGTCAGAAGGCGAGAATAAAGTTGCACTCGTTATTGTTGATGCAACAGGAGAAAAGGATTTGGAAGGTGTTGCAGAGGAAGTAAAGAGGAAGACGGGAATAGAAGAAGAGCCAATACAGGAATTGGAATACAATAAGACTAAAAAAGAGAAAATAAAGAAGTTTTTTACTATAACCGAGGTAGAAATAAAAGCGGTGGGCGAGAAGAAGCTGGGGATGTTGGTGTTAGAACGGGTTGCGATGTTAGATGTGCTGAAATAGTCCCGAGAGGATTCGAACCCCTGTCACAGGCTCCAAAGGCCGGTATGCTTGACCGCTACACCACGGGACTCTTTATTTTGTTCTATTATTTCTCTTTCATCATAAAAAACTTTTTCTTCAATTTGCAATATCCCCTCATTTCGAGGTCGCAACACAATATCATGCGGACTTAAAAATCACAACTTCCAGGCACAAAATTCCAAATAATATTCCTACTCCTCGTTATCTCTTTCCCATTCCTGCATATACCTCAACCCTAACTCCCTTAATTTTTCCTTATTTATATGCGCTCCTATCGTGTACTTGCCAATAAAGTGCTCGAACTCGGTATGTAAAGAACGAAAAGCGGGATGCTCGGCAGAATATAACTCATTATCCCTCCGGAATTCATATTTTATCTCAAAATGAACTGCCGACCTCGTCAGTCGCTTTAGCTCGTCAAAGTCCAGCGAGTGATAGACGTGCAGGGGTATATCCTGCACTTTTAACCTCACAACTTTATCCTGTGGATTGCATTCCGGGATGCGATGCGTTATAGCGCTCTTTATCTCGCGCTCATCAAGACTGCTGCAAACAATCGGCTCCAAATCCACCATTTCTCTTGTTCTTAACTCATGGAATATGACCTCTTTTCCATCATCTTCTCTCAACATGACTTCCAAGAAGCTTTTATCCTCGTTTACCTCGTTAAAACTGAATCTTTCGGTTGAGCCTGCGTAATAAGCATCTTTCCTTACTTTCGTGCACCGGTGAAAATGCCCCAATGCGAGATAATCAAAATTCGTTAAGTCGTCAATATTAACCATCTGCTCGTTGAATTCGCCCATCATGAAGACTGGTTGTCCTGCGCCGAGAACGCTTGCATGGAGAAGTGCGATATTAAACGCATTATCATTATCTCTGTCACTGTTATTCAACCTCATTTTATTCTTCTCGCTTTCAATATCATCGCAATGAGGAATCGCATGTATTTTCGTGTCATCAATTTCAATGAGTTCGTATTTGTTTTTATACACCACGTACACCCCCGGAATATGCTCAAATAAGCTGAATACACTGCCCGTCTCTTTCAAACGGGGCGTTTCGTGATTGCCTGAAATCGCTACAAAAGGAATTCCGGCATTACTCAATCTTATTATCTGGCTGAGCACGAAAGAAATAGCGCGGTTCGTCGGTCTTACGGAATCAAACAGGTCTCCCGCGTGTAATATGGCATCGGGCTTTTCTTTTAGCGCATAATCTACAAATTGCCTGAACGCCTCGTAGGTGTCCACTTCTCTTTGATTTAGTCCCGTTTCCTCATCCATCCTTCGATATGCTGAATAGCCTATGTGCGTATCCGCAATGTGGAATATTCGTTTCATAAAACTTTTTTGCTTCTTTTCTCCATCTATGAAAAGGTTTTAGACAAACTTCCTTATCGCATCCTCCGTGACCCCAACGAACTTCTTCATCAATTTTTCCTTTATTTCCTCAGTTGCACCTTCCACAGTCACGCGTATCAAAGGCGAAGTGTTAGAAGCCCTTATAAGCACCCAACCCTCTTCTTTCAGGTCTATTCTTAGACCATCCATCGTATTTATCTTATCGGCGCCATATTCAGTTGCTAAACGCTCAGCAAGAACCCGCATCGCATCGAATTTCACCTCGTCATCACATTGAAGGTTCTTCCGCACCTTTGGAAACTTTGGCAGCTCGTTCACAAGCTCCGATAACTTCTTTCCCGTTTTAACCAAAATCTCCGCTATTTTCAACGGTATTATCATCGCATCGTCAAACGCGAAAAAGGAAGGTATAACGTAATGCCCGCTTGATTCTATACCAAGCACAGCATTCCTTTTTTTCGCTTCCATCGTCAAGAAAGTATGACCAACCGGTATTCTTTCTATGTTACCACCCAACCGCTCTAACTCTCGCTCGACAAGCATGGAGCATTCAACATTTGCTAAAACGGTTCCTTTTCTTTCCTCTAATAACGATTTAGCTATGATAACGCCACACTGGTCTGCACTTAGCATTCTTCCCCGGTCATCTACAATTGCCACTCTATCACCATCACCATCGAAAGCGGCGCCAAAATCCGCTTTTTTTCGATTCACTTCTGCTTTTAAAGCGCCTAAACTTGCATCTGTTGGTTCAGAGGGTCTATTGGGGAAAGAAGGGTCTGGCTTTGAAAACAGCGCTTCGGCTTTTAATTTCACTCGTTTCATCACATCCAACGCCACCAATCCCATGCTTCCGTTTCCGCAATCCAACACGATTTTTTTTCCGTCACTTACAAACCCAAATCTTTTCGTTATATATTCTATATATTTGTCTCTCAAATCTACCTCATGATAGTTGCCAACTTCACTCCACGGAACCTCTTTTCCTTTTCCTTCCAGCACTATATCCCTTATCTTTTCATTCTTCTCGGCTGAAAACCCTATCCCTTCTCCGGTATAAAGCTTCACGCCGTTCCATTCCGGCGGTAGATGCGATGCGGTTACATAAGCTGTTATATCTTTTTTTAACCGCCATCCGGCAAAAGCACAAACACCTAATGGGGTTGTTCCTACTCTCGTTACATCAATGCCCGAAGAAAGCAAACCAGAGATGAGCGCATTCGAGAGCAAAGGAGAAGAAGTTCGTATGTCGTTACCAACAACCACGCTCTTTTCGTCTCTTTCCCTTGCATACGTACCCAAAGCACGTCCTATCTTTAACATCGTCTCCGGATACAGGTCATCATTAAAAATCCCCCTTATGTCATACGCCCTGAATATATGCGCGGGTATTTGTTTTTCTTGCATTGTCATGATAGGATTAAGTTTCCAGATGTTTAAAAAAACTTTTTACGTTTTTCTATAACTTTCTTCTCGGCTAATTCTAATTGAGTAACTACGTTTTATTCAACTATTCCTGTTCTAATAGCCGGTTCATTTGTTTACGCCCCTAACTTTTGCAACCCCCTCATCCAACTTTTCAAAATGCTCATCATCGGTAGCCACCTCTGCACCAACGAAATAAGCGCTTGCTGCTATCAACGCATCAGCCATTGGTACTTGCAATTGCATTTCCTATTTCAGCCAGCAATATTGTAGGCTCTGCTAACAGGAACTTTTGCCCAACTTGTTCAATTATTTCGCTGCATCTATCGCTGTATTCTTCATCTCCTTTTGTCTCACTGATGAAAACGTTTGAATCAAGGGTTAGTAGCGTGAACATCTAATACTCCCTTTCATGCCTTCTCATGATTCTGACCTCTTCCACAGATGATAGTTCCCCTTTCCATTGTCTTCTGATCTCATTTGATGTTTTTAGATATCTTTGCACAGCCTCTCTTATTCTATTTGCATCCGGTTCTTTTTCAGTTCCCATAACTATTTCTAACTCTGCCACTCTCTTTTCAAGGTTCTCAACCTTCTTCGATAGCGTGTTTATTCCCATTTTCTTTCACCCCTTCAAAAACTCACTTACCCATACATCTATTAAGTTATATATCCGTTCGCTCTATTCAGTTCGCTCTTTTAGACGAAAAAGCTCAGAAAACCGCAGAAGAAGGATTATATTACGTAAATTAGGTGGAGTTACTGTTTAACATGGTGGAGTATGTCTAACCTAAATCGCTTTTAAATCTTATTTTTTCCATTTCCTGCCTTGTCGGCTATTCTTCCTCAATTTCCAAAAGATCGTATATTAGCATCCCGATGAATAATATACAAAAGATTGACATCAGAACTGTCACAGAAAATATCCAGGTCACGATTGTATTCTCAAATGAGGACATATCTTTTCCAATACACTTTTCGGTTCCATTTCGATTAAAATCGAATTTTATGGGATTTTAAAGTGTATTTTTGCAATTCGGGAAAAGAATAACTGTAAATGTGCAAAAGACCGATCTAGAATCCAGATTATAGGTTAAGTTAGGGGGGGGTTATTAAACGAAAATGAATAGACATTGTATAATCACTAATAAGGGAAAACCTACCGAAACCTCCAAAAAATTAAGACAGAACAAAAGCGTATGGTGAGTATCGTCTTTAATTTTTATTTTCAATGATAAACGTTAAGTATTGGTTCAATGGTTTTTTAAGGTCTTTGGGAAGGTGTGAACTTTTAATAGTATCTTGATTATTCAAAATTATTTCCGTTGTATATGGATCTGATAGAACACTTCTTTTCCATTCCTCTAACTGATTTGGTGTAACCACAGTCGAAAGGCTATCAATCATTTCGACAGTTGAAGCCTGAAGTAATATACGCGCAAAAAGAACATGTTGATAAATTTCTTCCTCAATTACCTTCCAATCAGGACTTGCAATTATTGTAGAGTAAGTTAAAAGATGGCTTCCCAAGAGAGCCCAATAACCTTTTATTCTGTTAAAAACTTGTTTTACTTTCATACCTTTCTGTTCTAACTGGTTAATACAAAAAGATGGGATGAAATAGCAAAGCAAGGCGAGGAAACTAATCAATTGAATAGCAGTCTCTAAAGTTAGAATGTTCAATTGAATAGCAACTATTGTAAATGCAGCGATTAAAGACAATGCTGTATAACAATAATTCCGCAGGTTTTTAAACCATTCTAAGGATTTATTTAATACCGTTAAATTATTTATTACAATTTCCTCTTCTTCATAAAATGCTTTTAATCCCAAAGTAAAAAGTCTGTTGAATTGGTCTAACTTTCGACTGAAAATCGTTTCTTGATGCAAATCCGTTAATATTTTATGTAACTCTATAATAATCTTGTCCATCTACAGTATCTCCCTGGTATTTTAAACCGCAGTCTTCGTAACGCCTCCATGTTCAGTTAAGCGAGGTCTCACGTCAATTTTCATCGGTTGTTTCGTTATTTCTTGTTCTGTAGATTTACTTGCCCATATATATGCCTCACCACTCTTCAATGAGCTTAAATCTTCTGATTTTAACCTTTTCAAAGCGATATTTTTGCCCTGGATATGTTTCAACCATTCTGGTGAATTCATTCGATGCAATAGAACAACATCCGATAATTCAATTACCTTAGCATTCACCGAAGGTGGATCCTGTGATGCAATCAATATTCTCGTTCTGGTGTGCCTCATCTCACGAACTAACTCAACTATGTCTTTCGATAATGTTTTACCAAAGTATTTGTGCGCTTCATCAATTACCAATAGTTTGTCTCTTTCGATTTTTCCCATCGAGATAAGCAACATTCCTAAAAGGATGGATGCCTCCTGTTCATCAAGCATATCATCTCTGATATCCAGTAAAGTGATTGAACCCGGAGTTAGATATTCCTCGAAAGGTTTTGCATTCTCATTCAAAAACTTTTCAACAAACCCCACTCTCAGTATAGATAACCCCTTTTGATTTTTAGTCAATTCTGATGTCTGTATTTCGGTTTTTAAGTGATCTATGGTGAGTTTGTCTTCATTCTTCAACTTTTCAAGGATGTTTTTAATCTTTTTCAAATATAGCTGTTCTCCTCCAGCACCCAGGAGCAAGCGCCATTCGTGTGCACCAAGCTCCTGTGGGCGGAATAGAAGTGGTTCAACCTCCAAACCTTCATACTGTTCCTTTCTGATTCCCAGCTTCCCCGGGGGAACTAGTATTTTTATATTTTCGATTGCCATTGGCTCAGCCTTATACAACTCTCGCAATTCATTAATAGCCTCTTGATTCCTGTTTGGGCGCGTGAACGATTCAAATTCGGGGGTATAAGTTTCCTTTTTACTGTAGTGGAAGATGACAGATGCAAGGGGTTTATCAAGCTTTGCGATATTCTGCGCTGCCTTCACAGCCATTTCAGTAATAACTCCAAGTGTGTAACTTTTTCCTGAGCCTTGAATGCCAAATATAGATATAGTGTGTGGCTCATTGAGATCAATAAGCACTTTCTTTTCAGATATCTTCCCTATTATTCCCCATTGTTCTGATTCCCTTTCACTTCCTATGATTATAGATTCTTTGATTAGTTCTGGGGCTATTTTCTTCTCCTCTATTAATTCTACCCTTTCTTCTTTGATTGTTTCGTCTTTTTCTTCTACAGGTTTAGACGGTTCTAACGGAGATTCAATAACTGGCTCTATAAGATTCTTTTCAAGCCAATCTTCGTATTTAAGTTCGTCTTTTATCGAAAACGGAGTTTCTGAACTTCGATATTTGCTCGTTATTCCCAATGTTGCCATTTTATTTATGGATTCTCTGATTTTTTCCTCTTCAAGCTCAGCATCTATTAGTTTTTCCCACAAAAGATCTCTAAACGCATCTGAGGAATAGCCACGGCTATGCGTGAAATAAGATAAAACGCCATATACCCTAATTTTGTCGTATTCTTCAGGTGTAAAAGCTTCTTTTGGACAATGTTCCACCAAAAACTCGAAAATTTCTGGAGAGATAACATAATTTTCTTCACTAAGCATACCACCTTTCGTTGAAACATAGTAATGTGTTCTAATACACAATCCCAAATCCTCTAACTCCCATAATATGGAAGTCCAAGCTCTATGGATTTTGTTGTTCTTTCTTACGAGGTCTTTCCAATAAAAATCCGATATATCTTTTGCATCGACCGGATAGATATATCCGCGATGAGGCTCCTCTTTTAGAAGGTGCTCATGGATAATAAAATTTAAAACTTTCTGTGGCTGTCCATTCAAAAACTTCTCTATCTCTTCCTTATTTTCATCAATTAGATTGGTTACCGCAATTTTACCGATTTTTGACCCTTTTTCCGTAGTGCAATATAGATGATGACGATACCAGCGAACCTCTTCGATGTAGTTGCGTTTCAACAACGTTGCAACGAGTTTAGTACCAAATTTATAGCAATCCTGGCGTAAGATTCCATCGCTAATATTCTGCCCGATATAAATATCTTTGATAATTTCGATGCATTTAGATATCTCTTCGTCGTTCAAATTTTCTTCCTTCAATTCTTCTTTGAAATCTGCTATGAGGGGATTATCCATTTTCCGTTTAGTTTCTTCTCCTTAAAAGATATGCTACTGCTAACAATCCGGCGATTGCGAATACAACTTCAAATCCCGGTATAAGAGTTGGCGCGGGTATTTCTTCAGCTTTTGCTGATATATAAATCGTTGCTGAAGTCTCATATTTCTTACCACTTTCATCTTCGTAAGTTACCTTTACAGGAACTGCTCGGTTCTTCTCCTCTAAAATCCTGAACGAATGGATAATGGAATACGTTTGTCCGACATATAAATCTCCACTCCAGGTTATAAGATTCCCTGCACTGTTTGCACCATCTACGAAGTTTATTGACACGCTGGAAGGTATATGCTCCCTCAAATTGATATTCTTCGCAATCCCATCCCCCGTATTTGAGATTGTAACGGTAATCAATACATCCTCTCCAACTTCAGGCTCTTCTCTTAGCGTTGTTTGGCTGATTGTTAATTGTGGAGTTCCTATCGGTGCTTTTGTTGTGACAGGAGTTGAAGTAGGTGTTGGTATTGGCGTGGCTATCGGCAGGGATGTGGGTGTTGGCGTAGGTGATTGCATTGGCGTGGGTGTTGGATAATAATAAGGGATTGGTGTCGGTGTTGGATAATAATAAGGGATTGGTGTTGGCGTAGGTATCGGTGGGACTGTTGGTGTTGGAGATTCTTCGTAGGCTGCGATTCCGCTGTAATCAATCGAATTGGCAAATGCGTATAGCGTATCCCTATCGCTGTTCGTGCTGATAAAGACCATGAACCTGTCGTTTATGCCAACATATAGACCATAGTCATTACCGTCCTTTGTATAACTCTCCCATGCGAGAAGTCCTTTAACCTCTGTGGTCTTTGCGTAGCCCTCGGTGGATTCCCAAGCATAGAATCCTTGCCATGCTGCCCACCATCCAACCTGATAGAACGCAGAATCCATAATTCCTACTTCAGCAGTTATATCTTCTGCGCCAGATTTTGTGTAACTTTTTGAAGCCATGCTCCAGGATCCCTCTTCCACGGTAAACATCATACCATCTGGTTCTTCTCCTTCCCAACCAGAAGGAGCGTCTGGCAAGAACGGAATCAACTTACTGAAATGTACCGCTTCTGTTGCTGCACTAACTGTACACAACCCCGTAGCCCCCACAAGGAGCACTCCTATCACGACCAATATCCCAAATCTTTTCATTTTTTTCATACATATCCCATCCTAATTTTTATTTTGATAGCTAATTTGACAAAGTCAAATTAAAAGCAGAATGACAATCAATCCAAATGTGATAATTTTCATGTTCATGAAGACCACTTTATAATTCGTTCTTTAAAAACTTTATTATTATTTGAAATTTTTTAAACAATAGTTTGAATTTTTTTAATAATTATGTGTTCCACATTTAACAATGTTTACTACGAATGAATGTTAATTACCTTTCAGAAAAGTCCAATAGTGAAAGTTCACTTATCAAAAAGAGAGTTCTGAAGAAAACACACTCTCCAGCAAATCCTCTAAAATATCAATTTCTATTCCGACTGCTGATAGCAAATAAGTGGTATCCCGAAGAACTTTCATCTCTTGACCACTTCCTCCGCAAAACTTTTGACGGCTCACTTAATTGTGTAGCTGGTGTAAAAAAACCACGAGCTTTCACAAGATTAACACAACACTTTTTCTTTTTCACAAAAAAGAAAAACAACTAAGTTCTTTTGGTAAAGCTTTTCTTTCAAAGAAAAGGTTTCTTTTCAAGAATTTCCATCAATTCCTCTTTGTCCAATTCCTGTCTATGCTTTTGGTCACCCCATACCTTCCTGTAAAAATAGAAATATTCATAAAGCGCGGGTAAATCCCTGCAAAACACTACTTTATGGTTCTCAATAACCTGAACCTTCAGATATAGCGGAAGCTCCTCGAATAGCCATGTATCATACCTCTTTCCCTTCACATCTATATTTACATAAATTTTTCTCAAAACCACTCTCATATCCTTCTTATTTCTTATTTCCGGTGCAACAATACAGAAATCCCGGTCACTCCTTCCATCAGCTTGCTCTTTTGCACCAGAGCCAAACAAAAGGACTGCGAGAATTCTTTCGTCCTCCGTCAGAAATGCGAAATCCGCTTCTATTCGCTCTTCCTCATCCATTTCTTCACTGCTTCAATAAATTCTTCTATCGGCATTAAAAGTTCCTGTATTGATTCTAAGGCTATTTCATCGTTTAGTTCGTTGTATTCATGAACCAATCTATTCCTCAAACCATCTGCTTCATTTAAAGCCTCTTTTACTCTATTATCTATTATATCTAACCCGAACATCTTTTCTATGTTTGTATAATCATCTTTTGGTAGCTTACCTTCGTCCTTTAAAATCATTGCGACTACATCTGTTGAAGCTTCAACCACTTCCTGCATGGCTTTATAAACAGCGAGTCTCGTTTTCTTGTCCATCTCGCTAATATCCTCTATCTCATTTAACCACGTTCTTATATCCGCCATACGTTCTTCTATGTGCTCTATTTTGTCGATGTATCTTCGCAACCTTTCACTGTCCATATTTTATCCCCGCAAGTCCACTATCTCCGATATTTCAGGTCCCGTGGAAATCAACTTCACGGGAACTCGTGTGTCGTGCTCAACCTTAGCCACGAACTCTTTTACCTCTTTACTCAACTCCTCGTACTCCTTTACACCTTTGCATGACGCGTCTAACCTGTCCACACCACTCAATGCCACCATCGTCGCCCCATTTATCATCGCCGAGTAAGCTGCCATCTTTCCATCCCATTCACCTATTCGCCTCTTCCGCCTCGTAACCGTTCCATACTCTTCGATATGCAGCCCAGCCGCTTTTTCTTCTGTCATTTGCGTTTCAAAAGGACCTTCGCCCACTCGCGTTGGAAATGACTTAAACACAACTACAACCTCATCTATTCTCGTAGGACCTATGCCAACATCAGCAGCCATCTGTGAAGCAGTCGTGTCTTTAGAAGTAACGAAGGGGTACGTTCCGTAAAGCAAAGAAATGCCAAACCCTTGCGTACCTTCTACCAGCACACCGTTCCCAAGGTCTAACGCCTCATTTAGTTCCAACGGCACGTCACAAAGGAACTCCTCCAACTCCTTTACATCCTTCGCTTGTCTTGACTTCCTAAAAACTCTCGCTGCATTCGCAGGTCCGCATCCAGAACCCGTGGACCCTATTTTGCCCTTTAAATGCGCATCTCGCTTGTCCTCTTCAATATGTTCCTCTTCGATTATGCCGCATCGCCGATCCACGCCTACTCGCCCCTGCAGCCTGAAGGAAGCTATTTCTCTTTTGAACACCCGTGGGTCAACTAATACACCAGCACCGATAAGGAGCCTTGCAGATTCGTATACAAATCCCGAAGGCACCATCCTCAATGCATATTTCTTACTTCCTACTTCAACCGTATGCCCCGCATTGGGTCCTACGCCACCTCTCGCAACAACGTCCGGCTTGTCATGCGTTGCAAGATACGCTATTATCTTGCCTTTACCTTCGTCTCCAAAAAATCCACCTACTAATATTGTTGATGGCATGGTAATTACTCAATATTCTAAGGACTTATAAAAACAAAAAGTTTTTTAGTGAGATGAAGGATATTCTTGGTTATGACGCAAAACGAGATAATAGGTTATCAATTCGCAGAACGGATAAAATCAGCGCTGATAATCGGCTCCAAGATGCTGACTGTGATAGAAACGTTGAAGGAAGGTGAATTAGAGGGTGCGAAAAAAGCGCTGTTTGCTTTCTTTGACGCTTTGTCCACCGAAACAGGATTGGCATTGAACGTGACGGGAATGCGAGAATTCGTGCGGGTGGAAGAAAAGGTAACGCAGGTAAAAAGAAGGATAGAAGAGGAAGATTATCAGGAGGCGCATGCAAACCTCGGAAGAGCAGTATCACATGCTACAACTGCTTGTGAGAGAACCATGAGGGCATTGATGGAAAAAGGGCTGATGTAGTTAGAAGTAGAATTCCCTCACATACTCCGGCTTCCTCGCCAATAGGTCACGAATACTTACGATTCCTATGAGCACGCCATTTTCAACCACCGGCAGTCTTTTTATCCGCTTCCTTGTTGCGAGTTTGCACGCTTCCTCCACTGATGCTTCGGGCTCGATGGTGACCAGAGGAGAAGCCATTATTTCTTTTGCTTTTGTTTCGCTTGCGCGTTTATTATTCAGTAGAACCTTTAATGCTATATCGCGTTCTGTAATCATTCCCGCCGATTTACCCCCTTTCGTTATCACCACACTCCCTATCCCCAATTCTTCCATATCTTCCGCTATTTTAGTGACCAAGGTTTCTTCATCTTCAGCGATAATCGGGCGGCTCATTATATCCTTAACCTTCATCTTCTTTTTTCCCTATGCCGAGATTCATTCCCCCGGGTAAAATCTCTTTACACACATTGGGTTTCTCGTCAACACGTTTCTAACGCTAATAATGCCCACGAGCTCATCATCTTCCATCACTGGCAGTCTCCTTATATCCTTCTCTGCCAGGAGCTTGCATGCTTTCTCCATCGGTTCGTATGGCTCGATGGTGATCAAAGGTGAAGACATAATTTCTTTTGCTTTTATTTTGCTCGGTTTCCGATCCTTCATTATAACTTTTATTGCTATGTCACGGTCAGTGATAATTCCTACGGGTTTACCCCCCTTTGTTATCACTACGCTCCCTATTCCCGACTGTTCCATATCATTCGATATTATAGTGACCAACGCGTCTTCATCCTCAGTGATGACTTCGTGTGTCATTACATCACCGACTTCTAATATTTCCATCGCTTTTTTTCTCCTTCGCTATGCTATTGAAAATAAGTCTTCATAACTATTTCGCTTTTTCTTTCTAGCATTATATTCTTTAACAACAAAATAAATTTACAGTAGAACTTTATATGATTAAGATAACAAATAACTTCACATGATGAAGGTAGCAATAAATGGATGGGGTAGAAT
>JANJFQ010000175.1 GCA_025435355.1 Candidatus Methanophagales archaeon | reverse complement strand
ACCATGCGCCTATTCCATGCTGCATAGCATGATTGTTTGCTACAGAGATTACATTAAATCCCGCTTCTGCTATAAGTTTTGCCCATGAAGGTTCGCCGCGCAAATCTATTTTATTAAAGCCGTGACGGTTGGTTCTTTTAGAAAGCACTGTTTCTAAATTGCCCAAAACGATATCACCTTTTCTTAATAAGTGCTTAACATGCTCAAAAGGATCAGCTAATTTCCCCCTTCGCAAGCGACTTCCTATACCCAGCTTCAAATAATAAGAATGGTCGCCAAGCATGATATCACCGACAGCGTATATTAACAGTTTATTATTGTCTTTACTCATAATCGTTTAAGGAGTCGAGAAGCAATTTTTTCCCATGTTAGTTCTTTCTGCACGCGTTCAAGACCCTGTTTACCTAGCTTTTCAGCGAACTTATTGTTATTAAGCAGGGTAATTATCGCTTGGGTAATTTCATTTACATCTACAGGATTTACAAGAATCCCTGTTACGCCATCAACCACCGCGTCTCTTACTCCTCCAGAACGACCGCCTATCACTGGTTTACCGCAGGCGCCTGCTTCAATATAACTGATACCAAAGCCTTCTACCATTGCATTATCAAGCATCTCTCGCGATGGCATAACATAGAGCGCAGAAAGATTATAGATTGCAAGGAGGGTCTCATCAGATACGTTACCAGCAAAAATAACCTTGTCCCTTACGCCCTTTTCCCTGGCAATGATTTCTAACCTCTCTCTGTCCTCTCCACTTCCGACAATTAAATATACTACATCTGGAGCTGATTGAAGAACATGGGGCAAAGCAGAGATTACCATATCTACGCCTTTGCGTTCGATTAAACGACAGGTGGTGATAATTATCCTCTTTCCTTTCAATCCATATCTTTTTCTAATTTCATCATCAGGACTAGAAGGATAAAATTTCCTGGTGTCAACTCCGAGAAGGGTCCTTATAATTTTTTCTTCAGGGATATCCAATCTTTTAACATGGCACGTTGTATAATGGCTTATAGTTATTATTTTGTCTGCATTTTTCAATATCATTTGCAGGATGGCATTATGAGGAAAATGCGCATATTCAAGAAACTCAGCACCATAGGTATACACTATATAAGGAACTCCGAGGAAGAATTTCGCCAGAAAACCGGCCATTCCTGGAATCATCGCCTGACCACAATGGATCAACAGTTTTTTCTTTTTGAAGGCAAAGATAAAAAGAAAATAGATGAGAGGAGACAAGGCTCTTAACAGCCCTTTTCTCCCAACATAAATTCGCTTTACTGGGAAAGGAAGAGAATCGTCGATTTCACCAGCACCCCTGACAAACGGAGTAATAACAGCTTTATTAGGCGTGGACAAAAAATAAAAAAGGCTGTAAAGATAACGTGATTCTCCTCCTAAAGTAGGAGGAAAATCTCCACTCAGGAGAAGGTGAAACCTCTCTTTTTTATCCACTTTCTTCATCCTTTCTGAGAGCCGGAATTTCTGAGACAAAAAAACGGAACTTACCATGCTTTTCCAATGGAATGCTCTCTACCTCTTCAAAATCTATTGTGATGTTTTCCCCCATTAAATTCATTATTTGTCTGGTAATATAATTGCGATATTCTTCTCTTAATTTCTTCGAAGCTACAACTCTGATTAAAAGCCTATGCTTGTCTTTCTGAATGATCTTGAATTCTTTTATATCCGCTCCATGGCTGATGGCGCTGCGGATAATATAGTTAAATACGTGGGCGTGCAGCAATTTTCCTGTAGGCGTAATCGCTGTATCCAGAGCTCTTCCAACAATTTCACCTACGAGTGGCAGTCCGCGAGCGCACTTACATTTTTCTTCTTCATCTACACATGTTGCTAAATCGCCTATTTTATATCTGATAAAGGGCATGGCGAAGTTATTTAGTTCAGTAACAACTATCTCCCCTGATTCTCCAGGCATGGCGGGCTGTCCATCCTCTTTTAAGATTTCTAGGTACACATTCTCCACTGTTATATGCATTTTGCCCTCAGGGCACTCGAAGGCTATGACTCCCGCCTCGCAGGCACCATATTCGTTGATCATACGGCACCTGAATACATGTTCAATCAGTTTGCGCTCAAAATCATAAAGAACCTCAGAAGTCGAAATTATTCCCTTTAGGTTTAGCCGGGCAGCATCTATTCTTTCTTCTTTCAAATATCTTGCAAATCGATACAAAGCTGAGGAATAGCCGTACATGTATTTAGGTCTTATTCTCTGGCATGCTTTGAAGTGGTGCCGAAGCGTTTCCCGGGAAATATCAAAGGCAACAAAGAGTGTCCGGTTCAGCATAAAGTCCTTAATATGCTCTCGCCATTTTGGTTTTTGATCGATAGGCAATCCCCAAAACTTAACTTCCTTATCACCAATGTCAATGTTGTGCCATCTGTGTCCACGATATTTTGCAGCCAGAAAATAACCGGATGTAGAACGTTCTTTAAAGAAAGTTAGGGGTGTTCCTGTGGAGCCGCTTGTGCAATCGGCGACGAAGTGCTTGATATTCCGAGCCTTTAAGTCAGAAAGATTATCACGAATATCGTCCTTTGTTAAAAAAGGGAATTTTCTGAAATCCTCTGGCCCATCAATATCCTTTGGGCTGAGCCCTAATTTCTTAAACTTTTTCTGGTAATAAGATGTGTGTTTATTAGCATGCTGCAAGAGCTTCTTCAATTTTTGCCATTGTAATTCTTTCAAATCTTCTCTGGCATACCATTGAGTTTCCTCTAATTTCCTTAAGCGAGCATAGAGTTTCATGCCAGTAAAAGTTTGAACACCGTAATATAGAGTTTTAGAAAGCCAGAGATACATCTGAATCACTTCCTTATGCTAAAATCGGGGCAAGAGTGGAGGAATTGCCTCGCTTTAATTCCTATTTTCATGACAGATTATTAAACCTCAGATTTAGAAGAGACTTGTTTCTTTTTTGCTTTGAAAAACTTTAAGCAACCATCATAGTCTTTGATTTCCAGGCCAGAAAATCGACGAAAAAGATGAATAATTTCATCCAGAGAGAAGAATAGATCAGGTTCTGCATGGACAAAAAGCCTGCGCCAAACACCTTTAGTTAAGCTGATTAGCTCGCCCCTTAATAATCTATTAAATCCATTTGCCAAGATCGGGGTGATTTTCCTTTTGCTCACACCCCACTCACCTATGGCAACTGTAAGTAACATTTGTCCTTTATCCTTTAGAACTCTGTAAGACTCCTCAAAAACCTGTGAAGGCGAATTCACGTGGTCCAAGGTGGCGGTAATTATTACGTTATCAAAAGACTCGTCTTTGAACGGAAGAGATTCACCCACTCCCTGAATAAAAGGAAAGGGTTCATTTAAGCAAGGGAAAATATCCAGTGTATAAGAATAGAGTGGATGTAGAATCCAGTCTTTATCGGGGTCGGTGCCCCAGTATTCTACATCCCTGTTAAGGAAATGGCGAACGACTCCATTTCCACAGCCAATTTCTAATACCGACCCCCTAATCGGATAAAAGTACGAAAAGGATTCTTCGTATAAGGGTATAATACTTCGACTATTCTCTTCTGTCCAACCCTTCTTCCTTTGCTTATATGAGCCTAATCTTTTTCCCCATTCTCGCCAAATGCTTTCCTTGGCAATCTTTTTTAGCCTTAACTCATCAGGAAGCATATTTGGAATGCCTTCATTGATAGGGTATTGGCGATGACAGCGAAGACAGACAATTTCTCCTTTAATAATCTCGGAGTTTTCCCTCGAGGAGGATTTCAATTCCATCGAAAAATTCTTGCACTCAG
>JANJFQ010000174.1 GCA_025435355.1 Candidatus Methanophagales archaeon | reverse complement strand
GGTAGAACTATTGGTTGGGAAGCAGAGAGTTCAGGAACTTAAAGTTGAGCTTGTAGTAAACTTTTAGTTGTGCCGATCATCAATGAAATAGTAAGAGCAAAGGAGGAAAAATGAATATACTAAACAAGGTTGGTGTAGGGGTATTTCTCCTCGGGCTGGTAGTTATGATCGCGTATAGCGTGTACCCGCTGTTCAACACTGCGGTAGAAGAAGGTACGATACTGGCTATTTTATTAGTAACAATGAGTTCTGAACGATACAAAGAGTGGAAAAAAATGAAAGAAGAGATAGATGAAAAGGAGTTGAGACCATGAGCATACTAATAGTAAATACCGAATCTGTCCCGGGTAAGGAGGTAATAGAGGTTCTGGGGCTGGTGAGAGGAAATGTTATTCAAGCGAAGCATCTCGGCAAGGATATAGCTGCGGGATTCCGAACGATCGTCGGCGGTGAGATAAAGGAATACACCGAGATGATGAGTGAGGCGCGAGAAATCGCATTGAAAAGAATGACGGAAAAGGCCGAGGAGCTGGGCGCGGATGCGGTCGTTAATCTTCGCTTTTAGTTAAAATGGTATCATAAATCACACTCAGTGAAAGACATTTTCCCTCTACGTGTCATCCCTTATCCTGAATAAGTCTACTTTTTTAGAGGCTGCGCAAAGCCTGCAAAAATATTCACGTTAAATAATTGGTTTTATCGCAACTTCACCGCAGTACCGTAAGCAAGTATCTCAGCGGCACCGGTCATTATCATCGAAGTTACAAAGCGGAAGGATACCACGGCATCCGCTCCCAACTCTTCCGCTTTTTCAACCATTCGCTTTATCGCTATCTCTCGTGCTTCGGACATCATTTCGGTATATTCCTTTATTTCGCCGCCTACAATATGCCTGAATCCGGCGGCTATATCTTTGCCTAAATGTTTTGCCTGGATAATATTACCCCTCACGAGACCTAAGACCTCAGCTATCTCCTTTCCCGGTACGGTTTCGGTTGTTACTACAATTATGCTCATAGTCTTTCATCTCCTTTTTACCTAAAAAGGTCTACCTTTTTACCCCTGATTCTTCCGCTGCTTCTTTCATACCACTTCAAGTTCAGATTTGGGATCCATACTTAATTAGGTACGGATCCATATTATGGCGCCTTGCCAGCCCTTAAATCGGTTTGCAGATTATCGGGATAATAGGGGGGCACTACACGGACGAATTTGATAATGTAGTATTTCCGATTCCCTTTCTCGACGCTTCTTTCGTTTCCCCTCTTCTCAGTAATTTCTAAGACGGTGCAAGGGGGTATGAATTTAGCCCGAATTTACTGGTAAAATCATAGTGCCCGCTTACTTATTCTCGAAGCTCTGTTTCGCTTCCTCTTTTAATTTTTTCGCTAAATCAATGTTTTCCCAGCTGAACTCTGGCTCTCTTCGGCCAAAATGACCGTAACAAGAGGTCTTTAGATAAATCGGTCTTTGTAAATCAAGTTTTTCAATAATACCTGGAGGATTAAGTTGAAAGTGTTTTCTAATCAGTTCATAAATTTTATCCAAAACAATTTTCTCCGTTCCAAAAGTTCTCACCATAAGTGATAACGGCTCTATCCCTCCAATAACATAAGCAATTTGAATCTCACATTTTTCCGCCAATCCGGCTGCGACAATATTCTTACAAATATAACGAGCCATATAAGAAGCGGAACGGTCAACCTTTGTTGGGTCTTTACCAGAATAAGCGCCACCTCCGTGACCAATAATACCACCATACGTATCAACAATAATCTTTCTACCACTAGCTCCAGAATCTGATACCGGCCCGCCGATAACGAAACGCCCGGTGTGGTTTATATAATATTTTGTATGTTCATCAATCCACTCCTTGCAAACCGGAATTATTACCTTATTTTTTATATCCTCTCTAATTTCTCCTTGGTCTAAGTCTGGATCGTGTTGAGCAGCAATAACCACAGAATCTATTCGTTTTGGCCTTGATTTTTCATATTCTATCGTAACCTGGGATTTGCCATCCGGTCTGAGATAAGGAATTAGACTTTGCTTTCTTACTTCAGCTAATCGTTTCGTAAGGTGATGAGCCAAGACGATAGGAAGTGGCATTAACTCTTCGGTCTCATTGGTGGCATAACCACTCATCATTCCCTGATCCCCTGCTCCTCCGATATCAACACCCAAAGCAATATCTGGTGATTGCTTTTTAATTGACGTAAAGATAGCTATGGTTCGGAAATCAAAACCATATTCCGGTTTTGTATAACCAACATCACGAATCACCGCTCTGGCAATTTCAGTATAATCTACATGAGCTGAAGTTGTAATTTCACCAGTTATCAATACAAATCCCGCTCCGATCATACATTCGCAAGCTACGCGAGCTTTTGGATCTTCTCTTAAAATAGCATCCAAAATAGCATCAGCAATTTGATCGGCAATTTTATCTGGATGCCCTTCTGTAACAGATTCTGAAGTGAAAAAATAATGCCCCGCATCTATATTGGCCATATTCACTCTTTGTTTTGTTATATATTTAGAGCATAACTATGAATAACAAACTCCCAGCTTTCTTCCCACACCGCGCTTCTTCACTTTCTTAGATGAAGAAACCCCAAAGAGGGCACTATTTGATGATTCGATAAAAGGGCGTTATTCTTGTTTTGGTTGAAATCTCGGATGCGCCCTGATTTGTTCAAGAACACGAGGGAAGTCGGCAAAACCTGCCCCTAAATCCACTGTTCCTAACACGTCCACAACACCCAAAGCAGCTATAACTTCTCCTTTCCTGTTTCGAATTGGAACAACAACGACCGGTATACGTGCATATTTTCCTATGAGCGGTGTTGTCCGTATCACTCGATCCTCCTCGAGTGCACGTTCTAATACGGGGCCGGTGTAATCAAAATCGATGACTTCTCCTTTTTCCACTCGAACACCTCTTTTATTCTTGCTCCGCAATGTTATAGGCAATAAAAGTAAATCATTCACTGCTTTTGCTATCGGCGCAAGTTCTTCCGCTGTTGAATCCGCACTTATCACTATTGCTTCTTCCATTTTCATACCTAAACTTTAGAGTTTTTTGACTAATTTTTTTGTGGATGCCAAATCCACGAGTTATCCAAAAACCGAAGCGCTATTCAGTACTCCGAGAACTGATCTTGAATATCTTTGCCAAGTAGTCCAATCGCATCGGCACGGCATTGACGGTAGTGTTTCATCTGTCGCGTGTATTCACTGCACGTCTCCTGTATTTCTCGTTTCTCCTTGGGCGTTGGCGGCAAGCGGATTGTAGAGACACCGATGGGTGACCCCGTGCCGAGGATATGTTGATAGCTTTTTGAGTTCAGTAGTTGCAGGCGGTAATTCTGGGGCAGTAGCGACAGAGGACCAAGAACGGTTTGTCGTTGAGGACTGCTCAGCAATCATAAGGTTAATCGAAGGACCATGCCTTCGGTTACAGGCGGAAAACTGTTGGGATCTTCTAGGAGAGAAATAGGAAGATTAAATAGAATAGGGAGCGCATTATACTAGTAACTAAAAATAAAACGCAATAGTGAAATGAATCAAAGCAAAGAAATACGCAGTACAGTATACTGGCAGATCCTTGGTCTGATTTCCGTTGCACTGTTAGCGTATATGTTCTTCCCTTTCATTGATGTAATCATTTATGGAGAATTTTGAAAAACCCCACGTTTGAGTCGCAAAATTCATATGCAATTGACGCTATAGCGCTATTATGAAATCCCTTACCGATTTCGCGTTAAATGAAGAGTACAAGCGAGTGCGGCGGCTTGGC
>JANJFQ010000046.1 GCA_025435355.1 Candidatus Methanophagales archaeon | reverse complement strand
GCCTGGTGAAGTGAGTTCCCTTTTCAGGGATGCAGAAGCGGCAGAGAAAGAAGTAACTCCAGGAACAACTTCAAATTGTATATTTTTTGACTGGAGGAATTCTATTTGTTCTTGAATAGCGGAATAGAAGCTCAAGTCGCCAGAATGAAGTCTTACCACTTTCTTACCTTCAGTTACAAATTTCTCGAAAATAGCGAATATTTCTTCCCTGTTCTTCCCATGACTGTCTATTAGTATCGCATCCCCTCTTGCATATTTTAAAATATCCTTATTGACAAGAGAACCCGCATATATGATCACATCGGCATTCTCTATTTCCCGCTTCCCCTTTATAGTAAGCAATTCTGGGTCGCCCGGTCCTGCACCAACAAAAACTACTTCCATTTCTCCTTCTCCTCCTTCTTTACGATAAGGGTGGAGAGGTAATGAGTTGGTTGTTTTAATTCAGTGAGTTTTCCCAAAACCATTTCTTGATCCTTAAATCCGATCTTAACACCCAAAATGGATTCTTTATTAGCCAGCATATTTTTGATCTCGTCTATATTTTTTGGTTTGAGGAAGATCAAGGAATCGGAATTTTGTATTACTCGAAGGGCATTATCATTATCTTTTATATCAGGGATTATGGAAACGATTTCATTCCCCTCTGCAATAGGCACTTTAGCCAGAGCGGAACATGCGGAAAAAGATGTTACACCAGGTATGATTTCCACTTCTTCCACTTCGTCTTTAAAGAAGTCCAAAAATTTGTAGAATGTGGAATATAAACTTGGGTCTCCCAGGGTTATAAATGCGATGGTTTCACACCCCTTCATCTTCTCTAATACTTCCTCTCTCGCCTTTTCCCAATAGAAGTCCAATTTCGCCTGGTCTTTCGTCATCGGGAACACCGGTTCAACAACAATGAGCTCGTTTTCCCTTTCTTTTATAATTCTTTCAACTGTGAGGAGAGCCAAACTCCTTTTACCCTCTCTCGACCTCGGGGCAACTATCATATCCACTTCCTTAAGTGTCTTATATGCTTTCAGCGTGAGCAGCTCTGGGTCTCCAGGTCCTACACCTATTCCATACAGCTTGCCGATATTCATTTCTTGTCTCCGTAGATCAGAAACACCGGATAAGAAGGTGCGAGGGCGGTTTTTCCTCCCAGGTCCTTTCCTTTGTTCAAGCAGATATTCAGAACATCCGGATTGATACCCCTGTTTTTCAATACTGCTATAGCTTCCACTACCGTTTCAAGCCTGACTGCGGCTATGATAATTCTCCCCCCGTTTTTCAAGTGCTTGAACACGTTGTCAACCGATTTTTCAAGATTATCCGTGCCGCCGAAGAAAATGACATCAAAACTATTGTTCAACTTAACTTTTGCCATCTCACCTAAGATAAGCCGGATTTTGTCATTCAGTCCGAATTTTTCTATGTTCTTTTTTGCTATCTCAAAATTCTCCTCGTCCTTTTCCACCGCTGTGACATCGCAACCTAACAATGCGAATTCAATGGAAACGCTTCCTGAACCCGTGCCAACGTCTAAAATCCCTTCGTTTCCTATTATTCTCGCTTTTGACACAATAATAGACCGAATTTCTTCTCTCGTCAAGCCCGCTTTTGATCTCGAGAATAGACCGTCTGGGATTCCATACGTCTTGTAATCCCATCTTATCTTTGATCTCATTTTTTTCTTATCTTTTTCTACCGCCGAGCTTGTAGCCTGCATAGATGAATAAGAGAATAACTATAACTGCTATGACCGCTGCCAGTGGAGTTGCAGAAATAGGAAATCCTTCTTCTCCCTCTACTTCTTCCATCACTTTACCTACTTTTACTACTTCTTCCTCTCCTGCACCTCCCTTTCCTGCTGCTGATAGCACTTCTTTATTATACTTCACCACTGTTCCAGTGCTTATTACTCCCGGAGCTGAAAGTATACCGGCAATATATTCACGTAAAAGAGGGTTTCCGCACGTATGATGGCAGCAAGTCACACCCTGCTCAGCAACAGAATCGGCATATTCTTTAGCAAGCTCCTTAAGAACCTCTTCAGAAGGATGCCAGTATCCTTTTCTTGACACCTCAAGCATTCTCGCAGTAATTGATTGGTAGGCATAGGGATTTTCTTCAAAAAATTCCTTCAGCCCAAGATCATATTTGTCCATAACATAGACCTCATAAGTTTCATTCCACATCCTTTCAGTGATAAGTTCAGGCACGGTTACGTCCCATCCCCACTGGTGCTCTACGAATTTTGCCATCTCTCTCGCTCCTGCATACCCCTCCTCCTTCATCCCTGTGATCCACTTCGGACTGAAATATCTTGCTCTTTGTTCCCTTCTGAGATAGCTGCTCAGTTCTTCGATTTTTTCTTTCCCGGGATTCCTCTGATTGCTTATATAAAGGTCGGGTGTTTCTCCTTTTGTGTTTCTTACTGCTAAAGCTAACCCACCCAGATATTGAAAATAATCATCGTTGTCCATCACTCCATTCAGATTAGAGCTTTGACTATGTAATGCAACGTCCACTCTTTTCAGATTCTCCTCAAATACTCCTGCATGCTGATTGCCCCATGTATCCTCCCCATATACGTGACTCATTCTTTTAATGTAAAAATTGGCAAGTTTTGTCTCATTTTCCCACGTGCTACTGGCAACCACGGCATCATCTAAGTTCGTTCCATAAGCTCCGGGCGACTCTGAAAATATCCTTGCCTTTGAGAGATTAGTTGCCACAGATTCGGTATATCCTTCTCTTAGAAGGCGCGAATAAATAGAAAAAGAGTTTTCTCTGGCATAGTTCCTGAATTCTTCTTCTGTTACGTTAGAAGCAAGCTTAACCGCCTTGTCAATGAGTTTTACCTTATCCGGGAACGTATCCCTATAAAGTCCTGAAGTGGTAACTAAAACATCTATCCTTGGTCTTCCAAGCTCCTCAGAATTGATGAGTTCGATGTCCACTACTTTATCTCTCCCGTCCCACACCGGCTTTGCTCCTAATAAGTATAAAATCTCTGACTCTGTTATTCCCTGATGTCTCATTGTTTCTACTGACCAGAGCACGAAAGCGACTTTATTTGGATATGCCCCTTTCTTTTCCTGATGTTCGGCTATTAGCTGGTCTGCGAGTTCTTTTCCTATTTCCCATGCTTCTTTTGTGGGAACGATTCTGGAATCAAAGGAATAGAAATTGTTTCCAGTAGGAATAGCCTCCGGACTTCTAATTGGATCATTTCCCATTTTTGGTGGGACATACCTTCCTTCTAAGCCCTCTAATACTCTGGGAATCTCAATATCGCAGCCCGCAATATTCTCGCTATATTTTTGCGCGAGTTCAAGATCAGTTGTTATGTTGTCTGATTTTGTGCCTAAGAGTTTATACTGGGCTTCCTCAATGGGAGTATTGTTGATAATAACCTCCTCCAGGAGTTCATCGAGCATTGTTTTATTACCTTCAAGGAGGGCAAAATGATCAATATCATAAACTTCCTCCACATGTTCTTCATATTCCTCTCCCAGCATTGACTTTACCATCGTAATTAGTCTTTCGCCTTCAGGAGGCCGACTCAAAGTGTGCAAGCCGTAAGGTATGTATTCTGAAGAGAGTTCGTGAAGATACTGGTGCACTTTTCCTCTTATCACCAACTCCTCAAACTCTTCTAACTTCGCTTCTCTTAGCTCCTCTACTGAGAAGTTAACGTCTTCATCAATCCCCATCCCTTCACAGAGGTCTAATAGTGATTGTCTATATTCTTCCTTAAGACGGGGTTCTGTCGTATCCACATAGAGATGTATCTTTTGATGAAGCTCTGAGAGGTTTCCATATAATCCCGAGCTTTCGATTGGTGGTGTAAGATGATCTACAATAACAGCATTTCCTCTTCTCTTTGCTTGTGTCCCTTCACCAACGTTATCCATTTCATAGGGATAAATGACCGGCATATCCTGTATTAGAATGGCAGGCCAGCAGCTTTCTATTGATAATCCACTCTCCTTACCAGGCAGCCATTCTTGTGATCCATGCTTTCCGAAGTGTATAATTGCATCTGCCTTGTACTCTCGGTTAAGCCAGAAGTAGAAGGCTATGTATTGATGGTGAGGAACTAATTCTTTATCATGGTATAGGGCTGTGTTATTCTGCAGTTTCCCCCTTGTTGGTTGAGGTGCAAGTATTACCTCCCCTAATTTTATTACCGGGAATATAAAATACTTCCCTGTGGTGTTTTCATACACCATCAAATCCCCAGGAGGATTGCCCCATTTCTCTATTACTTCCTCTCTACCCTCTTTCGGAAGCCCGTTAAACCACTCCGCGTATTTATTCACCGGGAATAAGACCACAGGTTCGTTCTCTGCCATATTTCTGAGTTCACCGGGAGCCCAACTGCCGATATTCCTCCCTTGACGAATCATCAAATCAATGAACTCAGTTTCGTTAGGAATTTCTCCTCCCACCTTGTAACCTTCTTCTTTCATCGCACCAAGAAGCTCTTCCAAACTTGGTGCTATGTTCAGATAACATGCGCCAAAATTGTCTTTCCCGCCTCCGTGATTGTAGTATATAACTGCTATTCTTTTCTCTGGATTATCTTTGTTCCTGAGTTCAATCCAGGAAATGGTTCTGTTTACTACCCATTTTATCTGGTCTTCTATGGGCTCGTAATATGAGTAGCCGGTTTCCGGGTCAATTGATTTCCCTCCTATTACTACATGCTCTATTGTCCCATCTAACTCCGGCTGAGCTATTTGCCATGGAATTCCTATCCAAGGAATCCCTTGCTCACTTTCCCTCCATTCTGTCTCATTCTCGGAAGAAAGCTGTATCAAATTCATAACCGGGACGTCAATCCTTTCCAAATCCTTTAACCCTTCTTCAGGAGAGTAATAACTTATTCTAAAAGATTTCATGGAAAGGATGATATCCGGTTTTGCTTCTTCAAGGAGGAAAGGACTCGTTTCTTGATACGCCGCAATCACAGTTATTCCCCTTTCTTCGAGAGACTCGATAAGTTCGTTAATAACTTTTAAATCTCCAGTTGCATAATACCTCTTATAAAACAATATTCCTGCGGTAGGCTTGCCTGGTTCAGACTCATACCATTCTAAATACGCATCTAAACTTTCAAAAAGCTTCTTCGCTTCCGGGTGATATATCGCATCTTCTGGCAAAACCATTGGTGGTTTCACTTCGAGTTTCATCTCGCAGAACTTAACAGCCAAATAAACCAAAAGCCTTTTTGCGTTCTCCGTTCCGCCATTTTCCAAGTATTCCTCAATCCAGGGATGCTCACTCACGTTCACGATACCTAAATCCGTCTCTCCGGAGTGTATGGCAATTATTTTCGCTCCCGCTTCATTTCCTTCTCTTATCCTGCTCTCTATTTCCATTTGAGACTCCGAACCCAACATCTCCAGGAAAATAATATCGTATCCTCTTAAACTCGCTGGTATTCTTGAGATTTCTTCGCTTGTGTAAACAGTAACATTAAAACCTAACTCACCGGCAGCATCCGCGATCAGACCTTTATAGCCGGCAGAACCCACAATGAAACATATATCACATTTATTATCCTTTCCCTGAGTGGGAAATACGCTTTGAAAAACAGAGAGGCATAGAAACAAGCACAAGATGAAAACTGCTAACAATCTAGTTATCTTCATTTTTTCTCTTCCCTATCCAATTCCACGGGGACATAAATTACCTCGCCGGTTTCTAATTTATAAGCAGTTCCGAGTATTTTTCCTGTCCCTCCTGCGGTTTTGTTAGTCATTTCCAGATGCGTTATCTCTTTTCCTTCTTTAATGATGATCTCCATGTCTTCTTCACCCGGGTTTTTCACTATGGTTACGTTAGACTGCTCAGTAAGAAGTTCAGGTAGATGTGAGGAGAAAGCAAAGGCAATGAGCAATATTACCGCAAAAGCCATTGCTACGTCGAATAGATTAGCTAATCCACTCATAGGGTCTTCATTATCTCCGATAATAGCTCTATACCTCCTTCTTCTTGACATAGTCATCACCTCCTAAAACTTCCACCACATATTCCATATCACTTAAGTCTTGAGAATACCATCTCTTTTTGATCATCACCATAACGTAGTTTATTCCTCCGATAAGTAAACCCAGGACAGTGGTGCTGAATACAACGATCATATTTGTAGCCATTTCACTTATGTTCCCCGACGCCAAATTCATTAACGCAGGACCCATAGGTATTAACGTCCCCATCAGCCCTAACATCGGTCCTACTCTGATTAACATCCTTTCCTTCTCGGTTCTTTCCCATATAGTTATCTCATACTCTTGTAGAAGCTTTTCAGCCTCTGTTTTGAAATTCCCTATTCCAATAAACTCAGAGAGCTCGCTAATAAATTTAGAGAGTAAATAACTTGAACCACTGCTCATTACGGTTTCGGAAGCTTTTTCTATTTCTCCTCCCGCTAAAAACTCTTTTGCCTTACCACACCCTATTCTAAGCTTTTTTAGATTGCGATTCCTGGAAGTATATTCAGAGAAGAAAGCACCTATTTCTGCAAATGAATAGACTAAAAGCACAAGAAGCCCTATTATCACAGGATACAATAGCGCTAAGGTTACCGTGTAAAGAGTAGTTAATAGTGCGTCGGAGACCATCTCAGCACCTCCTTTATTCTATGCCTTGAAAAACCAAAGGAAAAGAAGAAAATAGCGGTGAGCACGAAAAAAACCAATTTATCCAGAGGCATGGAAATGCTTAAAGGTGCTATTTGCATATCATTCGCCTGGATATATGCCGGTATGAGCAAAACGGATAGAAGGTAAAAACTTCCAATAAATATCATTACATTTCCAAGGTTAACAGGACATTTCTTAAACTTCCTTGAAAGCAATGAAGTTATTATAATTGTCACGAAAAAGATAAAACCAACAGAAGTTCCTATTGCAAAACTGCTCAAGTCAGTATAAGCTGCTAAAGTAGTGCAAGAAATAAAAATGGCAGTCAGGCAGATAGGACAAGGGATAGAAAGTAGCAGGAAGCTGTGCCTGGAGATATCTCGCCTTTTTGAATTCCATTCTTTTACTGTGTGTATCCCTGCCGCCAGCATAGCTATGGAAAGGAGTGTAAAAAGGATAACATAAACAGTGGTAACATCTCTGCTAAGAATCAACTGTCCAACCCTAAGCGGGACTAACCCCAGTAATTGATTGATTGCAATTGAAAGGAGAAAATATACACTGCACACATATCCAATTTCCTTCTTTTTTAAACTTGCTAATCCACACCCTATCCCTGCTTTTGCTGCGAGAACAAAGATGCTCAAGAAAATAGCAATAAAAAGTCCTGGCATCAGATTCATTTAGTTACATTCGCCTCCCTTGTAAATACCTTCTCGCTCAATCCATATTCTGAAATATCAAGTAGCCAGGTTCCATCCTTAACTTTTTTATCGGATTTTATTATCTCCACTCTTCTCTGAAATAGAGGACCGTCAACTACAAAAGTGTGATATTCGCCATGTTCGCCGCAGGGATGAATTTCTTCTGGCAGGTCATTAACGAATTGCTCGTTTAATTCCTTACCTAACCACTCTTCACCAAACAAATCAGCTTTAACTTTTATAACTATCGCTTTAAATCCCGCGTTTACAAATTCTTTTAGGATTTCCCTGGGGTCATTTCCCCATAGCGGTTCTATTGACGCCACTTCTACTTCTGAGCAAACCCTATCCACCCATTCTTTGTGCTCTTGCAGGTCAATATCGCCAAAGACGCCGCCTTTTACCCCTTTCTCTTTTAAGTCCCCCGCGGCTTCCTTAAATTTCTCCTCGTATCCCGCCCACGAGCTCTTAATTTGAATTATAGGTATCATTATTGCCTCAGCCTGTAAGGCAATCAAATCAGAGCTAATCCCGTGAGCCCTTGACCTCTTTCCATCCTCGGATATGAAATTAAGAAGATAAGAAACGTCAAAGCCGTTTGATAGTGCTTTATAGCAAGCAAGACAACTTTCCTTTCCACCGCTCCAGGAAGAAAAAACTTTCATACCATTCATCATCTATTCAGAAATCTTGAAAGCCTATCTTCTTAAATAACTTTTTATTTAGATAACAAACATAAGCTAAAAAGATAACATATGCATTATAAAATTCTCCCTACGACTTGAATACCCATACCCGTTTGGTTCGTTTCGATGTTCTCCTCTGTATGTCCTTCGGATATCTCCAATGCTTTAAGTTTATGCGCTTCTTCTCTTATCCCCTGGAATATTCGGGAGCCTGTGGGGAAAAATTCTACACTCAGGTTGGCGACCAAAGCAATCGGCTGTGCCCCTGAAGACAGAACTTTTATAAGCACTGTTCGAGCCATTAACTGTCCCAGGAGTTTGCCATCGAGTTTGACTACGTCTTCTTTTTTCGGGCCTATGCCGCCGGAGGATGTATTAGCCAGCACGATTGCCTGCCCATTCTTAAGCTTCATAATAACGAGGTCGCCCCACTTAGAGGTTGAAATCTCATTCGGTGATATTTTCAGGCTTCTGAGGTCTATGAATCCACCGAGGTTTTCTAAGAGTTGAAAATAAATCGTCAATGCGTGTCTTATTACCTCAGAGCGAGTGATGCCATTCTTGGTGGCGATTTCGTCAATCTTCTGTATCTTTACCTCTGGTAGTCTGATGTTTATGGGTTCCATTTTATCGTCTTCATTTCAACATTGCGTAATTACTACTATCTTGTGGATTTTATTTATATTTTTGAAGATTGTAATAGCCCCTTTAAAGAAGGATGATCGCTTGTAACTGCTCCGCCCTAAAAGATTTTTCATAACCCACGCATTCTCTGTTGCTACATCGCGAAACTCTCTCTAAAATGCTGTATATTCGCCGTCTAATGTTATAAGACGCCGAGGATTGGCGTTGTATTTCCTTTTTAGTTTAGAGCCACAGAAAGGACATCTGTCCATACTGCTAACGGCTTCTATTACTTGTGCCATAAGTATAAATTGGCGGTTATTATAAAAGAGTTTTGGATGAAACTATGGATTTATGTGCCGGAATATGTAAAACAGGAAGGGGCACATATAAAGCGGTGATATGAATATTTACGACCTGGCATAGTGGGCTTCGAGCCCGGATAGGTGGGGCTCAAATCTTAATATTGCATTACGGTTGTAATACAAAAAGAAACATTTAAAAATGGATGCTTTTATGTTTCCTGCATGGATGATATTCGAGGTGAAAAAGGATGATCGAAGATAAGATGAAAGATTTCGGCATCAAGATTACCGGAATCATGCGAGGAAGGGACCTTACAAGGAGCGAGGCATGCGAGATGTTCCGCCAAATGCTAATAAATGAACAGCCAGATTTACAGCAAGGGGCTTTCTTAGCGGCAATGACCGCTAAAGGTCCGATAGCAGAAGAAATCGCAGGCATTTGGGAAGCCATTTATGAATACGATACCGTGAAAGTAACGCCGGCAGTGTCACCGCCTCTGATCGAAAACTGTGGTACTGGAATGGATGCACTCAATACCTTCAATATTAGCACCGCTGCCTCTATCGTTGCAGTAGCCAACGGCGGCATTTGTATGGCGAAACATGGAGCAAGAGCAATTACATCCAGGTGCGGAGCAGTTGACATCCTGGAAGCAGTAGGAGTAAATGTAGAATGTGAAGTGGAAATTGTAAAAAGAAGTATAGAAAAGCGTTGGGGATGTTATCCGTTGGAAGGATAAACGTAAAGTATCTGATTACACATCGCATCTCTTTGGATGAGCTAATCAAGGGTTTTGAAATGGTTGATACGCATAATGCAATGGAAGTTGTGGTGAAAAAATGAATTTAAAATAGTTCCTCGTCCTGTTCGTAACTTCGATTCAATCTCAGGGCAAGTTCAGCTTTTGTCAATTCTCTGCTCAGATAAGAAGCATGCTCGAACAATGAAACCATGTCCAGTCGCAAGATGGTATCCATTATCTCATTTGCACTTTTTCCTACTATCCGTTTCCCGGTAGGCGAATGTTCAGCATATATCTTTTTATCGCTTTTGCATTCACCTTCTACTTCACAAATACCTATTCTAAAGCATCCCTTGGGGTCAAGTCTCCACTTTTCATCCTTCTTCGCAACAATAAGCTCTTTATCATGAAGTTTCATGACTGGCTTCCTTCTCTTTTCCTTTAACATCAAAAGGTCGAACCCAACGTCCTTAGGTGCGCTTTTGCGTGCCTTCGACAGCATCATCATCTCTGATGCTATCCGCAACTCTTTTACACTTCCTATCGCTTTGTCACTGTATTCGGGTGTAAAAAGAATATCAACATCCAATTCGGATGCTATACCCGCTAAGGTTGCGTTTATACCCACCGAATCCGCATCCATAAGCTCTGTGACGTTTCCAACGCCGAAGAAAAGAGGTGTGCTCTTATCTTGCAATCTGAAGAGATAGTAGTTGTATATGGATTCTGCAATTCCATATCCAACGGCATTCAGTACGGGGTCTGCAATTATGCGCTTTATGCCATGCTCCTTAGCCATTTTTATGTTTGCAACCAAACTCTCGTTAGATGCATCAAAATCGGGAATTACAACTGCCGCTCTATCATTTTCCCCTATCTCGCCACCTACTTCCGAAATATTTTCTTTATTTACGCTGAGCACCATATCAGCACCGGTTTCTATGCCTGCGAGTATTAGTTCTGCATCTAACGTATCAACGGAAAGAGGAATATCAGGTGCGAAAGACAGAGCTGCTTTTACCGCTTTTTTTACTTCACCGGGCTTCGCACCGATGTGAACGCCAATGTCAATTATATCAGCGCCGCTTTCCAGGAAGAAGTCGATTTTTCGATGTATTTCCTCCTCGTTCATCAACGTTGCATCCACGAGCTCTGCACAGACTTTCATTCTTGCCCCTCCGCCTATTTTCACGCCTTTTAGCGAGAACATCTCTTTTACACTGCTTTCTAACTCGTACAACTGTTTCCTTGCGTTCTCTTTCCTCTTCTCCGCCAAAAACACATCAGCCGGTATAAATGAAGAGAATTCCATTTTTGTTGCGAATTTTAATGCCTCACCGAGGTCGTATGCATGTCTGGGTCCCAACCTGATAGGCGTGGCTATTTCTTTTTCTAAACTACTGAAATCCGCTTTGCAAAGTCCTGAAACTAAAATGAGGTCCGATTTTTTGGAACTGAACTGTTTTTCAAGTGCTTTTCTCAGCGATTTAGGCGTGGAAAACGCGGCAATACCTATGTCTTGTATAAGCACCTTGCAGTCTAACGACAAATTTCTTACCGCATCCCTGACCATCCCCTCTGCTTTCCTTCCGGTTGCTAATAATAACTTCATATGACACCTTTTATAACCACAAGATTACACCGATTTTCACGAGAAAACTAATATGCATAAACACTTTTTCTTAGTAAAAAATACCTTCTTCTAATAAGAACGCTTTATCGAAGAAACAGAAGTATTTCGCAGAAAAAAGAAAGTAGGAGAAGGGAGTCTTGCCCCCTTTTATTTGTATTCCAATCTAATCGCAGGTATCCAGTCATTGTAAATTTCCCCATTAGCATCTACGAACGAAGTGCAAGTGATTGTTCCTCCTGTTGCATTGAACGGCGTTTCATGGATAATCTGAGGATAAGAGCCTGTTTTTATGATATAGGTGTATTCATGGTCTTTCAACAGCATGACAAAAGGATCACCTGTGATGTCATGTATTGTGATATTATGCCAGTCGCCTTGGTATCCGTTCCAGGTGCCGTTTGCTATCAATTTGTCGTTTTCGTATAATTCAATGTATTCGGTATGTCCACCAGTTCCAGAGCAGGGATAGGTGTAGAGTTTGCTCACCGTGATTGTTCGGTTTGGCTTTATAGAGCCATTATGGATCCCAAAAATACTCGGATACGTTCCAGGACCCGTATCAAAACGCTTTTCTTCACGAAAAAGCATAAAGCAATCGAGATTTACACAATTCCATTCGCCTCCATTACCAGAAACGATCTTAAGCTCATGTTCACCTGCGGGAACGCAACCAATATATACTGGGGCGCTCCACTGAAACTCGTCCCAATCAGACGTATTTTCAGTGAATAGCTTGCCTTTTAGTTCTCCATCCAAATAAACCTGTATATGGTTAGCATTATTATTGGCATCGAATTTATCTGAATAGCGCATCTTAAATGAGATAGCATCAGCATCTTCATTTAAACTTATCACGTATTTAGCGTAATCACTGCCATTTCCCCATCCCTTCCCTAAGCATGAACAGTTTGAGGCATGTGGTTTAGTGTCCAAGCCACCGCCGCGTTGTTCAGTCAAATCCTCACCCTCAGCGAAATAAATAACACACCCACGATAATCATCAATTAAGCTTATACCTGTTTTAGAGATGCTATCTTCCATAAAAAGGTGCCATATTGTCCCGTTCAAGTAATTTGCGATGCTAAGGAAGATCATTGCTTGGTCTAAAGTGAGAGATTTTCCACTGAATTCTCCACTTGTCCAATTAATCGAATCTCTAAATCCGAATTTGTATTCTGTGGTCTCGTCTCCGAAACCAACGTCATCGAAATAAAGAGTTCCCATTTTGGCTGTGATACTTTGGTTTAAGACGATCGCAACTTGTCTCATCTTCTTCCAGTTGACTTCCGGAGACGCAGATTTGAGCGAGTTAAGATTAATAGATATTTTCACCCAGTTATCATCAATTTCAGAGACTTCTTTTATCGCTTTATTCCAATTTTCATCGGCGAATTCGATATAGAATTTTGTGGTATAACCCTCTTTTTCGTCACCCTTCACCCAGAAACTAAAAGTGTTATAATCGCTTATATCGGTGGGTTCAAACTCTGGGCATCCTTTGAAAAAACACCAGTAGCCACCCGCTGAGTCAGCAGCAGTGACATCATAAGTCAACCTGAGAGAACATCCACAGCCACAATGACGTATCTTACTGTCGAAATGGGGGATTATGACAGCTTCTTCAGTATTCCAAACACCCTCATTACCACCCCTGTTGTTTGGTGGACATCCATCATTAAAATCGTCCAATACGCTCATCTTGAGCGGTGCACGAACACACATTCCTTCCATCCTTTTGAGATTTTGAATCACCTCTTCAGGCCGATATAGAACAGCCAATGCAGATGCATGCGGAGTCACAATCTCGTTCCTTAATTCCCCATTTCCAATATATTCATCTCCACAAGGTGAACTCGATGGTGACCATCCCCAAACAGGAGCATCTAGTGTCATGACAACATAATTATGGAACATAATACTTAGATAGTTTCTTATCAGCCTTCTCCTTCGTAAACTTCCAGTTGATCTTCTTTTTCTGGTCATTCCTTCTCTTGGTCCATGCAGCTACTT
>JANJFQ010000173.1 GCA_025435355.1 Candidatus Methanophagales archaeon | reverse complement strand
CTCTATATTTGTTCTTATGTAACGGCGGATAGCTGTCGCGAATTTAGAAGCATAGGTTGGACGTTTATTGCGTTTTTATGATTAGCTTTGCCCAATCCGTGGCTCGTTTAAGTTCGCCATCTTTCAGTGGACCTTCAGAATCTTTTACGAAAAATCCTTCAGGTGGAATTACTAGCCCCCCTCCTTTTTTCTCGAGTTTATCAGCAATCGGTTTAGCTGCATATCCAAATAGTTTCACTAATACATTTAACAAGCGTGAATTGATGTCGGCTGTAGAAATCCTGGTATCAAAAGCCGCTATCTTGACGCTTTTGAGACTATTTGAAGAGATTTTTTTCAGGAAGTTAGTAATTGCCTTGGTTGGTCTAAATGCCCGGGTAGGAGAACCAACGATTAATAATCCCAATCCATTTAATTGTTCAGGCTTCATTTTACTTACTCGGCATGTTTCAGCATTCTCTTTGGAACCAAGAGAATTGCTAATTGCCAGAGCTATTTGCTCTGTGTTACCAAAGATTGAATCATAAACTATCAAAACTTTCATCGGGACATACCTCCACCTTTCGAATTATTTCCTTTTCGATTATATAGTAAATAAAAATATGAAACAAACGAAAAGCATCAAAATGTGGCGAAGTCCAAAGTGATCATGTAAGTTTTTAAATCATTATGAAAATTTAGAAAAATTACTATAGTCCTACTCCTGTAAGATATACGAAGTAGGTTGAATAACAATGATGTGCCTCTACCGTTCTTTAATAAAGTACCTCATTATGGGTCGAGTCTCTGACCGGCGGAGCACTTCTACAAATCCTGCCTTGCGAAAAGTAGCCGCCAAGCCAGTAAAAGCAAAGGCGTCGGGCATGCTGGTTTTCTTTGGTTCAACCGGATATCCTTCAACAATCCTTGCCTTACACTCCTTAGCGTATTTTACAACAGCTTTTAGCAACTTCACCGTGACTCCCTTGCGTCTAAAGGGTTTTGCAACAAAAAAGCAAACAACTGACCAAACGGGTTCATCGTCAATTCTCTGTAATATCCGAGATCGTTCCAAAACCGAATATGTTTCTCTTGGGGCAACCGAGCACCATGCGATGGGTTGATTATTAACATAGGCTAAAAGACCTGGAATTTCACCTGAATCAACTATTTTTCTAAAGTTTTTCTTGTTCTCCTGCCCTTTTTGTTTTTCGAATTGGGATCGCTTTAATCTCCACCACATACACCAACAGCCACCACAAGCTCCTCGTTCACCAAACAGTGCTTCGAGATCCTTCCATCGTTCAGGCGTTAGCAGGTGGAACTCCAAAACTGGTGGCAATGCTGTTTGGGAAAACATGCCTTTCCTCCTTCCGATTTTACACAACTTGTTCATATTCGAACTAAATATAAAATAGGGACAGACACCTATTTATCAACTTTCTTCTTAGGCCTCCCTTTCGGTCTTAACTTAAAAAGTCTCTTAAGCTGTCCTTCAAGTCTTTTTGTAAAATCATTGGTTCCGAGAGGCCGGCCTGTTCTGGTCTTTTCCCTGATCCCTTTCATTTCATCGGGATTATCAGGTGCCTCTATAAACTCCTTCCATTCTTTTGGTTCTTTCTCAATATAATCAAAAAGCTGATTGACTCCCAAGGGATCGTATTTATCTATTCCGCAATGTATTTTGGCACTGGAGTAGGGCCATAAGTATGGTTCTTTAGCCAGATTTGCCCGTACCGGATTTCTTTCTATATAGCGGGCACTGGCTATCATGTGCCGCTCATCTAAGACACAGGAGAAGAAGCGGCTCTGGAATAAATGACCGCTTACCTTCATTTTGTTATTATAATACTGGGAATACTTCATATTGGTATATTTAAATGCTTTTCCCAGGGAATCTTCTCTTTGGGGAATTACCATAAAGTGAACATGATTTGACAGGAGACAGTAAGCTAATATGATCAAGTGATAGCGCTTACTTTCTTCTTTTAGAAGTGAAAGATATTTTCTTCGGTCAGTATCATCAGCAAATATCTTTTGCCGATAATTCCCTCTTTGAGTGATATGGTGCGGGTACCCCGCTGCAACGATTCTTGCTATTCTTGGCATACATCCATTATAGTTCTTCGCAGAAGTGATGTCAATAAAAATAGGTGTCTGTCCCTATTTATAAAATACTTATTTTATCTTATCTTTATGTACTCCTCCCATCATCATGCCCAGTTCTTCAACGCTGACTTCGTTTCTTTTTACCACTCCCATAATATTACCCTCGTAGATAACTGCAATCCGGTCAGCAAGTGATAAAATTTCATCCAGGTCATCAGAAATGAGAAGAGTTGCTGTTTTTAATTTTGTCCTTTGTTCAATCAATTGACGATGAACATATTCCGTAGCGCTGACATCTAAGCCCCGGGTAGGTTGGGCAGCTACCAGAACACCGGGGTTTCGAGAGAGTTCTCGTGCCAGGATTAATTTCTGGATATTTCCACCGGAAAGGCTTTTTAAGGAAGTATAGCGGGAAGGAGTTCTGATATCAAAGTCACTTATTAGACGTTCGCTTTCCCGGGCAATGTTTTTGAAATTCATAAATATTCCATCAGCATAAGGTTTATGTATATGATCTTTAAGAATCAGGTTTTCCTCTACGGTAAATTTTTGTATTGTGCCATCTCGCATTCGTTCTTCGGGAATATAGGAGAGACCATATTCGAGAAGCTGGGAAGGAGACCAATTAGTAACCTCAGCCCCTTTTATAAAAACTTTACCTTTTGTAGATTTCCGTAGACCGGCGATGACTTCTGCAAGTTCACGCTGGCCATTTCCCGAGACCCCGGCAATTCCCAAAATTTCACCGGAGTACACTTCAAAGTCAACTCCCCGCAGGGCAGGACGCCCCTCATCTCCCTGGACCCAAACTCCCTCTAAAGTAAGACCTGCTCTCCCAAGTTCAACCGAAGGATGTTCAACTTGAAAGAGAACTTCTCTTCCCACCATAAGACGTGCCATTTTCTCTTTGGTTACTTCAGCAATAGGAAGAGTCTTTACCACATTACCATCACGAAGTATGGTCACACGATCACTCAGTGATAGAACTTCATGAAGTTTATGACTAATAAAAATAATAGCGTATCCTCTATTTAGCATACTCCGCAGGACATGAAAGAGTTCTTCCACCTCCTGCGGAGTAAGAACAGCAGTTGGCTCATCTAAGATAAGGAGAGAAGCACCGCGATATAGGATTTTCAATATTTCCACTCTTTGTTGCTCTCCTACGGAAAGTTGCCATACTTTTGCCTCCGGATCAACATAAAGACCATGTATTTTAACCAGTTCCTTTATGCGTTTAGTCACAATATCGAGATCAAGAAGAAATTTTCGTGAGGAACGAAGTCCCAAGGCTACATTTTCTGCAACGGTAAGGGTAGGGACAAGCATAAAATGCTGGTGTACCATCCCAATCCCAAGTCGAATTGCATCCAACGGAGAACGAATGTTAACCAATTTTCCATTAACATAAATTTCACCTTTATCCTGGTGATATATGCCATAAAGAATTTTCATCAGTGTACTTTTCCCAGCACCATTTTCACCAAGAAGAGTATGAACTTCCCCTGTATGGACATCAAAATCAATTCGGTCATTCGCCAGAACACCCGGGAACTGCTTAACTATTCCCCGCATCTCTACTTTTTCGACCCTGGTTAAATTTGTTATTTTAGGTGTACCTTTTTTCATATCAAAATGAGGATCAGAGCTCTGTATGGGCACTCTTAATCTTTCTCTACTTCTCTAATTTAACCTCAATATTTCCTTTGACTATATCCT
>JANJFQ010000005.1 GCA_025435355.1 Candidatus Methanophagales archaeon | reverse complement strand
ACCCCCTGGTTTTGACGCCGTCCATACGCTTTCGACACTTCCTCAGCGGTTCACTTACGTTCGTTTCCATGATCCACACCTGACCCCATCCTTGTGGGGCCTTTTCCTTAACGCTCACCACCATGGCTTTTGGCCACAGCAGCTTAAGGTAGTTTGAAGCCTGCTCCTGCAAGCCGGCTTCGAGGGGCCAAACCCTCATCTCTCGTGCAGCCTCGTGGCACACGGCAATCGGCGTAGCGTCTTTCTCCTGAGCTTACTTTCACCGATTTCCTACTTGATTTGCGCATCTATCTTACCTATTGGCTAATTTCGCCAAAGCAGGATTCCTTCGCCTAATCGGCGTTTTATCCTCCCGGCTGTTACCAGCCATTCACAGGCACCGACATCATCGCTACTATGAATCCGTCCGACTTCTCGCATTGCTTCATTCCGGCTTTCCCATCCAGGTTATACCTTCCTTACCTCAGAGCCTCTGCCATATTCCAGGACACGGTTGAGGACGATACGAGACCTCCCTCGGTCACCTAACCACCCTTTCGTCTTCATCCCGACCCTAATCAGACATGCTAACCCTCTATGGTTTTCCCGTTTTGGGCCACATAGACCGGCCCCATAGAGGCATCGAACTTCCCCAAGTGGAGGGAAGGTCGTCGTTTAGCACATCCCACCTCTGGTTCGCTTTCGATTCGGGCTGAAGACCGCCTCAGGCTCTTCAGATTCCCCCTCACGAGGGACACCCTGCCACTGTTGGCTTCTGCACCGATACGGGTAAACAGCACAGGAGGGATTTTAACCTTCCGGCTGATTAGTTTACGAGCCTCCACCATCGGAATAAATTCCGAGGCATCCCTGTTGTTTATCTTTTCGCCGCACTTCATCTGATTTATTCCTCCAGTATCCTGTTGATTTCCTTCATCATCACGGGATTTATTGATACTTCCAATCCATAAGAAGTAGGTTTGGAGATTAAATAGCCATTTTTAATTAGCTTTTTGAGTGCTTTCTTTATATCTCCCCTTATATCTTTTGGAAAACCTTTAATGACATTGTCTTCAGAAGTATGTCTGCTTCCAATGTAAAAATTACGTCTAAGCTTTAGAAGAATTTTCTTCTGATAAGGGGTCAGTTCTTTTTGTGTCATTTTTGGTATATGGGATTCTCAGTTTAGGTGTATTATTGTATCATAATTCAAAAAGTTTAAATGTATCAAAGGTATAATAGACATAGAGGTGGTAAAAATGGCGTTAAAACACATATTCGGCGAAACTCCGATAGTAAAGATAATGGATTTTTTGATAGACCACAAAGGATATGACTACTCTAAGGCGGAGATTGCCGAGAACTCGGATGTCGAATGGACGACACTTAACAGGCATTGGTCTCTGTTAGAGGAATGGGAATTTGTAAAAGAAAGCAGAAGGATAGGGAATGAAACGCGGTATAAATTGAACGAAGAAAATACGATAGTAAGAAAACTACTTGAATTCGACCATGAAGCGGCAGTGTATATGTCAGAAAAAATTGCAGAAAAAGGAACGGCGATAGAAAAGGTGCATAGGGCAGAAGTAGATGCGATTAAAATTCATGGATAACAAAACTGAAAAAAAAACCCAACCTCGCCACCCCCTTTGAAAAGCGGGGCATCCGTTCGGTGTGTACAAGGCTAAAAAGAGATTAGCTCAAAAGAGGTATCACACTCTGTTCGAGGGTGAGAGCAAATACTTTTTATAATGCTTTTTATATTTCAATCCGACTTAAATATTTCTAGGGATAAAGAAAAAGTTTCAAAATTCATAAAATCTTGGATTGATAAAAAACAAGTTATTCCAATAGTTATTTCCGTGTTAATGTTAATTGGTGTTTATTGGACAATATCTTTACAAATATCATCAATTACACCAAATAGACCAGTATTGGATGTATATCCTGCTGAGTATCTAGGCGATCCTCCTATGCTTTCTGCTCAATGCTTATCAGACAAAAATGTTAGTGGTGGAAAAGGAGAAAAAGTTAGGCTATCAATATAAAGAATAGCGGTGGTATGGAAACACAGCATATGACTATTGAAGTCGTCTCTCCAACCTTTTTAGCAAGTAATAGAGAAAATATCGAAACCATCAAAGAACGTTCTACAGGAAGCGGGGTGCTGTATATCAGACAGGATTGTTTGCAGGAAAAATGTAACCAATCACTCTTGCCCGAAGGAATTGTTCCCATTAAATTTAAGTTTACTTGTAGAAATTACGAACCACGGGAATTATATCGGTTCATATATTTTTAAGCCCCCACCGTGCCACCCCAGAATAAAGAGTCTATCCCACAATTGACTTTAAAATACCCGTAAGCGACTTTTCCATCACCTCCACACGTATCGCATGGTGCTACTATTGACAATACATCATCGGTGCATCCAAGATGCCATTACTGAAACAACCAATGCAACTACTATCAGAAGCAAACCTTTTTCATTTTTATCACATCCTAAGTCACCTTTCTTTGCTTCAAACGACGATATAATATCATCATTA
This sequence comes from Candidatus Methanophagales archaeon, assembly GCA_025435355.1. GTDB lineage: Archaea > Halobacteriota > Syntropharchaeia > Alkanophagales > Methanospirareceae > WJOV01. The sequence continues at coordinate 38,163 of JANJFQ010000005.1, read as the reverse complement.
CAATTACTCCAAACACTATAACAACACCATCATTCCATTTTATAGGAGTAGAAGTGTCTTTACACACCCAACCTCCATAGGTAGTGTCTGAAGGTTTCCATGTTACAGTTTTACTTGCATTAAAAGTAAACCTATGATAATTTCCACTTAAACCACAGGGACACGGATCTAAAATATGAATATCAAAAGATGCTCGAACTTCAGCATTATTTTTCACTACTATATCTAAAGTAGCCTCTTCTCCACTAACAACATCCACAAAGCTTGTTATAAAGCGTTATGTACCAGGTTTTATGCGCTTTTTCCTTTTCTTCATCTATCACAACCACAGGTACGGTATCTGTCTTCTCGTAACCCTTCTGCCCCGATATATACTTCTCCACCACTTCCCACCCTTGCCCTACTGATTGCGAAGCGTTTTCGATAAAACTTTTTTTAAAAGTTTTGTGATAGCACGATGGCGCCCACAAATGCCCCGGACACCAGTCCTTAAGCTGTGGAAATCTATCCCTTAACAGTTTGCTGCTTCTCCCTTTTATACGCTTCGCTATCCAACTAACCGAATACTTCGGCGGATATTTTATGAAAAGAAGAACTTTATCTCGGCAAAGTTTTCAAAAGGAGCAAGGAGAAAAGAAAGTTGAATACTTCTAAAAATATCTCGTTAGTAAAGCTTTCTTTTCGAATGAAAGGTTGTTAAAGTCGAAAATAAGAATTTTATCCTGCAAAAACAAATAAATAAATAAACAATGGAAAAATGCGTGATATGCGGAAATGGAACTGCATCAGAGTCGTTACGGGTTTGTGTTGATTGCATACGAGCCCGTCGAGAATATGCAATCTTTTATGCAAAGGAGACACATAAGCGGACAAGAGCAGAATATGGCCTCCCAGAGGAGCCGCCGAAGAGCAAAGAGGGGCTAAAATGCGAGCTTTGCTCAAATGAGTGTGTGCTGAAAGAAGGCGAAAGAAGCTATTGTGGGCTAAAAGAGAACGTAAACGGGGAATTAAGGTCTTTAGTGCCTAAGAACCATGCATTACTATATGCATACAGTGACCCACTACCGACGAACTGCTGCGCTGCCTGGTTCTGCCCGGGCTCTTCGCAATACACGAAAGTGAACATCGCGGTATTCTTCTATGGCTGTAATTTCGATTGTCTTTTCTGTCAGAATGCATCGCATAAGGATTTAGGAGTTGTTAAGGCGGTAAGCGTGAAAGATTTTGTTTCTAAGGTGCTGCGGAAGGAAACTGCATATTGCGTGTGCTACTTTGGCGGAAGCCCCGAGCCACAACTTCCTTTTGCGATACGTGCTTCAGAGCTGATTTTAGAGGATAAAAAGGTAAAGATATGCTGGGAATGGAATGGCTGTGGCAACAGGAATTTGGCGAAGCACGCAGCAGAAATTTCATTTAAAAGCGGTGGAATCATAAAATTCGACCTCAAAGCCTTTGACCCCGACTTAAGTATAGCACTTAGCGGTATTCCAAATAAGAGGGCTTACGAAAACTTCCAACTGATAGCAGAAGAGTTCTTTGAAGGTTCCAACCCGCCTGTTCTCACTGCTACTACTTTACTTGTGCCTTTCTATGTAGATGAGAAAGAGGTGGAAAATATTGCTCGTTTTATCGCAAGTATTAATCCGGGAATCCCTTATTCACTTCTTGTATTTCATCCGGATTTTCACATGCGAGATATGCCGATAACGTCGAGAGAACAGGCGCAAAGATGCTATGAGGCGGCAAAAAAGCACCTGAAAAATGTGAATATCGGTAATAAGCAATTGCTCGGGTTAATGTGAACCCCTATTTGAATAAAAAAATTTTAATGACCAAAAAATATATAAGGCTTGGTTTAAAAGCTAAACACCATACGAGATATTGGAGAAATGGTTGCTAGAAGGGCGATACGATAAATGAAAGCGGTAATTTTAGCGGCAGGCGAAGGGAAAAGGATGCGTCCTCTTACTTATGAAAGACCAAAAGTGATGCTTCCAATAGTAGGAAAGCCCATAATCGAGCATCTGCTGGAAGAAGTGAAAGAGGCAGGAATTGTGGATTTTGTTTTCGCTGTCGGATACCATGACGAAACAATTCGTAATTACTTTGGGAAAGGAGAAAGATGGGATGTAAATATCCAGTATGTAACGCAAAAAACGCAGCTTGGCACTGCTGATGCGCTAAGAAGGACTGAAGATTTGGTAGAAGGTAAATTTCTTATGTTAAACGGAGACACAATTGTAAGTGCGGAAGATATCAGAAAAGTCATAACCGACGATATTATAATCGGGGTAATCGAAGTAAGAAATCCTGAGGATTACGGTGTTGTTGAGACAGAAGGAGAAAGGATAACGAAAATCCATGAAAAAATGAGAGAGCCGCCTTCAAACCTGGTAAACGCGGGTGTTTACCTCTTAGATGAAACTATTTTTAGAGCACTGTCAAAAACAGCTAAATCGAAAAGGGGTGAATTCGAGCTCACGGATTCTTTACAGTTGCTAATAGAAGAGGGTAATAACGTATTCTGGAAGAAAATCGAGCGTTGGATAGATGTCAGCTACCCTTGGGATTTGCTGGCTGCAAACGATCTTTTAATTGAGAAAATAAGCCCTGTAAATAGAGGAGAACTGGAAGAAAACGTGTGGATAAAAGGCAAAGACAAGGTATCGATTGGAGAAGGCACTTTGATAAAATCCGGTTCATATATAGAAGGACCCGTCGTGATAGGTGAAAATTGTGAAATCGGACCGAATAACTACATACGTGCAAACACATCTATTGGCGATAATTGCCATATAGGGAGCGCAGTGGAGGTTAAGAGCTCAATTATCATGGACGGGACGAAAATCCCACATCTTAGCTATGTTGGCGATTCTATTATAGGATGCAGGTGTAATTTAGGCGCAGGTACGAAAATAGCAAACTTGCGGTTTGACAATGCGCATATAAAAGCAAAAGGATTGGATACCGGGAGAAGGAAGCTCGGTGCAATAATCAGTGATGGAGTAAAGACTGGAATAAATGTGTGTATTGACGCTGGCACGATTATCGGAAACAATACGCTTATTGGACCCGGTGCTCTCGCATCAGGTTATATAGAAAAAAACTCGAGGATATATTAAAATGAGCTTTAAACAGGCGGTGGTGCTTGCTGCGGGCGAAGGTGAAAGGCTGAGACCGTTTACAGCGTCAAAGCCGAAGGTAATGATAAAGGTAGCGAATAAGCCGATTCTGCAGTATGTAGTTGAGGCGTTGGAAAGAAACGGAATAAGGCGGATTATATTTGTCGTGGGATATAAAAAAGAGAAAATAATGGATTATTTTGAAGACGGTAAGGCTTTAGGCGTGGAAATTGAGTATGTTTTCCAAAAACACCTGCTCGGAACCGGAGATGCACTGAAGCAAGCAGAGAATAAAACAGATGAACGATTTCTCGTTTTGTCTGGCGATAACGTAATTGAGGAAGACACCATCTCAGATTTTGAGCTTTTGGATGTGAGTGAAAACGAAAATGCGATATTGATAAAAGCGCACAAGGATGTGAGCAAGTATGGTGTGGTAATAGTGAAAAACGGACTGGTTAAGGATATTATAGAGAAGCCGAGCGAAGAAATAAGTAATCTGGTCAATACAGGAATATATGCTTTTGAAAAGGAAATATTCGAGTTTTTGGAAGGCGAGCTGACGTCTGGATTGTTAAGCATGATCCACCAGGGAAAGCCTGTGAAAGCGTGTGAAACGCATGGAGTCTGGTTGGATGCAGTTTACCCCTGGGACATCCTGAGTTTGAACGACATAGTCCTGAGAGAAAATCCTGCAAAGGTAGAAGGAAAAATTGAACACGGTGTGACAATAGACGGGCGAGTGTCAATAGGTAAAAATTCGGTGATAAGGGCAAACTCGTATGTGAAAGGACCTGTTATTATAGGAGAAAATTGCGAGATTGGACCCAATGCCTGCATTTTTCCATCCACGAGTATAGGAAATGATGTTACAATAAGTGCATTTACAGAGATTAAGAACTCGGTGTTAACGGACATGGTGAAAATTGGCTCATTCTCTTCCATTCATGATTCAATATTTGATATGGGGTCGTATGCGGAAGGGGGATTCATAGCACGAAGCGAAGAAGCAGATATAGAAATCGGAGGTGAGTATCACAGGGTGAAAGTAGGATCAATGGTTGGTGAAAGTTGCGAGATAGGTAGTAACGTAATTGCTTATCCCGGGACGATACTTGGAAACCGTTGTAAGATAAAATCAATGAAGGAGCTAAGTGGAAAAATACCAGATGGAAGCTGGGTGGTGTAGTATAAATGTGTGGAATTGTCGGCTATGTAGGAGAAAGAGAAGCACTGCCAATTATTCTTAAATCGTTGAAAAGGATTGAATACAGAGGGTATGACTCTTGTGGCATCTTGGTGCAGGATAATGGTAAAATGCACGTGTATAAAAGTGTTGAATCCATTGACTATCTAAAAGCAAACTTATCAGAATCCGAATACGATGGTAAAATAGGAATTGGGCACACAAGATGGGCCACTCATGGTGCACCATCGAAGAAGAACGCGCATCCTCATCTCGACTGTAAAGGCGAAATTGCCGTCGTCCATAACGGGATAATCGAGAACTACCAGTCCATAAAAGATGGTTTCTTGAGCAATTGCGCTTTTAAATCGGAAACGGATACAGAGGTGATACCACATTTGATTCATCAAACTTTTGGAAAGTTTGATCAAAACGCTTCGCAGCAAACGTTTGGAAAGTTTGATCAAAACGCTTCGCAAATAAAAGAAGCGGTAAAGGAAGCCCTATCTCGGTTGAATGGGTCTTATGCGATAATAGTTGCGGTAGAGGGTTTCGATGGCTTGATAGCAGCGAGGAAGGAATCTCCACTCGTTATAGGCGTTGGTGACCGTGAAAATTTTATTGCTTCTGACGTGCCGGCAGTGCTTGAGCAAACGAACAGGATAATTTATTTGGAGGAAGGAGACATTGCGATTGTGAAAAGGGATTCGATATACATAGAAAACAGCGGTTCCGAAGTAAAAAGGGAAGAAACACTGATCGAATGGACGATAGAGGACGCCGAGAAGGGAGGATACGAACACTTCATGCTGAAAGAAATTCATGAGGAGCCGAAGGCAATTATAGATACGCTTAGAGGTTACTTAGCGGAGGATGAGATAAATTTTGGTGTTGATTTTAAGATTGAAGGCGATGCGAAAGGCAAAAGCATTTTGATGGTTGCATGTGGCACGTCCTACTATGCCGCTCTGTGCGGGAAACACATAATAGAGAACTTAGCAAAAGTTCCTGTTCAAGTGGAACTCGCATCGGAGTTCAACTACTCGGATTTTGTGCTGGATGGAACGAACGTGATGGTAATGGCAATTACACAATCCGGAGAGACTGCGGATACGATGATGGCGCTGAAAAAAGCGAAGAGATATGGGTGTAAAACAGTAGCGATAACAAACGTTTTGGGCAGTTCGGCTACGAGAACCGCAGATGAAACGATATACATAAGGGCAGGTCCAGAGATAGGCGTTGCAGCGACAAAAAGCTTCATAGCTCAACTCGTCATTTTTTATCTGTTAGGTTTGTTCCTTGCGAAGATGCCCGAGAGTGAGTTTTTGGAACATCTTGAGGAACTGAAGAGAATGCCACAAATAGCTATGATGGTGCTTGACGAGGAAGATATAACTATACAAAAGCACGCCAGGTATCTTTCCAAATATGAGCATGCGTTCTTCGTTGGAAGGGGAGTAAACCTGGCTATTTCCCTGGAGGGTGCATTAAAGCTGAAGGAAATATCGTATATACATGCAGAAGGATACGCGGCGGGTGAACTCAAACACGGACCTTTTGCACTGCTTACCAAAGATACACCGGTAATTGCGATTCTGACACGTGATAATATTTATGAGAAGACTTTAGGGAATGTTAAGGAGATAAAGGCACGAGGGTCTCCGGTGATTGCAATCGCAGAGGAAGGTGACGAGGAAGTGGAGAAGTATGTGGATGAAGTGATAAGGGTTCCCAAAACAGGAGCAATATTCTCGCCTATTCCCAATACTGTTGCTCTTCACTTACTCGCATACTGGACTGCAAAAGAGCGTGAATGCGAAATAGATAAGCCAAGGAATCTGGCAAAGAGTGTGACGGTGGAGTGAGATAGGGAATGTAAGTAAGGAAAAAGAGTGTGAGAAGAAAATGAAGTTAGCTATAACAGGAGGAGCGGGGTTCATAGGCTCAAATCTTGCTGAAGAGCTATCGAAGGATAACGAAATTATTATCGTGGACGATTTATCCACGGGAAAGATGGAGAATATTGCGAAGCATTTTGATCAAACTCTCTTAAAGTTTGAGTTGAATATTAAGTTTGTTAAAGGTAGCGTTACTGATTTAAATTTGCTGAAGGAAATTTTTAAGGACTGCGATTACGTATTCCACCAGGCAGCGATTCCTTCTGTACCAAGGAGTATAAAAGACCCGATTGCATCAAATAACGCAAATATAAATGGAACACTGAATGTTTTGGTTGCGGCAAAGGATAGTAGCGTAAAAAAAGTTATTTATGCATCCTCATCCTCGGTTTACGGCGATACGCCAGAACTACCGAAGAGAGAAGATATGGCAGCAAATCCGAAGTCACCGTATGCGGTGACAAAGCTTATGGGTGAGTATTATTGCGATGTTTTTAAAGAAGTTTACGGCTTAAAAACTATTTCGCTTCGATATTTCAATGTTTACGGACCGCGGCAGGACCCTTACTCGGACTACGCCGCGGTTATTCCGAGATTCATACATAGAGTTTTGGAAAACAAGCCACCGGTGATTTATGGGGATGGGCAGCAAACGCGCGATTTTACGTTTGTTAAGGATGTAGTAAGGGCAAACGTCCTTGCTGCAAAAAGTGATGCTACGGGAGTATATAACAGCGCAAATGGGAACCGGATAAGCATAAACGAGCTTGCAGATATGATAATGAAGCTCATGGGGAAAAAGTTAAAGCCCATACATGACGCTCCAAGAAAGGGAGATGTAATGCATTCCCTGGGCGATATATCGAAGGCGAAGAAGGTTTTAGGCTATGAGCCACGGTATAGCCTGGAAGAAGGGCTGAGGGAAACAATAGGGTGGCTTAGCGGGTTAGCGGTTTAGCTGGTTAGCGGTTTAGCGAGTTAGCGGTTTAGCGAGTTAGCGGTTTAGATAACCGAGAGACTAAGCCACTAAAAAGACAAACTTATAATCTACTGAAAAAGAAGGGTTAACGATGAAGAGTTTAAAGGAATTACAAGTGTGGCAAAAAGGGATTGAACTTGTAGAGATGGTCTATAAAATTACCGCCACATTTCCAGAGGAAGAGAAATATGGTTTACGCACACAGATGAGAAGGGCTGCGGTTTCTATTCCATCAAATATTGCAGAAGGGCATTTGCGAAAAACAGCAAAAGATTTTAAGCAAATCAAGGAACAAGTCCCGGGAACCACAGCCCTTCTCCTTCCTCCAGTCCGAACATCAAATTCATATTCTGTATAGCCTGACCGGAGCCTCCTTTAACAAGGTTGTCAATTGCTGAAATCACCACTATCCTATCGCTTTTTTTTTCTACTTCGAGCCAGATATCGCAGAAGTTAGTGCCTCGCACGGAGCTCAAAGATGGCATCCCATTCCTTAATCGTATAAATCGCTTACCATCGTAAAACTGCTTGTATATTTCTTCGATTTCGTCATGTGTTTTTGTTACTCTTGTATCCAGGAAAACATGCGCAGTGGTGAGTATGCCTCTTATGGAGGGTATGACATGCGGAGTGAAGCTCACTTTTACGTGTAATTCCATTCTCATCTCTGCAGCATGCCGGTGCTCCGTTATTTGATAAGGAATGATATTTTCAGCGAGATTGGGGAAATGGGACGTTTCTGATGGTTCTACTCCTGCACCCGATATCCCGGATTTCGAATCGAATACCACTTGTTTTACCATTGTGGGGCTCTGCCCCACGACCCCGCAAGCCCTGTAAGGGCTTACTTCTTTTTCTTTTACCAGCGGTGCAACTGCAAGTATTGCACCCGTGGGATAGCATCCGGGATTCGCCACTAAATCAGCTTCTGCTACCTCTGGATGCAATTCCGTCAGTCCATATACCGCATCTCTTTCTTCTTTGTCCTTATGTTCTCGCTTGTATATCCTTTCGTATTCTTCCTTTTTCAGCCGGTAGTCGGCGCTCAGGTCTATCACCTTCGCTCCTCTTTCTATTAACTCCGGCACGTAGTCCATTGCACTGCCATGAGGAACAGCAACAAATACAATATCGCTTCTATCCGCTATCTCTTTTGTATCAACGTCTTCGTAGTCGAGTTCGATAAAAGGGAACAGGTGGGGATTCACATCGCTTACCTTCTCACCTTTGTATCTCCTTGACGTTACCACCGATATTTTCACCTTTTGATGCATCAAAAGTAGTCTTACTAACTCAAGACCCGTGTATCCCGCTCCGCCTATTATTCCCGCGTTTATCATTTCAAGAACAAATATAGTGTTTATAAATTTAAAATTAAAAGAAATTGCTAAACTATTTCCCATTCAAATTTCAAGTCACTGATACCGATGAGCCTACGGCAACAATTTATTAATGCCAACTATCATTGTTCTGCCAATCCTATTGCCGTGTTTGGCGAAGAAAGAACCCATGATTGAAAGAATGATTACGTAAGCAACGACAAGCGATAATAATAGCTCTGAAATGCCCGTTTCCATTCCGACTGCAACAGCCAGCAGCACAATTGAAAACTCGCCTCTTGGCGTCGTGTATGCCCCGACCCGCAATCCAGTTTCAAGCGACCCGTGCACTGTCTTCCCGATGATTGCACCACTGACGAACTTTCCTAAGATAGACAGAGTTATAAGTGCGGTGAGTGCGAGGACAAAATCTGCCGAGGACAATGTTTCAAATTTGAATTGGAACATCATACCGAAAGAGAAGAAGAAGATGGTGAGGAATAAGTTCTTAAATGAAATGGTGGCTCCGAAGAGATTCCTGAAGGACTTGACCCCTGAGAGTGCAGAGCCGAGGAAAAATGCAACAATCACTTCAGAAACAATCAGGCGATGCGCAATTGCCGAAAATCCGAATATGAGTGCGAAAATAAGCAGTATAGGTATTTCATCATCTCGCTCAAACAGAGGAGAGATGAAGTTGCTTAGCCTTCTGATGAGAACTAAGATGAATACAATGAACAGCAAAGTCTTTGCTAAGGACACGGGAATCATGGCGAGGCTGCCAGACATAATGGAAGTCAGCACCACGAGCAGAATCGCCAGTATTATGTCCTCGAAGACCATCAGCCACACAACGGTCTCTGCTTCCGGGTAGATCAGTCTCTTGTTCTCTATCAGCGAGGATATGACTATTGCAGAACTGCTGATGTAAACTGCTGATGCGAGTATGAAAGCCTCTAATGGGCTCAAGCCAATGAGGAGCCCCAGCGAAAACCCCGCGATGAAATTCACAAAGAAGTCCGTGCAACCCGTGAATACCCTTCCCGGCTCACTTATACCTTTGAAGTTGAACTCGTGTCCGATGTAGAACATCAAGAGGATTACACCGATCTTACCCAGCCACTGGACGAACTCGTATGAGGTTATTAAGTTGAAGCCACTCTTTCCGAGGAGTATTCCTGCGATTATGTATGCAGGGATTGCGGCTTGCCTCAGATATTTCGATGCCAGTCCAAGGGCTAAGCAAGAGACCGTTACAATAGCTAAATCCAGCAGAAAGGTCATTTAACACCAAGAATCTCCCTCGCACATGCCCTTATTTGCTCGTGCTCACCTATCACCACTATCAGGTCTCCCTCTTCGAGGACCGTTTCCGGCGGTGGGCTGATGATGCTCTGTCCCCTTCTCGATATTGCTATTATCGTGACGCCCGTTTTTTTCCTGATCGCCAAATCCTCGATACTCTTTCCTATCACATACTTTGTTACCGGGCATACATGGATATTTATTCGGAGGTCAGAAATTTCGGAAAACGATACCTCAACGTCTTCTCGCTCTATTGTGAGCATCGCCCCGGTCAGAACGCTTCCGACACGTCGTGCTTCTTCCGAGGTCAGCCTTGTAACCGAAGGCTTTTCAGCACCAGCTTCTAACACATAGAGTTCTATCTCACCGGTCGTCAAAAATATGACCGCTACTTTATCCCCTTTTGGACTTTCTATCTCATACTTCGTGCCTATTTCGGGAAGTTCGGATATTCGCATTTGACAACGTCCACTTTAATATCGTAAGTAAAAGATAAAAAGTAATTGTGGTTGACCTTTCTCAAACATCCAGAGAATTCAAGGAAAAAGCGCTGAAGGAGGGGATAATATGGAAATACGGAGAACGAGGAATTAGATATGTGCACATGGAAGCAGGGCACGCAGCACAGAATCTGAACTATGTTCTATCAAATTCACTCATGCACCTCCACCATCATAACCGCACCATCCGCAAACTTCTTTATATAATTCGATGCCGTAATTACACCTTCTTTGAGTTCTTCCTTAGACAGACCAGGGATGCCATAAGCAACTAAAAGCACGTCCTTCGTAGAATCGGTTACCTTCGTCTCCTCCACGTCTCCGTGCACGTATACGCACAGTATCTTTGCCGAATCCGTAAGGACTATCTCTTTGCACGTTAATTCTTTTCTCCTATTCCCAATCAAAGTCACCGCTTCACCATCTTTCGAGAACCTCACGGACAAAGGTGAGGCTATTCGCTCGAGGTCAAAAGAGCTGAAGGTAAGCAGTGTCTTCACTGATGCGAGATTATAGGCATCCACAATTGGCGATATTCTCGGCAGCCCTTTATTCAGCAAAATCCTTCTCAGTAACGCCTCTGATGCCGGTCTAACTTTTGTCGGGTCAACACCCATTCGCCAGAAGAAGTCTCTTTGCATTCTGATTATTCTTAAGTCCTTTACTTCGTCAATTCTATATTTCCTTTTTATTTCCTCCTCAACTTCTGCTATTTCTTTGCTTATTTCACTGCTTTCCTTTTGCCTTACTCCTCTTATCTCCGCAATGCCAATGCTTATCTCAAATTTTTCACGCACTGCTTCTTCTATAACGAGGCGCATCTGTAATTTCTCAATACCTTATGGATTATATAAATCCTAAATTTTAGTGCTTATGATTTAGGTTTTATCAAAGAATTTCTATCACGATTGTATGCTCCATCAGATTTATTTCCTTTATCCTTCCTTTTGCGTGTTGTGTCTCGCCTAATATCCCCCTGAGTTTTATATCCTCTCCATCTACTTCTACGTGAACCACATCTTCCATCAGCAATTCTTTGCTTCCCTTTCTTTCTATTAACACGCTTGATTCGCACATATTTTGTTTTTATTTAGAGATTGTGATTTGAGATTTTTCACCCTTTATCTTCTTCCTCAGCCTCTTCTTCTTCCGCTCCTTCTTCCTCTCCACATTTATCGCATACGAAATAAAGCATCGTCTCCCCTTCAGAGCCGCAAACGCCATCAGCTATGTCATGCAGTGTCACTTTTTTAATCTGTTCCACTATATCCTCAGACAAATCACCTTTTCCACATTCAAAACATTTGTACAGCGAACCAGTAACCTCAACTTTGTCAAGGTCGCCCAAAATGTGTTTGAACTCCCTGATTTCCCTTGGTATGCTCAAGTCTAGAGTCTCCGCGATAAGTATGCCGCGCTTGATTATCTCTTTGCACTCATTTAGGTCGGCATCAGCATAAGAAGAAGGTAGCCGTGCTACAAGCCTGTTGAAATCCTTCTTTGATATATCATGCTCTCCGAAGCAATCTTTTAGTCCCATCTTCCACTCATCTACCAGAACGGAGATGAATTGAAGGTTTCCATTCTCTTTCTCCCTTGCGATCACAATACTCCTACTGCCCTTTGGTGTAGTCATCACGACTTTGTATAAAGGCAATTCGCCCGCTTCTTCCTTCTCTGTCAAACTACTAAGATATGGACAATCGTTAGGGCATAGTTGCGGGTCTCTGATTAATCCACAACATCGAGAGCAGATGAATTCGTTCTCCTTTACGCAAAACCTCTTACTCTTACGAACATTACAAATTACACATTTCTTCGCTTTCATACCACCCACACCTGCGGTAGAATCCCATAAGCAAGGAACAAAGACGAGAACAGGATTGCAACCATAGTCATCGCCTTAATCAGCGGATTAATTGCAGGACCTGCGGTATCCTTGAAAGGGTCACCTACCGTATCGCCTACGACTGCCGCTTTATGTGCATCGCTTCCCTTACCACCAAGATAACCGTCCTCTATCATCTTTTTCGCATTGTCCCAGGCTGCGCCGCCATTTGCCATCATCAGAGCGAGCATCAATCCAGAAATAATCACACCGATTAACAGCCCGCCTAATGCAATCGCACCAAGTAAAAGACCTACAACTACTGGCACCACTACCGCAATCATTCCCGGCACTATCATTTCCCTTAACGCTGCGGACGTCACGATGTCAACGCATTTACCGTATTCCGGCTTTGTCTTGCCTTCCCATATCCCCGGTATCTCCTTGAACTGCCTTCTCACCTCTTCAACAACCTTAAATGCTCCTCTTCCCACGGCACGCATCATAACCGAGCTGAAAATAAAAGGCAACAGTCCGCCGATTAATAATCCTACGAGCACGAGTGGATTGAAAAGGCTAAATTGTTCCGGTGATAGTCCTACTTTATGTAAATAATCAGAGAAAAGAGCTAATGCGGCAATTGCCGCTGATGCGACAGCATACCCTTTTGTCACGGCTTTCGTTGTGTTACCAACGGCATCGAGCTTATCGGTAGTCTCTCTAACTTCCGGCGGTAAGTCCGCCATTTCCGCAATACCACCAGCATTGTCTGTAATCGGACCGTAAGAATCGAGTGCAACGATGATACCGGTGGTCGAGAGCATAGCGACCGCGGCAATTGAAATCCCGTATAGTCCCGCAATCTCAGCACCCGTAACCAGGAAAGGCACGAAATACGCAACCAGTATCCCACTGCATATAATTATCACCGGCAAGCCTGTGGACATCATACCAACTGCAAGACCTGTAATCAGATTGGTGCCCGCGCCCGCTTTGCTTGCGTCTGCAATTGCCTTTACCGGCGAATGCATCTGTGTGAAATATTCGGTAGCGATGACCATGAGAGCCATTATTATTATTCCAACGACCGCTGAGATGAAAATTGAAATTCCGGTTAGATCGGTTCCGATTAATGCTGCTGTTACCGGATAGAACAGAATTACACTGAGCACTGCAGCGGTAATCACGCCCTTGTATAACGTTCCCATGATGTTCTCTCGCTTGCCCATTCTCACTGCGAAGATTGCAATTATGGATGCGAAGATTGCAACCGCACCTAAAATGAGAGGATATTCGATAAGTGCTAAATCGGCAGCAACGCCTGGAAAAACTTTTGTTACTTCTCCTGCATTTATTATTAAACCGCCGATCAGCATTGCCGCAATCGCCGTAACTACGTAAGTTTCAAACAGGTCTGCTCCCATGCCTGCACAGTCACCTACGTTATCGCCAACGTTGTCGGCAATTACGCCTGCATTTCTCGGGTCGTCCTCCGGAATCCCCGCCTCTACCTTACCTACCAGGTCAGCACCAACGTCTGCCGCTTTTGTGTAGATTCCACCGCCAATCCTTGCGAATAGTGAAATCAACGAAGCACCGAAACCATAGCCCACAATGAGGTTAACTGCATGCGAACCTCCGCCGAAAAGAATGTAAAAACAGCTTGTTCCGAGTAACGCGAGCCCAACGACTGCAAGTCCCGTTACTGCACCGCCTTTGAATGCAATTGCAAGTGCCTTGCGCACACCAGCGAATGCTGCTTGCGCAACACGGACGTTGCCCCTTGTCGAAACCGACATGCCGATATAACCCGCAGCGGCAGAACATGCGGCTCCAGCCAGAAACCCTATTGCAATCCGTCCCGAATCGAAAAACCCGCCCTCAAAAGCATGCGAAAGTGCAACGAATAAAATCACTGCGATTAGGACTGCAACGACTGCAACAGTCTTATATTGCCTGTTCAAGTAAGCAGATGCACCCTCTTGAATAGCTTCAGAGATTGCATTCATTTTTTCGCTGCCTGATTCCTGTTTAATCGTATAAACAGCGAATATCGCTGCGAATATCAAACTTACGAGCCCTGCAATCGGTGCTAACCACAGCAAGTCCACTTTTCTCTCTCACCTCAGTTTTCTCAACACTTCTATATATCTACTCTTCATTATTCTCTACTGCACTTTTCTTTTTCTCATCCTATATATAAATATCCGTTTTTTTTACACGACGAGTCCAAAAATGAAGAAAAAGGAACTGGAAATACTGTTAGAAACCGTAGAGGACATAAAGGAGCCGGATGCAGACGAGGAGCAATATTCAACGCCCGCTACGGTAGCTTCCGAATTACTTCATTTCGCTTTTATGAACGGTGATATCGAAAATCGTGTTGTGTATGACCTCGGATGTGGTAACGGAATACTTGGGATAGGTGCGAAATTATTGGGTGCGAAAGAAGTGATAGGGATAGATAGAGACGAGAAGGCGATAGAAGTTGCACAAACGAATAGCGAGCGTTTGGGTGTGGAAGTGGAATTTAAAAGGTGTGACGTGCGAGAAGTGGAAGGAAAATGCGATGCGGTGGTGATGAATCCTCCTTTTGGTGCGCAGAGGAAAAACCGGCATGCCGATAGAATATTTTTGGAGAAAGCATTTGAAATCGCTCCTGTTGTTTATTCTATACACAATGCAGGCAGTGAATCCTTTTTAAAAAGTCTTGTTCCTCATGCAGCGATTGTTCGTTTTCCAGTCGCCTTTCCTTTGAAAAGGAGATTCTGGTTTCATAAAAAGGAAAAGAAGTTCATAGCAGTGGATATATACCGGATGGAGAGAAAGGGCGGATAACGTGGTCACTAAAACCCTATTGTGTTCTGGTTCGATCTACCATGCCGTCATACGCAGAAGCAAATGGGACACTGATTGCTGCTAATACCAGTGCTGCACATAGAACTGCTGCAATTCTTTTTATCTCGTACTCCATTTTTGGTTTTCCTCCTAAATTTTTTTGGGTATTTCTAAAGCGCCCCTCCTCGGCGCTCACTGATAACATCGTTCAAACACTTGATAAAACTATCTTTTCGTTCGGTTTTTTCCGAACGAAAACGAGGGTTAAAATACCTGTTTTTCCTGTTGCTTTCCCTCTCCTACTTCGATGTAGCAATCCGAAAACAAAACCGCCATTTTAACTTTATTCCGATTCCTGATCATCCCCATTCTTAAGTGCCTCCTTAAATCTCTTTATTGATACATAAATTATAGCTATAAAACCCTCAGTTATCATCAAGCCGACAACAAATCCTGCACCGCCATCTTCTACGCCTATATTCGTCCCGGTCAATATTGCATATAAAATCAAGGGCAGAGCTACTGCTATTGGTGTTAATATTAAAATTTTACCCATTATTTCCAAGGCATGTAGCCAATCGTTGGATTCCTTCATTTTCATGCCCACTTTATAGTTTTAAGCATAAACACGGCTTTTTCAATTTTTTAATACAAATCAAGTGTCTTTTGGCTTTGGGCTATATGTTCTGATTGATATATTCCCATGTATCCACTACCTCCTGCTATTTTTTTGGATAGCCTGATGAAAACTAACTGAAGAATACGTGCGTTTTTCTTCACATAGAAGCCCTTTTCATTAAATACCACCAACAACGATTCGCTTCTCCCCTTGTAGCCTGCATCCCAAAGCCCGGTTTCAATGGTAACACCACATCGTATGAGACTTGTTCGTGGCGCACCGATTGCCATAATATCTTTTGGTAGATGAATAACCTCATTAAAAATTACTTTATACTGCCCAGGAGGTAAAAACAGCAAATCACCGTCAAAATCAATTTTCAAAGTATCCGAAATCTTCCGGTCATTATTGCTGAAGTCAATACAGCCAGCACCCACGATTTTTTCTATATGTTTTACCGTTAAATCTACGCCGTTAGGTTGAAGTTGCGTATTGATGTCGATTATTTTCTCGATTAAAGGGGGTTTAATTCTTAAAAGCGCTCTAATTTGGCTCTTTGGAAGCACAGAGCAGGGTAAATCTGAGATCTCTTTTTCTATCTTATCCACCTTCTCATTACTCCTAATAATACATGCTAATTCATTTTTAAAATCTTAAAGACACCTTTCATACAATGGAAAAGGAATACGTTGCGAGAAGTGCGCAATTGGCTTTGTTATTAGAAGTATCCGCATATCCTAAACCCGGTAACGTGGATCGAACGCATGACTTCGTAGATACGAGCTATGAGCATTTTCTCGCTTCTTCGGTTGCCGTGTACCCTGTTTTGAGAGAAGCGGCTGTGAGCGACAAAGGAGTGGGAGATTTAATAAGAGTAGGAGCAGAAGAAAGCGTTGCGTGGCAAAGCGGAGGGAATACACACTTCGGCGCACTACTTTTGTTGATTCCGTTGGCGATGGCGGCTGGCGCTTGTGAGAGCTATGACATGGATGCGTTAAGGCGAAAAGCGAAGGAAATCATGCGGAACACCAGCGTGGATGACGCAGTAGAAGTTTATCGTGCGTTTCCAAAGGCAAAAGTAAAAGTGAGGAGAGAAGTGCAGGAACTTGACGTGATGGAGGAGGGTTCGCTAAAAGAAATAAGAGCTAAGAAGCTATCTTTGTATGAGATACTTACCATTTCTGCATCTTATGATTTGATTTCACACGAATTAGTGGGTGGGTTTGAGAAAACCTTCAGGTATGCACCGCTACTAAGGGATTTTGCCGAAGAGAAGAGGAGCATAAACGATGCTATAACTCATGCTTATCTGAAGCTGCTTTCAGAGGAAGAGGATACCTTCGTTAAAATGGAGTTTGGAACTGAAAAGAGCAAATACGTGACGGAGAAGGCAAGGGGGATCGTAAATAGGGGATACGAGCTTAAAGAGACAGAAGAATTCGATGAGGAGCTAATAAGAGAAGGAATAAATCCGGGCTCTACCGCAGACATAATCGCAGCGGCGTTGTTTATCTCTATTCTCGGAGGTTTGAGGTTTTGAGCATGCAACCACGGTGCTTCCCTTTCATCTCAAATAACACTTTTTTTTGCAAAAAGAAAACTAAGCCCTTACAGGGCTTTCGGGGTCGTGGGGCAGAGCCACACAGTGCTAAAAGAAAAAATAAGAGAATGTTTTTAGTCAAGGTTTTAACCGAAGGTAAAAAAAAGTTGTTGCTAAAGATTTTCTTTTTAAGAAAAGGTTTCTCGTGAAAATCTGTGTAATCATGTGGTTATAAAAAGGAGCTAAATAAATACGAAAATACAAGTTCAATGATGTTTAAACCCCCTAAGAAGACATTTATGCGTCATGCCCCAATCCCGTGGCTGAGAAGAATTAAACTCTTTAAATCCTTCAGTTACTTTTATTAGCTTCACACCACCCGGTTTTATCCATTTTATTGTTATACCGTCTTCCGCATCCACCGGTGTAAATACCACTGCCTTGCCTCGCTCATAATCCCGCTTTCTCAATATCCCAAGCCCGAGAATTTCCTCACCTCCATCTTTGCCTTCGCATATTCTGTCGAAAAGTCCCAATATTCTGCCTTCTTCTGGAAACCACTCTAAAATAGAGAACTCAAAATCGCGGTCCTTTGCTGCTCTGAAGTATTTATTATACGCCTTTTCACGCAGCGATTTTCTCTCTTCCCTCGTCCTGCTCCTCGCTTCACTCGACATCCGGAGTCTAAAGACCTTTTCAGTCAGATGCGGTAGGATATGCTCCAATTCATTGTTCTTCTCGATGGCAATAACAAAAGAAGGTTTTATCTCCTTTATTTCGAGCAGCTTAAACCTCAACCCATCTTCTCCTTCTATCCAGCCCGTTGAGTCCACGATTATAAAGTCAGCATTTAGTTCTTTCGCTTTCTTCACAGCCGCCGCTGCTCCTTTTACGCATTCTCGCATACACCCATTAGGCGATGTATTTCCAGCGAAATAGAGGCTGTGAAGAGGCACTTCCGAAAGCTTTTTTATTTCCTTTTCCAGAATACCCATGCCTATGCAACATGGAGGTCCTATATCACTTTGACCCACGTCGGCATCCACAACAGCCACTTTTAGCCCTTGCTCATAAAACCTGTTTGCAATAGAAGTAACCGTATATGTCTTTCCCACATCCACGCCACCGAGCATGAACAGAATTAATGGCTTTTGCTTATACTTTTGCCCTTGCCTTATCTCTTCCACCACTTCTTCTTCAATAGCTCGGAAATCCATTTTTCTGATAAATACTTTTGCCACGGCGAATCTATCTATGCGGGGGCGTGAATTTGATTTAAATTTACTGGTAAAAACTATCCAAAAACCCTTCACACAGCTTATTTCATATCCGCTTCGGTTCCCTTTAATTTAATAAACTCTTTCGCTAATCTTTCGTGTTCTGAAAAAACATTCGCTTCCTTATCCTGGACCTTTTTTATTATCTCCTCATAAATTTTGCTATGTTGTTGCAAATAGATTTCATACATGAAATCAATAATTGGTTTATATTCCCCTTTGTTCCCTTCAGCAACGGCATCAAGATATTTTTCTCTATGTTCTAAACCCAGATAGAGTGCAGGATATCTGGTTCTTTTAAGAATGAAATTAAATAAAGCTCTCCCGACTCTACCATTCCCATCAATAAAGGGATGAATTGTAACCAATTTTGTATGTAGCAATATAGCGAGTTCGAGAGGATGTGATTTGCGTTTATTTGCTCTATACCATTCAATTAATTCCTTCATGAGATTGGGTATCTCAAAGGGCGGTGGTGGCACATATTCCGCTTTCTCAATATAAACCTGGATGCGTCTGTATTCACCAACAGATTCAAGAAGATTTTGCATGAGTATAGTATGTATTTTTTTGATTAGCTTCTCAGAAACATCCCCTTCGTAGAGTTCAATAAACTTTTCAAGCTCTTTGAAATTTAGAAGTTCGTAAACTTCTCTCATAGATTTCCCTGCAGGTGTTGTGCTATGCTCCAATAATTCCTCTGCTTGCCGAGGGGTTATGGTGTTGCCTTCGATAGCTGTTGTCCCCTGGACATAACGAACAAAAACTGCCTGGCTATAACGTTTGAATTCATCAGGATATAATTTCGCGAAAAGTTGATGCCCATATCCTAAAATTTCTAATCCTAAAGCTCGTTTCTTGTCAAGGAACGCACAGTGACGTTTTTTAAGCTTGTAATCCGTGTATTTATTTAACTTGATTATTTCAAATTCATGTAATTTATGCATGAACCTATCCACAGAGATTTTGCCTAATCTGCCGACGTAGAAAGAGTCAGCTATGCTTTTATCGTTAACTTTTACTTTATCTCTAAGATAGAGATATTTGTGTCCTTTGATAGTTTTTATTTCTAATTTAGTCATTATTTTGGATATAGCATGTTTACTTAAAAATTTTTGGAAAGTAGGTTAATTTTTTTCATTGCAGCAATTGATGTAAATTATTGGAAAAGATGACCAGCTTCATTATACACTTACTGGTAAAATTATGCGGGGGGCGTGATTTGAACACGCGGACTCCTACGAGACAGGGTCCTAAGCCCTGCGCCTTTTCCTAACTCAGCAACCCCCGCATCTACTCTTACTCCTGTAATTTCTCAATACCTTGTGGACTTATAAATTCTAAATGCAGTGGGCGAGAAGAAGTTAAACAGAAAATGTTTACCTCATCATATCCTCAATCAACCTTCTCAAAAATCCTTTCCGCTTCCTCTCGCCGTAATCTACTATCTTCTCCCTTTTTATCCCGCTTCGCTCCTTCGCGATCCTTATTGCCAATTCTTTCCCGCCTAAATGATCAATCAATCCCATCTCTTTTCCTTCTCGTCCTAAATACACCTTGCCGGTAGATAATTCCTTTACCTTCGCATCAGCTAATTTCCTGTTCTTCGCTACGGCATTCAAAAAACTATTTTGGATCTCATCCAATTCCTTCTTCATCAACTCTCTTTCTTCTTCCGTCGGCTTCTCATACGGCAGTCCCAAGCCCTTATACATACCTGTTTTTAGCGTCTCAACGTCTATGCCAAACTTCTTCATCAACTCACCGATGTCTGGTCTTATGCTCATAGCCCCTATACTGCCCACCGTGCTCAGCTCATCCGCGACAATTTCGTCACATGCACTTGCAATCCAATAAGCGCCCGAAGCCGCATATTCTCTTACCCAGGCTATTACGGGCTTCTCCATATTTTCTATACAGGTTGCTATTTCCTTGGATGCAAAAGGCGTCCCACCGGGAGAATTTATCTCAAATATCACCGCTTTTATCTTCCTCTTCTTCTCCACTTCTTCTATATCTCTTATTACTGCAGTTGATGCCGACATGAGTCCGAAAATCGATTCCTCTGACGTAATCATCCCTTTTATTGGGATTATCGCAATTGCTCCTTTTTCTTTCATTTTACGCATGTTTTTCTCCCAGCTTAAATTTATTGATCAATTGTCTTGAACCGTTTTGAAATTTTTTATCCACGCACCCACCAATTACTGAAGTATCTATGCAGATTATCAACCTCATCATTTCATTCCTTTACCGCCATTTCATATAACGTTTCCGGGTTTTGAGAAGCCGCTGAAAGCGATTTGGGCGAAGATGCGAAGCACCGAAGCCAGATACGCTCTGTTATACGCCGTGCCCATATCCTATCCTCCTTCTGCTTGCATTGAGTATAGTGATTCCTACAATTTCTCCTTTCTCATATCTGATTATGATATCATCATCTGTAAGCTCAGAATCATCTGCATGGCTCGGCTTCTTGAAGTTAATGTATAAAACGTCAGCCTCTTTATCGTATGATGTCCAAATTCTCGGATATGGCACTTCCAACAATTCAGGCACGAGATCCAATACCCTTTTTAGTTCTACCGCTCCCATATCTTTCGCCTCCTTTCAAGTTGTCCCCTCCGCCTCGTCAAGAAAGCGGTAATTATAAATCCATCCTCTTTACTTAATTCCCTATATACTACCACAATATATTTCTCTTTCTCTACTGCTTTCACAGCTATACATTCTCCCGCTTTACCTTCATAAATTGCATCTGGTTCCTCCAGCGTTTCGAGGACTTCAAAATAATAGCCTGCCATCTCTGAGTGCTCCTCTGTAATATGAAACCATCTCTCCTCAGTCAATCTGATTGGGGTACCGCTTTTAGACTTTACTACATCCATGTTCTATCACAGCCCTTTTGCAAATATCAAGATTATCCATAGGCATGGCGTATAACGTTCCCGGTGTAAAAGATGTTCGGCGAAGCCGAATTTGGACGGAGTGAAGCGGAGTCTTTTACACCGTGTTAGGTGACGTCGCTGTCCATCAAAATTGCTAACTCCCCTTCCGTCCAAGTTGCCCATCCCCATTGGACCATACTCGCTATTAGCGAAAACATCCATAACTTAGCGGAAGAATGCCAAATTCCGCGTAAGCCCGGTCTCTCTCCATACTTAGAGCTCCTTAAAAACCTTGCAACGTTGTCAACCCGAGCAGGTGTCCAACAATACTGGATCCACCTCTTTGGATCTAATTGAAATTCTCCCACGTCTTCCCCACCAAAAGTTGCAGATACTTGACTAAAATCAACATTGAGCAACACAGTCCCAATCACAGCAACCTCCGAGTATTTCCAATCTGTACAGAAAGCGTGGAACCTAATACTGTTTACCCACTCCTTAGGAATCCTTAGCTCCTCTTCGAGCCCTCGCAGGCAAGTCGCCTTAGGCGATTCGTCCATTGGCTTATCACCAGCAGTCTCCTCACCCAATCCATTTGACACTTGTTCTTCCATCGAAGGACACCAAGTCTCACGTTCAAAGTGGACATCTTTGCTCTTTCGTGTTAACAATAGTTTACCATCTTTGCTCACCACAGCCAGGTGCATACACAAGATATGAGGTAAGTCGCTATTCTCAAACTTACGCCTAATATCATATTGCCACCACCGTTCTCTGATTGTGGTATCTGTCAGCAGGTTGACGTCATCCAATTTTTCCCAGAGCACGGAATACTTCCGATAGCTCGTCTCAGCTCCAATGATCTTGCCTCGTCTCTCTGTCAGAGGATACACTATTCCCATATATGCAAGCTTACCCCACCAAGGCCGTTCAATCTCATGCCCATACTGATCTATAAGTTGTGACGCATATAGCGGCAAGATATGTTCTCCCAGTCTTTCAAACTCGAAGTCATCCGCATCCCATCCTAACTCCCAATTCTCATGAAGAATTAACAAGCGACCAGCCACTGCCCGCACCGAATCTCTAACACTGGCAAATAGTCGATTGGTTGAAATCTCCTCGGCAGGTATACAGACACATTGATGTACAGTTCGGAATGGTTTTTCTACAAGAGAATCGCATACTTGTTGAAGGATATGTTTTTGGTCTTCAAAGCTGGAAAACGTGACTACTTGATAACTCAAATCCACAAGCTGATCGGCACGGTCACTCTCCTTTATCATTAGTAAAGCATCACTTTTCCACGAGGGATCTTTAATTTCTGCCTTCCGCCTAAAGTGTTCCAGGATCGGGTCACGGAATCCATAGCCTATGTAAAGAATTTTGAAATCTCTAAGGAAATCAAATAGGGCCTCGTAGTCCTGCTTAGCATAGTCCTCATCTCCCAATACGATGCTCTGCTCGTCATCAATATCGCCATTAAATTTATAGATAAAGAACTCCCCCTCTTCGATAGAGTGTTCGTGCTCTCTCCAATTTAGTGGTGACTGAGGGGTCTATCTCAAGGCGTATAGTTCGAAAGGTCGTTTCCAATAGCTTGTCGTAATTGGGTGTTACAACAAATCTAAAGTAAGGGCGGAGAGATGAAAGGAGTTCGTCTAACTCACCAGGCTCTGCTAGTGGGTTTCGGAAGGCTTCTCGCAGTATTTGATAATATTCCATTCTGATCTTCTGTTTGGCACGATCTGCGAGTTGAAGGACATCAAGTTCTCTTGTATCAATATGCTGGGCAGCGAGCGCAGTACGCAGTTTAGATTCCAAGGTATTCCAACCTGGCAGCTGAGCATCGATGGACGCACCTGAACCTACAAAAAGGACTACATTTAGAGCCTTGATAAAATTGATAAGAACTTTCACCTTCGTCTCAAGAGTTACCATCAAATCTCACCTCCAATGGATGAATGAATCAAACATATGACGAGATCGATGTCGCACAACGTCACAAGCGTATCTGAAGTTCCCCTTCGGGGAATTTGGGCAGAGGTGCGAAGCACCGTAGCTAGATACACTTTGTTATCGGAAGTGCGCCTTCTCATTTTTAGCCCCTTATCTCATATTTTCTCCTTATAGCTTCCAAATCTCTCTTCTCAGCCTCTGGATCTTCACTGTATCTTTTACTCAACTTATCCCGAATCTCTCTCATCATCCTTACAGCATCAAATTTTTTATCTTTCATAAAGCACCTCCCTTGGACTTCTTAGTTCTAATAGTGGATACCCATATTTAAGGTTTACAGATTCCTTGAATTCCGCATCAAAACATCCTCCAAATACCGAGGTATCCACATATACTTTTATCATTATGCTGACACCTATTTCTCATTACGCATTTCCGATAACATCGGTATATCCGCAGATTGCATATATACATCCCTCAGGATGAACCTTCTATCTCCTCGATTTTCCTTCCTCTCATCCTTTTACACCTCTGCCATCACTTTCTCAAACAAACTATCTAACGGGCTTTTTATATCACCCCTTTTTATTCACTACCATAAAGGTCTTTAGTATTATGTATAATAACGGGGGTTTTAAATTTTTCAGTAACCAAAACAAAAACTGTAAAAATGGATGAATTAGCATCGAGAATAAGCGAATGGATAAGAGGAAGAGTAAAGAAGGCGAGTGCTAAAGGCGTGGTCGTAGGGATGAGTGGTGGACTCGACTCCACTGTCACTGCGGTATTATGCAAAAAAGCCTTTCCTGATACCACACTTGGTTTGATATTGCCCTGTTTTTCCGCGGAAGAAGACGTAGAGCATGCGAGAATGGTTGCGAAGAAATTTGGAATAGAGACGAAGGAAATAGAACTCTCTAATATTTTCAAATTCTTTTTGAACACCTTAGAAGAGCGAGAATACGATGCAGATTTAAAAAGAGGAGGAGAAATAAATATTGCTGTTGCTAACCTGAAACCTCGTCTCAGGATGGTTTGCCTTTATTACTTCGCAAATAAACTCAATTATTTAGTAGTAGGGACAGGAAACAAGAGCGAGCGTTCTATTGGGTATTTTACCAAGTACGGCGATGGTGCTGCTGATATACTGCCGCTTGGCGACTTGCTGAAAACGGAAGAAAGGAAATTGGCAGAGGAGCTTGATATTCCAAAAGAAATAATAGAGAAGATGCCGAGTGCAGGCCTGTGGGAGGGTCAAACAGACGAATCCGAGATAGGAATGAATTATGATGAGCTGGATAAAATCATCTTAGCGATGGAAAGAGGAAATTTTAGCGATTGCGATCCGAAATTAGTGGCAAGAGTAAAACAGATGATGGAAGCTTCGAAGCATAAAAGAGAAAAGATAACAGTGTTTAAAAAATCGTATTTGTTTAGCTAACCACAAGATTACACAGATTTCCACGAGAAATTGTGAAGATACAAGAAGTCAGAACAAATATAAAAGAAAGTGATTTCACACTCGCTTCGCCTTCTTCGTTTCTTTCTTCTTCAAGAACACTCTCTGGCCTGTGTTCATATCCACGCATTCTATTCCTTTTCCTTTTATCACCTTCTCCACTGAAAGTACTTTATCCTCTATTTCCACCAACGCTCCTTCCTCAAACCCTGGAAGCCTAACAGAAAAGGACACACGGTATATATTCCTGCCGTCTTTCCTTCCATACAATTTTCGACTCTCTGAAAAACTCCCACCTAATTTATTCACTATCCACCTTGAAATCCTGCGACCACATTCCATGCTGCTGACATAGATATCCAACCCCTCCTTCAACATCCTCTCTTCAGAAACAAAATCCGCCTCACCTAACAAGGAATACGCAAGCTCTTCAGCTATAGCAAGTTCTTCATCCGTTGGAATTCTATCCTCCGCTCTTATTTGCACTATACCCTCGTAGTATCCCCCTGCTATCTTACTACACCTATCACAAGTCTCTTTTTTAAAAATAACTTCTATTTCTCCACTTTCCTCTATTTTTACACCTTCCATCTCCGCTTTTACATCCAAAAACACACTCGCTTTATTCTCATCAGCTTTTATCTCTTTTCCCAACTCCGCCACTTCAACCTTACACTCGCATCCATACCGCTTTCTTATTTCTTTCCTTACCGAATCCACAACCGCTTCCTCTATGCTCGTTCTCTCTTTACCCTTACCTTTGAAATAACCACCACAATTCTCGCACACACATACTCTTATCCCAAATTTCTCCACGTCAATTAACCTTATCTCTTTCGTGAAGCACTCTTTGCATAAAGAATCAAAAAGTTCATCTGTTTTTTTACCACACTTCGGGCAAAATCTACTCCATTTCTCTCTCCCTCTCTCTTTCATATCGCTCTGTTATAAAAGCTCGTTTTGCTTTATACTTCACTTTCGCCTCATCATATCCGTATTCTTCCACGAACTTACCCAACAATCTCTTTTTACTTCCGCCACTCAGTCCCAATTCCTCCATTACTTCCTTAACTATCCTCTCTTTTTCTTCGCTCATTCTACGGTTATCATTGAAATTCCACATTATAAATTTTTCCATTTCAACAGCTTTATATATACCCGGTTCCTATTTATGAGATATATCTCAAAATTGAGATGGGTGAAGATGAAGATGAGCGGGGACATGATGTTTTCGTTAAGGAAACTTGCTTTGTTAGGTGCGGTAGAACAACCCGTTAGGTTGTCCTCTGTTCATTTCGCCGGAGCTATTAAATCAAGCGTACAAACTGCTGCAAGGAGACTCCAGGAGCTTGACAGGGAAGGTCTCGTGCACAGAAGAATAACTGCGGATGGGCAGTGGATAATGCTAACAAGAAGTGGGATAGAACACCTGAAAGAAGAATGTTACGAATACCAGGAGATATTTTTTTCTACGCAGAATGTCGAGTTCGAGTTCGTTGGATGCGTGATTACAGGTTTGGGAGAGGGGGAATATTATACAACACTGGAGGGATATAAAAGGCAATTCGAAGGTAAATTAGGCTTTACTCCTTTCCCTGGCACTTTAAATCTTAGATTGGACTCACAAAGTATAGCAGCGAGGGAGATTCTGGACGTGTGGAAAGGTATAGGGATAGAAGGTTTTGAGTCGGAACAGAGGACTTTTGGCGGTGGCAAGTGCTTCCCGTGTAAAATAATAAACGATAGAGCAGAGGGGATTAAAAGTGCCGTTATCATTCCCGACCGCACACACTATCCAGAAGATGTGCTGGAGATAATTTCTCAGGTTTACCTGAGATGTGAACTTCAACTAAAGGACGGAGATGAGATAAGAACAAGGGTGATGACATGAACAGTGTTAACATCCCAGAGTTAGTAAAGAAGGGTATAGAAGATGTAAAAAAGGGGAAGCTCGTGTTAATATACGATGCGGAGGATAGAGAGGGTGAGACTGACATTGTAATGCCCGCTTCTTTTATGACACCGAGAAAAGTCGCTTATTTTAGAAAGGAGGCAGGTGGGCTTATATGCGTTGCTATTCATCCTGTTGCGGCAGAAAAACTTGGTCTACCCTTCATAAGTGAAATTTTAAGAAACGTGAACAGTAACTTCTCTTCTCTAAGAAAAATAGTGGAAGAAAAGGGTGATCTCTCATACGATAAACGCTCTTCCTTCTCCTTATGGGTGAATCATCGTGATACATTCACGGGCATAACTGATAGAGACAGGGCATTGACGATAAAAAAGATAGGCGAGGCGGTGGAGAAAGTATTAAACGGTAACTCTTACGACTTTTACACTGAATTCCGAACCCCCGGGCATGTTTCGATATTAAGGGCTGCGGATGGGCTACTCGAAGATAGAAGAGGGCAGACCGAACTTTCCGTGGCATTAGCGTTGCTCGCGGGTATATCCCCGGTAATGGTAATATGCGAGATGCTGGACCGTGAATCGGGAGATGCCCTTTCCAAGGCTAATGCAATAGCTTTCGCATCGGAGCGAGATATGGCCTTTATGGAAGGAAAGGAGATAATAGAGGCATATCAATCGCACTGCTCACTCTGAGATTCCGCTACTTCTAACCCCCTGCGCGCGCTCGGATAACACCCTTACCTAGAAATTAACACGAACTATGTCGGTGATAATGCCTTTTATTACCCCTTTTAGGTAACCTAACCTACGGCGATGTTAAGGAAGAAGCCATTTCCATTTTATACGCCTATACACATACATATGCAGAGGGATTCGCAGGGGGGGAGCAAGGTCTGTCGAACTGAAATTACCTATTTATTACCCACCAAAAAATTGTTGTTGTTCTTCGCCGTCAGCGATGCAAGTTCAGTCCCGAGGACGAAAACCGCCTGCTTGTGCTCTTCTTTGCTTCGGTGCACCTGAAAAGGCGAGATGCCCAACTCGTTGTACCTTGCGAAATCGCAGTCCACACCATTCTCCTCACAATGCTTCTTCAATTGAGCCAATAACAAATGCAAATGTACCAGCTCTTCTTTCTTCATGTTTCACACATTTTATGTTTACATCTTATGAGTATATAAATATTTCGTAAATATTGCTGTCCGCAAAAAATATGTTCAACTGCCGCTGTGGCTTAGAGGTAGAGCGGCTGATTCGTAATCAGCAGGTCGTGGGTTCAAATCCCACCAGCGGCTTTGCAGGTTAAGTTTAAAGCCCTTTTTTCGGCAGTGGCGATAGTAAGAGCGGAAAGACGGGTATGAGAAGAGTGAGATTGATTTTCTCAGCAGCAAGGAATAAATAGATATTTATATACTAATATTACTACAATTAGAGTGTAAAAGATGACCGACAAGGTTACCATAAAGATACCGAGGGAACTATATGAAAAGCTGCGGGAGATGATAGAAGATACGGGATTCTCCAGCGTTACGGAATTTATCGTTTTTGTAATGCGAAGTTTAGCGTCAAGCGGTAAACTAAAAGCAGAAGATAAGCTGACGGAGGAAGAAGTAAAAGCGATTAGAGAAAGATTGAAGAGGCTTGGTTATATATGAAGGAAGAGAAAAAGAGAAAAGAAGAAGGAAAGAAAGCCGTATTTTTACCGGCTGAGCTTTACGCAAAGATAGAAGGGAGAGTTCATGCTACGGAATTCCAGTCCGTAGAAGAATACATTACCTTTGTTCTGGAAGAAGTACTCGGAGAAGAAGGAGAGAGCGAGGAAGAAGGACCTACTTTTAGCGAAGAAGAGGAAGAAGAGGTAAAGAAGAGATTGAGAGCTTTGGGTTACTTGGAGTGAGCGCAAATGATCAATATTAACAGGAATACAATGACGGATTCTTGGGTTCGTAGTTGGACAAAATCGTTCACCTGGCGTGTGCTCGGAATTGTAATTTTAATTTTGCTCTCCTACTTTATCACGGGGAGTTGGGTTGAAGCGAGTTTAATTACCTTTGTCTTTCATGGGATCAGATTGGTACTATATGTATTACATGAGCGTGCATGGGAGCTAACGGCATGGGGTCGAGTTCAAACTCAAGCTCAAGATCCAAGCATGTTCTGGTTCTATTTTTGGTTAGTGATTCTAATTCTTGCCTTTGCGGGAATTGTTGCGATAGGATGTTTGTGAGTATAGTGGAGGTGATGAGAAGAGAATGGGACTGAAAGAACTGAAGAATAAGAGCATATATATACTAAGGGAGGCATACGCAGAGTTCGAGAACCCGGCAGTTCTGTGGAGTACAGGAAAAGACAGCACTACGGTGCTATGGCTGTGCAGAGAAGCCTTCTTTGGCAAAATACCTTTTCCTGTAATCCATATAGATACGGGTTACAAGTTCAAGCAGATGTATGAGTTCAGAGATAGAATTGCAGAGGAATGGGGAATGGATTTGGTAATAGCGAAGAATGAAGATGCGATGAAAGCTGGGGTTGGACCGGAGGACGGTAAGCTTGAGTGCTGCACCACTCTTAAAACCGAAGCATTGATGAAATATCTGGATAAGCGTGGGTTTGATGCGCTGCTATTGGCAATAAGGAGGGACGAGCACGGGATAAGAGCAAAGGAACGTGTCTTTTCACCACGAGATGAAGAGTTCAGGTGGAATTACCGGGACCAGCCACTGGAAATGTGGGACCAGTATCAAAGTCAAAGTCAAAGTCAAGCTGAGACTGTTCACACGAGAGTTCATCCAATCCTGCACTGGCGTGAGTTAGATGTCTGGGAATATACAAAACAGGAGAAGGATATTCCGGTGAATCCGATGTATTTTGCCAATGACGGGAAGAGGTATAGAAGCCTGGGATGCGAGCCGTGCACGTCTCCAATAGACTCAGATGCAAAGACGATAGAGGAGATAGTGGAAGAACTGAGAACGACAAAGATTGCAGAACGGTCTGGTCGCACACAGGACAAGGAAAAGGCGTTTATGATGCAAAAATTGAGGGCACTTGGGTATATGTAACCACAAGATTACACAGATTCTCATGTAAAAATGGAAGATAAATTGGTGGAAGAGCGAGAAGTGTTTTTGGAGGGTAGAAAGATGAACACGAACGTGGTTCTCGTAGGACATGTGGATCATGGTAAGTCCACATTGATAGGAAGACTGCTTTATGACAGCGAGAGCATAATGGACGACAGAGTGGAGGAGATACAGAAATTAGCGGAAGAATATAAGCGCAGGTTCGAGTTCGCTTATTTCCTCGACTCTTTTGAGGACGAGCTGAAAGAAGAGAGGACAATAGACACGGTAAGTTTAATGTTTAAAAGCAAGAAGAACTACTACACGATAACAGACGTGCCGGGGCATAAGGAGTTTATAAAGAACATGCTTACAGGTGCTTCGCATGCAGACGTAGCGGTTTTGGTCGTTTCGGCGGAAGAAGGCGTGCAAGAGCAAACGGGAAGGCACATGTTCTTGCTTAAAATGCTCGGCATAAAACAGGTCTTTGTGGTTGTAAATAAGATGGATGCAGTGGATTATAATAAAGAGAAGTTTGAAACAGTAAAGAAACAAATAAGCGAGCTTTTAAATTCTTTTGACTACCGAACAGAAGAAATGCTCTTCATACCCGTATCCGCTATCGAGGGTGACAATATTTACCACAGAAGCGAAGAACTGGATTGGTACGAGGGTCCAACATTGATAGAGGCATTGGATGGCGTGACTCTGGAAGGAAAAGAGAAACCACTGAGGTTTGTTGTCCAGGATGTTTATGAGGTAGATGGTGAGAGAACAATAGTTGGAAGGGTTGAATCGGGCATGTTAAGAAAAGGAGACAAAGTAATTTTCAAACCCACAAGTGTAAACGGGGAAATAGAAAAAATAGAGGTCTTTGAGGGTGAATTGGAGGAAGCAGTAGCTGGGGACTGCGTTGGGATTGTCATCAACGGAGAGGTAAATAGAGGAGATGTTTGTGGGGTAGTAGAAAACCCACCTTTGGCGGCGGAAAAATTTCTGGGCGAAGCTGTTCTGCTTGATAAGTATCTTAAAAAAGGAGCAAGATTGGAACTAAGATGCGGAACCGCAAAAGTGAGATGTGAAGTAAAGGAGATAAAGGAAAAGATAAATTCAGAGACTGGAGAAGTGATGGAGAAGTATCCGAAAGAGATAAACGAGCACGATGCGGCAACAATTGTTTTTGCTACCGAACCGTTAGTAGTGGAGAAATTCGTTGATGTTCCAGAGCTCGGCAGGTTCGTTCTGGTGAAAAATGGGCGAAGTATAGGTGCGGGGGTGGTTCTGGATGCACCACTTTAAAGTTAATTACGAACATAACTTAATTTTGGTGGTTTGGAAGCCATGAATGCAGTCCAAAGAAAGCAGGGAACATTCCTCGTATTAGGTATAGATGCGGCAACGTGGAGTGTCGTAAATCCGAATTTGCAAAAGTTAAGGAACTTTAAGCGTTTGATAGAAGTGGGAAAGAGCAAAGAGCTCATCCTGAAGGAGAAGCCTATATCTGCATCTGTCTGGTGCGGAATGTTCTCAGGGAAGCTTCTGGAGGAGCATAAACATGAGAACTACGTTGTCAATGGCGAGATTGTAAAGCGAGAAGACATAAAAGTGGAATTTATATGGGATATTCTACATGAAGAAGGAAAGGAAGTAAAAGCATTGAACGTGCCTTTTGTCGTGCCTCCTTACTCTTTTGGAGTAAATTTCAAGCCTATTGGTTTTGGATTACCTACAAATGAAAAAGAATGGGAGGAGGAGTTAGAAAGAGTTACAGAGAAGACAAAAGAACTTTTAGCGGAGAAGCCTGATTCTGTCATTTCTGTTTATACACTTCTGGATAGGATTCAGCACTTCCACTGGGGTGAGGATTACGTTGTTGAGTGGTATAAGAAAATGGATGAGAAGATCGGAGAACTGATATTTGATACTGGTTTCTTAGACGGGAACAACAGGTTAATCGTAATCTCAGATCATGGATTCTGCTCTTTTGGCGAGGCGAAAATACAGACGTTGCCAGAGCACACGAAAGAAGGGAAATTGAAGGGTGACCATCATGAAAATGCATTTCTGATAACTGTAAACGTAGATTATGAGATAGAGAGACCGCAGGATGTGTTTTTTGCGATTGAACAAACTTTCTTTTGAAAACTTTAAAAAAGGTTGATATTATGGTTTATCTCATGGACAAGATAAAAGAAGTGATGGAAAAGATAGGGGCGCTTGACCAGGAATCAATGAGACTGGCGAGAGAGAGACAGGATACACTCACAAAACCACAGCGTAGTTTAGGCATTTTGGAAGACCTTTCGGTGAAAGTTGCAGGCATTACAGGGAATTTCATGCCTGAGGTAAAGGACAAGGTGATAATAACAATGGCTGGTGACCACGGCGCTGCGGTGAGTGCTTATCCCCAGGAAGTAACACCGCAAATGGTTTATAATTTCTTAAGGGGAGGCGCGGGAATAAACGTTCTCGCAAGGCATATCGGTGCAAGGGTCGTCGTCGTGGATATGGGTGTAGCAGCAGATATTGAGCCACATCAAAATTTGGTTGTTAAGAAAATTGCTTATGGCACCGCTAATATGACAGGAGGACCAGCTATGAGCTATGAAGATGCGAAAAAGTCAATAGAAGCGGGAATAGAAGTTCTGGAGAGCGAGATAGAGAAAGGTGTAGATATAGTGGGCACAGGTGACATGGGTATAGGAAATACAACACCGAGCAGCGCGGTCGTATCTTTTATGACGGGACAAGAAGTGGAAAAAGTAACTGGGCGGGGAACAGGTTTAGACGATGAAGGGCTTGAGAGGAAGATGGGAGTAATAAAACGAGCTTTAGAAGTTAATAAACCAAATAGAGAGGATGCAATAGATATTTTAGCGAAAATAGGTGGGTTTGAGATAGGTGGAATGGCAGGGGTGATGCTCGCTGCTGCATCGCGCAAAATCCCTGTTGTTATAGATGGTTTCATTTCAGGAGCTGCTGCTCTTATCGCATACGACTTAAAACCGATGGTAAAGGATTACCTCATTGCATCCCATCTCTCGGTTGAGAGCGGGCATCGTGCCATATTAGACTATATTGGACTCGAACCGCTATTTGATCTGAAAATGCGCCTGGGAGAAGGGACAGGAGCCGCTATTGCAATGGGTATCGTAGAAGCTTCTTGTAAGATACTGCAGGAGATGGCTACGTTCGAAGAAGCAGGTGTCGCGGAGAAAGAAGGAAAGGGGTAATTGTATAGCGGATATAAAAAATTGCCAAAAGCTCAGAAATTGCCTGAATTTTTGAATTTTTTGAAATCTATGTGATTTCTGACTTCTTGTATCTTCACTATTTCTCGTGAAAATCTGTGTAATCGTGTGGTTATAAAAAGGCACTAAACAAATACCTCAAATCATAAGCAGTATTTATATTTATAGCGAGCAAAGGGTCATTGAATACAAAAGGTAAATTCTTTTTCGCATTAGTAACGATGTTCAAGCCAAATGCAACTAATTCCCTATTCTCGTATTCAAATACATAAGATGGAGCCACATAAGAAGGTAATCTATCCAGCGGGACTGCGCCTGTAATACTGACGTTGCTACTCTTCTCATAATAAAAATCAGTAATTGCATTAATATGCTCGCCCTTTATGAACGGAATATCGCATGCGATGGATACGAATTCCGGATGACGCACTAGCAAATAGCGTAAATCCTCATGATAACCTTCTCCTGGTGTTTCTATTACCTTATATTCTTTCCTCTCG
The DNA here is from genome assembly GCA_025435355.1 of Candidatus Methanophagales archaeon. Taxonomy (GTDB): domain Archaea; phylum Halobacteriota; class Syntropharchaeia; order Alkanophagales; family Methanospirareceae; genus WJOV01. The sequence goes on along the minus strand of JANJFQ010000005.1, from coordinate 4,719 downwards.
CAGTATTTTCGTGTCATAGGGGCGTTTGTAGAAGTGGCGATGAATAAATCTTCCGCTTTTGATTCTCTTACGCTTTCTATAACTATATCTATCATCTTTTTGCCTCCTATCGCTATAACCCCTTTATCTTTACCCAACCGGCTGCTCTTTCCTCCTGCAAGGATTATCGCAATCATTCAAACTTTTTTAAAAAAAGTTTGATTAAAAATAATAGTTTCTTTGGTCAAGCTTTCTTTTCCAAAGAAAAAATATCTATGCGATGCTGCTGTGTCGCCAGAAGCAGTAAAAGTCGAGTTGAAAAAGACATTTTCGGAAACAGATGCGGCAAGACTTGCATTGTCCTTTAAAACAGTTCAAGAGATTGATCGGATGTGCAATCAAGATGCAAAAACAGGGGAATACCTGGATAAGCTTTCAGTGCTTAAATTTGAAGGGGTACGTGGAGGTGAAAGATGCCCAAAGACATGGTGTTGGTGAATAGAAAAGAGATCAGAGCAATAATTGAAGAGATAGAGGATAAGTTAGACGAATAGGAAATATTGAACCAACAAGCGGAAGAACTAAAAGAGAGCAAAGAAGTATTTGTAATAAAAGGAAAGGGCTATTTGAATATAGTGCCAAAAAAGAAGATATATCTAACTAAATTCTTTGACAGCGCTGACCTGGGGATGAACATAGAAGATTGGAACGATTTCGAGAGGAGATTTTATTGTCCATCTTTCGGAAGTTTCAAATATTTTGAAAAGGGCGTTGTCAATGGATGATTTTTTGATAAAGGGTTTAATGATATGGAGGGAATAAAGAGAGTTCCTTTATAATAGAGTGAAACTTTAAATAACATTCTTACATATATAGGGAAGTGGTAAAAATGGAAATAGTAAAACTGTCGGCGAAGGGGCAAATTGTCATTCCTGCATGGATAAGGAAAGAACTGGGGCTATCTAAGGGCGATAAATTGTTGATAGAAAGAAGACAGGAGATGGTGATACTAAAGCCAGTGGTGAAACTATCGAAGTTAAGGGGGATAGACAAGTTAAAAGGAGCATCTGAGGAGATTGAGAGGATAAGAAAAGAGTGGGATGAAGAATTTGAGAAGAGAATAAAGGAACTATGAAAAAAAAGAGCTATACAAACAAAAGTAAAGTAACGCATCTTGCGATTTCATTGGAAGCACCCATTACATCTCCGGTTACCACGCCAAACTTATTTTTTGCAACATAGGACATAAAAACCGCGACTATAATACCTGTAAGCACGCTAAGGAAAAGAAAAGAAACTTGGGTAATAATTAAAGAAATGAGAATAGAAGAAAGAAGTGCGAGCACATATTTAGATTTTGTAAGCGAGCGTATAAACAAATCACCCATTCCTTCTTTAAACCCTTTCCCGAAGAACATACAGGTATTCATGCTTATTTTCGCGGATACTTCTGCTATTATAAATACACGAGCAAAATCTTGGATTGTCGTTCCTGAACAGATAGTTTTTATACAGAATAAATTCAAAAGAAGGATGATGACGGTAGAGAACAAACCAGAAATCCCTATTTTTACGTCCTTCATCGCTTTTATCTTCTCTCTTCTACTCCCACTTGCCATTACACCATCAAAGAAATCCGCCAAACCATCCAGATGCATCAGACCTGTAATGAGATAAATAGAGAGAAGAGTGAGCAAAGCCGCAATCTCATCCGGTAAAGAACCGAAAGAAAGAAATGCTATTGCCGAGACCAGAGCACCAATCAATAAAGCAACGAAAGGGAAGAGGTAACTTTTAGCTGCTACTTCTTCTATTTTTATATCCCTTCTTACCGGTATTTGCGTTAAGAAACTGATTACATCAAGCATTGATTTTATCCGCATAACAATCTTATCCTAACATCTTACTCATGCACCCGGCTATCAGTCCACCGATAGCATCGTCCATGAACACATCCAACCGGCTCAATATCCCCGGCTTCCTCGTATCATAATAAAAGAAATTAAAAAGCGCTTTTTTACCCCCTATGTATTCTGCTATGTTAATCCCTATTAGCTCATCAGCAACAATACAGACTGCGTCGGCTTCTCCCGCCTTTCCTGCTCTACCACTTCTTATCTCTTCCTCATCCATGCGAAATGCCGATGCCAGTAGCAATGCCACGTTCACATCCGAACATTCTTTCTTTATCGTTTCTTCAAGTCGTTCTTTTATCACCGCTATATCCTTATTCTCTCCTTCCGCGGGTGTATAAAGTTCTAAAGCCGTTGACACCATATCCTCTAAATGTATCCCTCGCTCCTCCAGCCTTTTTAGTATCTGTCTGTCCGCTTTTAACTTATCGTGCCGAAAAAGAGCTTCCTTTACTCCTTCCCTCACAACCTCGTATATAGCCCTTCCTAACTTCGTCGCCTTACCTGCAAATATCTCCTCATTTTCACTACCTGCTTTTTCGTTCCTATAACCATAACAAGCAACAACCACGGAATCCGTAGAGTCGCCAGTGAACAGGTCACCGTGCTCATTCTTCACGTCAAGCTCGAATAAAGCCGCTGTTTTCGCTTCTGTCGCTACAATTATCGTATTCGCCATTGCAGATTGAGACAAGTCCTTTTCTATCATTAAAATTATGTTTATCGTCGAAGTTGATTTTGAAGGCGATTTAGATATCCCGGCAGTTATAATAGCCGTTATATCCTTTTTCTTCTGAATCACCGCATTCTCCATTGGCACCGCAGTCATCATTCCAACTACTTCTCTTTCTCCTAAACTCCTTTCCTTAACGAAAGAGTCGAACATTTCAAAAGCGTTTCCTGTAAAATCATTGCTCACGTTCAAATTTATTATCGTTTTCGCACTAACGAAACCACCGTTATAAACCGCAGAACTCAAAACTTTGAAATCTCCATACACTACAATGTATTTTTTCGTTTTCTCTATTTCCATGTTTTATCACGCCCATAGCCTTATTGCGGGTATCCAGTCGTAATATTTCTTGTTTTAGATTCACCACCCACTTTTATGATGGAAGAAAAGTGGATATAAAACTTCCGATTTTTTTCAATAAATGAATGTCTATCTCGCCAAATAAATTTCTACCGACAATACAGTCAATGTTCAGCTTTAGATGCAGATCAACATCTACAATCTCCAATTTCTTTTTTAATCCGTTTACGGATGCTCTTTCTGAGGCATTGACCGACTCTCCTTAATATGGTTCCTCTACTTCCAGCCCTGTAATCTTTTCATAATGTTTAACATTTCTGGTCACCCGTTTTAAGTTCAAATTCATGGCAGTCGCTGCAATCAACGCATCCATCAACCGGCATTTATAATCACGCCTCAGTTCACCAGCCATCCACGCAATTTCTGAAGTGACTTCAACTTTTTCTAAGAATCTTACCAACCTCCTAACTTTCATCTGCACTAAAATGTCTTTCATACTTTCCCCGGCAGCTAATTCCGCTTCTGTTATAACCGAAATAACCCCACGTACTTTGCTATTTTCTATCCTCTTAAGATATTCTTTTGCCTTTTCAAGACCACGCAAGTGATCAATTAGTATATCTGTGTCAAGAACAACTTCATTCAATGCCTCTCTCCTTCAACCTTTGCTCAGCGTCATCCCGGATCTCATTCACATAATCAATCCCGCTTTTTTCTCCTAGCCAAATTCCAAAGCTATCCTCCACAGGTCCCTTCTTCACCTTACAAATAATTACTTCCTTCTTTTCGTTGACCACCATCTCTATCTCATCGCCTGCCTCTATCAAGATTTCCTTTCGTATTTCTTCGGGAATGGTAAGCTGGTAATTTTCGTTCACTTTAATACGTTCTATGGTCATTCCTTTTCTTCCTTTTCCTTTACCTCATCAACACTTAATAATATTATAATACATCCAATTATATAAAGACATGATCATTTGTATTTGAATTTGCAGCCTGAGCGATCGTTGCTTCAGTCCAGCTCTCCGATTTGATGGTCAGGTGGTCTTTGTTCACATCCACATTCTCGGTGTAGGTGCTGGGGTAAACGATGATGGGCGTTGCCGCAAGCTTTTCTCATAAAAATTTGGCAGCTTGCAAAATATTGAATGAGATGGCAACTTTTGAAGAGGAGGGAGTGTCTGAAAAAGTATACTCAAAGTGGTGGTTGAACCTGATGAAGAGCGGTGGCATGCATATTGTCCTGCCCTTGAAGATAAAGGAGGAGCTACCGGGGGGTACACCAAAGAAGAAGCATTAAAAAACATAAGAGAAGTGGTTGAAATGACCATTGAGAGCATGATTGAAAAACAGGCTAAATGGACTGAGCAGGATTTAAAACGATTGACGATTTTAAAATAAGAGATTAAAAAATAATCTCCTAACCATGACTCTCTTTGGTATTTATTAGCCAAGAAAAAAATTGGAATGTCTTATCTCATTATTTATTATATCCAAAGCGGTAAAAATATTAAAATTATGTTTTAGTATTCATAAGTCCACAGGGAGCACAGTCAATGCATCTATTAACCGCTCATTCTCCTCATCCTTTCTCACTGAAAACCTTATATAAGAAGGCAAGCCAAAAGAGGTGCAATCTCTCACCAGGAGTCCATGCTTCAAAAGCTCTCTTTTCACTTCCTCCGCTTTTACCACGTCCAAAATATAAAAATTCGCATCCGAAGGTATATGCACATTAAGCTCTCTAAGCCTGTTTTCTATTCTTCCCTTACTCCTTTCTATCTTCTTCCTCGT